>NZ_LIQQ01000491.1 GCF_001418565.1 Streptomyces graminilatus | reverse complement strand
GGCGCGCCGGCGCGCCTCGGCCTGCTCGTCGATCCAGCCGAACGCCATGGGTCCTCCGGGCAGCTACTCGTTTGCAGGACGTGCTGTGCAGACACTGCTTTGTAGGCAGTGGACAGACCCTAGCGGGCCCCTCCGACAGCCAGGATGTGGCAATACCCACACGTCGAAGCCCCTCTCTTGTACGAACCCTCCTTTCCCTCGGGCCGTCGGATACGTCAGGATCGGCAACCATGGACCTGCTGACGACGCTGGTGGACAAGGGGCTGCGGCGCGAGCTGCCGACCCGTGAAGAGGCGCTGGCCGTGCTGGCCACCTCCGACGACGATCTTCTCGATGTGGTGGCCGCGGCCGGGAAGGTGCGCCGGCACTGGTTCGGGCGGCGGGTGAAGCTCAACTACCTGGTCAACCTGAAGTCGGGCCTGTGCCCGGAGGACTGTTCCTACTGCTCCCAGCGCCTCGGCTCCACCACCGGCATCCTGAAGTACACCTGGCTCAAGCCGGACGAGGCCTCGAAGGCCGCGGCGGCCGGGCTGGCCGGGGGTGCCAAGCGGGTCTGCCTGGTGGCGTCCGGGCGCGGTCCGACGGACCGGGACGTGGAACGGGTCGCCGGCACCATCAAGGCGATCAAGGACCAGAACGAGGGCGTCGAGGTGTGCGCCTGCCTCGGCCTGCTCTCCGACGGCCAGGCGGAGCGCCTGCGCGAGGCGGGTGCGGACGCGTACAACCACAACCTGAACACGTCCGAGGCCACCTACGGCGAGATCACCACCACCCACACCTACGAGGACCGCGTCGACACGGTCCAGAAGGCCCACGCGGCCGGTCTGTCCGCCTGTTCGGGCCTGATCGCGGGCATGGGCGAGAGCGACGCGGACCTCGTCGACGTCGTCTTCTCGCTCCGCGAACTCGACCCGGACTCGGTTCCGGTCAACTTCCTGATCCCGGTCGAGGGCACCCCGCTGGCCAAGGAGTGGAACCTCACCCCGCAGCGCTGTCTCCGCATCCTGGCGATGGTCCGGTTCGTGTGCCCGGACGCGGAGGTCCGTATCGCGGGGGGCCGTGAGGTCCATCTGCGCACGATGCAGCCGCTCGCCCTGAACCTCGCCAACTCGATCTTCCTCGGCGACTACCTCACCACCGAGGGCCAGGCCGGCCAGGCCGACCTCGACATGATCGCCGACGCCGGTTTCGAGATCGAGGGCACCGACCAGGTGACGCTGCCCCAGCACCGGGCGGAGCATCGGACAGCGGTGGGCGGCGGATGCGGGTCCCACGAATCCGCGTGCGGCGGGTGCGGCGGGTGCGAGTCGCACGAGGGCGGCGGTGTCTGCGGTACGGCGACCGCCGCCGCCACGCCGACGGTGACCGAACCGCGTACGGAACCGCGTACGGACCTGGTGACCGTACGCCGCCGAGGTGCCGGAACCGACCTCGCGCCCAATGCCTGACCTGCCTGTTCTGCCTGATCTGCCTCTGTCCGAGCTGCTCGACCTGGACCGGCGGCACGTCTGGCATCCGTACGGGCCCATGCCTGGCCGGGTCGAACCGCTCGTCGTGGAGGCGGCGAGCGGGGTGCGGCTGCGGCTCGCGGACGGGTCGGGCGAGCTGGTCGACGGGATGTCGTCCTGGTGGTCGGCGATCCACGGCTACAACCACCCGGTGCTCAACGAGGCGGCGCGCGACCAGCTCTCGCGGATGAGCCACGTCATGTTCGGCGGGCTCACCCACGAGCCCGCCGTCCGGCTGGCGAAGCTCCTCGTCGACGTGTCGCCGGAGGGGCTCGACCATGTCTTCCTCGCCGACTCGGGGTCCGTGTCGGTCGAGGTCGCGGTCAAGATGTGCTTGCAGTACTGGCGTTCGATCGGCCGCCCTGCCAAACAACGCCTGCTGACCTGGCGCGGCGGCTACCACGGCGACACCTGGCACCCGATGTCCGTGTGCGACCCCGAGGGCGGTATGCACGAGCTGTGGCAGGGCGTCCTGCCCCGCCAGGTCTTCGCGGACGCGCCGCCCACGGAGTACGAGGAGTCGTACGCCGACCACCTGCGCGCGACGATCGAACGCCACGCCGGTGAACTGGCCGCCGTGATCGTCGAACCGGTGGTGCAGGGCGCGGGCGGGATGCGGTTCCACTCCCCCGCCTATCTGCGGGTGCTGCGCGAGGCGTGCGACGCGTACGGCGTACTGCTCGTGTTCGACGAGATCGCGACCGGGTTCGGGCGCACGGGCACGCTGTTCGCGGCGGAGCACGCGGCGGTGACGCCGGATGTGATGTGCGTGGGCAAGGCGATGACCGGCGGTTATCTGACGATGGCGGCGACGCTGTGCACGGCACGGGTGGCCGACGGCATCTCGCGCGGCGAGGTTCCGGTGCTCGCCCACGGCCCGACCTTCATGGGCAACCCGCTGGCGGCGGCCGTGGCCTGCGCCTCCATCGGTCTGCTGCTCGACCAGGACTGGCGGGCGGAGGTCGACCGGATCGGGACCGGGCTGCGGGACGGGCTGGCCAAGGCGGCGGACCTGCCCGGGGTCCGGGACGTACGGGTGCTGGGCGCGATCGGGGTCGTCCAGCTCGACCACGAGGTGGACATGGCGGCGGCCACGGCGGCGGCCGTCCGCGAGGGCGTGTGGCTGCGGCCGTTCCGCGACCTCGTCTACACCATGCCGCCGTACGTCACCGGCGACGCGGACGTGGCCCGGATCGCGCGCGCGGTGTGCGCGGCGGCACAGGAGGGATGAGCGTGGCGATCCTGATGATCACGGGGACTGGCACGGAGGTCGGCAAGACGGTCGCCACGGCCGCCGTCGCCGCCACGGCACTCTCGGCGGGCCGCACGGTGGCCGTGCTGAAGCCCGCGCAGACGGGGGTACGGCCGGACGAGCGCGGCGACGCCGACGAGGTCGCCCGCCTCGCGGGCACGGTACACACCCTCGAACTCGCCCGTTATCCGGACCCGTTGGCCCCCGCGACGGCCGCCCGGCGCGCCGGTCTGCCCCCGGTGCGGCCGGCCGAGGTGGCGGAGACGGCCTCGAAACTGGCCGCCGAGTACGACGTGGTCCTGGTGGAGGGCGCCGGCGGCCTGCTCGTACGCTTCGACGACGACGGCGGAACCCTGGCGGACGCGGCGGCAGTTCTGGACGCGCCGGTACTGGTCGTCGCGTCGGCAGGCCTGGGCACCCTGAACGCCACGGAACTGACGACCCGTGAACTCGCCCGCAGGGACGTCCATTTGACGGGCGTCGTCATCGGCAGTTGGCCCGACTCCCCGGACCTGGCGGCCCGTTGCAACCTGGCCGACCTGCCGACCGTCACCGGGTCCCGGCTGGCCGGGGCTCTGCCCGAGGGCGCCGGAAAACTGCCCCCGGCCGACTTCCGGACGCTGGCGAGCAGTTGGCTGGCCCCGATCCTGGGCGGAACGTGGAACGCGGCGGAGTTCCAGGCGCGGGAATCGCCCCTGCGGTCCGTTTAAAGAGCCGTGTGCGCATTGGCCGGATATGGAAACCTGATGGAGGGATGGTTCACACGCGGCTTCGCCGCGGCGGCTGGGGGGAGTGCACGGTGGCTCGTGCTGTCGGGATCGACCTTGGTACGGCGCATTCTGTGGTGAGTGTTCTCGAAGGTGGTGAACCGACCGTCATCACCAACGCGGAGGGCGCCATGTCCACGCCCTCCGTCGTCGCCTTCACCAAGAACGGTGAGGTGCTGGTCGGTGAGACGGCCAAGCGGCAGGCGGTGACCAACGCGGACCGCACCATCTGTTCGGTGAAGCGTCACATGGGCACCGGCTGGAAGACACGCGTCGACGGCAGGGACTTCACGCCGCAGCAGATCAGCGCGTTCATCCTGCAGAAGCTGAAGCGGGACGCCGAGTCGTACCTGGGCGAGCGGGTCACCGATGCGGTGATCACCGTCCCGGCGTACTTCGGCCACTCCGAGCGGCAGGCCACCAAGGAGGCCGGCCAGATCGCGGGGCTGAAGGTATTACGCATCATCGCCGAGCCGACCTCCGCCGCTCTCGCCTACGGCCTGGACCGGGACGAGGAGACGGTCGTGGTCATCCACTTCGGCGGCGGCACCTTCGACGTGTCACTGCTGGAGATCAGCGACGGCGTGGTGGAGGTGAAGGCCACCTGCGGCGACAACGGACTCGGCGGTGACGACTGGGACCAGCGCATCGTCGATCATCTGGTCAAGCGATTCACCGACGACCACGGCATCGATCTCACCGAGGACAGGACAGCGCTTCGGCGTCTGCGCGAGGCCGCGCAGCGGGCGAAGGTCGAGCTCTCCTCGACCACCGAGACCACGATCGACCTGCCCTACCTCGCGGCCTCCGCCCAGGGCCCGCTGCACCTGGACGAGAGGCTCACCAGGGACGGGTTCCAGCAGCTCACCGCCGATTTGCTGGAGCGCTGCAAGGTGCCCTTCCACCACGTCATCAAGGACGCCGGTATCGGGCTCGACGAGATCGACCGCGTCATCCTCGTCGGCGGCTCGACACGGATGCCCGCGGTCATCGAGCTGGTCGACGAACTGACCGGCGGCAAGGAGGGCCAACGCGTCCGTTCGGACGACCCGGTAGCCGTCGGAGCGGCTCTCCAGGCCGGCATCCTCAAGGGCGAGGTCAAGGACGTCCTGTTGCTCGACGTCGCCCCGCTGTCTCTCGGCATCGAGACCAAGGGAGGCAGCATGACCAAGGTCATCGAACGCAACACCACGATCCCGACCAAGCGGTCCGAGATCTTCACGACGACACGGGACAACCAGACGGCGCTGGAGATCAAGGTCTACGAGGGTGAGCGCGAACTCACGGCGTACAACAGGAAGATCGCCACGGTCACCCTGACCGGTCTGCCGCCGGCGAAGGCAGGCGAGCCCGAGATCGAGGTCTCCTTCGACATCGACGGCAACGGCATCATGCAGGTCTCCGCCAAGGAGCTGCGCACCGGCAAGGAGCAACGGGTATCGGTCACCGGCGGATCCGCCCTGCCGAAGGCCGACCTCGAACGCATGGTGCGTGAGGCCGAGCGGTATGCGGAGCGGGAGCGTCAGCGCCGTGAATCCGCCGAGACGCGCGACCGCGCCCATCAACAAGTCCATACCGCCGAGAAGTCCATCCAGGACCACGCGGACACGGCACCGGGCGACATCGTGATCGAGGTCCAGGCCGCGGTCGACGAGCTCAAAGAAGCACTGAAGAACGGGGACGACGCGACCGTCCGCGAGGCCACCGAGAAGACCGCCAACGCCGAGCGGAAGCTGCACCGTTGAGACACCACTGAGGCCGCGCGGATCGCGAAGTGCGATCACCCGCCAGGCACCCTCACAGGCTCCACTGGCGCAGTTCCCGCGCGATGTCGTGCACCGAGGCGTCGCCCGTCTTCACCAGGCGGGCCAGGTCACGGACCTGTTCGGGTGAGGTGACGACCTTGACGCCGCTGGCGATGAGGTAGGCGTAGGCGACCGCGGAAGCGAAGAGCGCGTTGGAGCGTTCCAGCGCCGGTACGTGCAGCAGGAGCTGGAGCAGGGCGGCGGCCCGGGCGTGCGGGTCGCCGTAGACGGGGACGTCGAATATCTCGGCCTCGTGGCGGGCGACGGCGGCGACCAGCGCGCCCCAGTCCGAGACCTGGGGATCTCCGGGCGTCTTCCGTTCGGCGATCATGAGGAGCCAGGCGAGGTCGATCGTGAGGCTGTCCAACGGTTCAGTGACGACCTTCGCGCTTGCCTTCACGGTCCGTGCCGAACTCCTCGGCGAAGACGGACTCGTACTGCTTCATGAAGTCGGCGGCGGCCTCGACGAAGGTGTGGCCCGCCTCGCCGGTGTCCTGCTGGACCAGCTCCTCTATGTAGCGGTTGACGCTCATTCCGCGAGCCAGGGCCTTTTCCCGCGCCGCGCGGGCGGTGCCCTCGTCCACCCGGACATTCAGCTGAGTCTTAGCCATACTTCGAAGCTAGCGCGTGAGTGCTAGCACCCGCAAGGGGGCCAGTCAGGGGCGAAAAGGGATACCAGGTGTGCGCCTGGTCACACTACGCTCGGTCGGCGAAGGGACGAGGGGCGTCGGTACCACCTCGGGACGGCCACGACCAGGAATCCAGCGAAGGAGACAGCCTTGTCCACACCTGCTGCGGAGCACGCTCCCGGGCACGCGGAGGCGGACGGCACCGCGGCCCGCGCCCGCGCGCTGACCAAGGCGTACGGCTCCGGCGAGACGACCGTGCTCGCCCTCGACTCGGTCGACGTGGACATCGCGCGCGGGCGCTTCACCGCGGTCATGGGTCCGTCGGGGTCGGGCAAGTCCACGCTGATGCACTGTCTGGCGGGGCTGGACACCGTGTCGGCGGGACAGGTGTGGCTCGGCGACACGGAGATCACCGGGCTGAAGGACCGCGAGCTGACGCGGCTGCGGCGGGACCGGATCGGGTTCATGTTCCAGTCGTTCAACCTGATCCCGACGCTGAACGCCGTCGAGAACATCACCCTGCCGATGGACATCGCGGGCCAGAAGCCCGACCAGGAGTGGCTCGACCAGGTCATCGACGCCCTGGGGCTGCGGGACCGGCTGAAGCACCGGCCGTCCCAGCTCTCCGGTGGCCAGCAGCAGCGCGTGGCCTGTGCCCGGGCGCTCGCCTCGCGCCCCGAGCTGATCTTCGCGGACGAGCCGACCGGCAACCTCGACNNGGCTGTCGACAACCTCGGCCAGACGGTCGTCATGGTGACCCACGACCCGGGCGCCGCCGCCCACTCCGACCTGGTGCTCTTCCTGGCCGACGGACGGATCGTGGACGAGATGCCCCGGCCCACCGCGGACGCCGTCCTGGAGCGCATGCGCCGCTTCTCCGGCGGCCTCGACCGCCCCGAGACCCCTTCCCCCGCAG
>NZ_LIQQ01000490.1 GCF_001418565.1 Streptomyces graminilatus | reverse complement strand
GACGGCGCCGTCTCCACCATGCGCGCCCACTGGCGCACCGTGCTGGGCATCTCGCTCACCGTCGCGGTCCTCACGCAGCTCGTCGCCATCCTCGTCCAGGGACTGTTCCTCGCCGACAGCACGAGCGCCGCCCGCCTCGACGGCACAGCCGCCAGCTTCGAGGAACTGAGCCGAGCCATGGGCGAGATCATGCTCAGCTCCGGCGCCCTCTTCGTGATCTCCATGATCGGCACCGTCATCGCGACCGCCCTGCTCACGACCGTGACCAGCCGCGCGGTACTCGGCAAGCGCGTGACCATCGGCGAAGCCTGGCGGGACGCCCGCCCGCAGATCCTGAAGCTGTTCGGCCTCATCTTCCTGCTGATGCTCATCGCCGTCGCGATCGTCGCTGTCGGTACGGCACCGGGCTTCATCGTGGCCCTCACGGCTTCCAAGAGCGGAGGCACGGCGCTGGCCGTCCTGGGCGCCTTCGGCGCGTGCGTCGTCGCGCTGTGGCTGTTGGTCCGCTTCTCCCTGGCCTCCCCGGCGCTGATGCTGGAGAAGCAGGGCATCGTGAAGTCCATCCGCCGTTCCTCGAAGCTCGTCAGCGGCTCCTGGTGGCGGGTCTTCGGCATCCAACTGCTCGCCTCGATCATCGCGGGCATCGTGTCGTCCATCGTCGTCCTGCCGTTCACCTTCGTCGCCGCGGCCCTGACCGGAGGCGGCATCGGCGGCCTCGTCAACGGCACCGATGGCCCCGGGTGGACGTTCCTCGTCGTCAGCGGCATCGGCTCGGTGATCGGCGCCATGATCACCTTCCCCATCACCGCGGGCGTGACCGTGCTCCTCTACATCGACCAGCGCATCCGCCGCGAGGCCCTCGACCTCGACCTGGCCCGCGCCGCCGGCGTCCAGGGCTCCGGCGCCCCGGGCGCCACCCCGGGGAGCTGATGCGGTGAGCCTGACGGGGGGATTCCTCACCGCGGTGCCGGCCCTGCCGCCCACCGCAGAAGCGGCCGTACGAGCCCTGCTGCGCGCCGCCGGCACCGCCGTACTGTCGTCGGCCGCCGACGACCCGCCGGTGACGATCCCGCGTGATCCCGCGCGGGAGGCAGCACGGCGCGAGCTGTCCAAGCGCATGTACCACGAGAACGACCCGGGCCTGTTCCAACGGGCCATGGACGCCTTCTGGGACTGGCTCGGCAAGGTGTTCGACGCGGCCTCGACCGCGACTCCCGGCGGAGTCGTCGGACTGGTCGTCGTACTCCTGGCCGTCGTCGCCGTGATCGGCGCCCTGTGGTGGCGCCTCGGCACTCCGGGCACCGGCCCCACCTCCGCCGCCGCCCTCTTCGACGACCGCCCCCGCAGCGCCGCCGAACACCGCGCCGCAGCCGAGGCCCACGCCGTCCAGGGCCACTGGAACCAGGCCGTCCAGGAGCGCATGCGGGCCGTCGTCCGCTCCCTGGAGGAACGCGCGCTCCTCGATGCCCGCCCCGGCCGCACCGCCGACGAGGCAGCCGCAGAAGCGGGACGCACCCTGCCCGCGCACACCGACCGCCTGCGGACCTCGGCCCGCGACTTCGACGAGGTGACATACGGCGGACGGCCGGCGACCCCCCAGATGTACCGTCGGCTCACCGAACTCGACGACGCCCTGGAACGCGCGAAACCGGCCCTCACGAGCACCGGCAGCGCCACCCGCACGGCCCTCAACGCCCGCCAGGGAGCCGCCGAATGAGCACCGGGACCACGCTCCCCGCCCCGACCTCGACCTCGCCCACCGCCCGCCAGGTGTGGACCCGCGCGCGAGGCGTCGTACTCGGCGTCGTAATCCTCCTCACGGGTGGCGTCACGATCGCCGTGATCAACTCCGGCACCCGGCACGGCGACCTCGACCCACGATCCGCCGACCCCGGCGGCAGCCGCGCCGTCGCCACTCTCCTCGCCGACCGGGGTGTCTCCACACGCGTGGTCACCACCCTCGCCGAGGCGGGCGCAGCGGCCGACGCCGACACGACCCTCCTGGTCGCCGCCCCCGACCTGCTGACCGACCGTCAACAGAAGCGACTGCACACGGCGACGGAGCACTCCGGCGGACGCACGGTCCTGGTCGCCCCCGGCAGCCCGTCCGTCGGGACACTCGCCCCGGGCGTCACCGCCGACCCCGCGACCAGCTTCCACTCGAAGCTCTCCCCCGACTGCGACCTGCCCGCCGCCCAACGCGCGGGCACCGCGGACACCGGCGGCTTCCGCTACAACACCACCACCGGCTCCGGCGACACGTGCTACCCCAGCGACGGCCTCCCCACCCTCGTACGCGTCCCCACGGCCGCCGGGAACGGCGACACCGTCGTGCTCGGGGCACCCGACATCCTCTACAACGACCGTCTCGACGAGCACGGCAACGCCTCGCTCGCCCTTCAACTTCTCGGCTCCCGGCCTCACTTGGTCTGGTACCTCCCCTCGCTCTCCGACGGCTCGCGCTCCGACTCCGGCGAACGCGACTTCCTCGACCTGCTCCCTTCGGGCTGGGTCTGGGGCACCCTGCAACTCTTCTTCGCCGCGGTTCTGACCGCCTTCTGGCGGGCACGCCGATTCGGCCCCCTCGTACCCGAACGTCTCCCCGTGGCTATACGCGCCTCCGAAACCGTCGAAGGCCGCGCCCGCCTCTACCGCAAGACCAACGCCCGCGACCGCGCGGCAACCGCTCTTCGCTCCACCACCCGCACTCGCCTCGCCCCCCTCGTAGGCGTCCCCGTCACCCAGGCACACGCGCCCGAGTCCCTGCTCCCCGCCCTGTCCGCCCAGCTCCAGAACCACAGCGACGGACAGGCCCTGCACTCCCTCCTCTTCGGCCCGCCGCCCGGTGACGACGCAGCCCTCATCTCCCTCGCCGACCAACTCGACGCCCTCGAAAGAGAGGTACGCCGTCCATGATGGACCCGACCACTGACAACGCCGGGACCACCGGGGACCCGGACGCCGCCCGGGCCTCCCTGGAAGCCCTGCGCGCCGAGATCGCCAAAGCCGTGGTCGGCCAGGACCCCGCCGTGACCGGCCTCGTCGTCGCCCTTCTCTGCCGCGGACACGTTCTACTAGAAGGAGTCCCTGGAGTAGCCAAAACGTTGCTCGTCCGGGCACTCGCATCCGCACTCGATCTCGACACCAAGCGTGTTCAGTTCACTCCGGACCTGATGCCGAGCGACATCACCGGCTCCCTCGTCTACGACGCGCGCACCGCGGAGTTCTCCTTCCAGCCCGGCCCGGTCTTCACCAACCTCCTCCTCGCGGACGAGATCAACCGCACGCCCCCGAAGACCCAGTCGTCCCTCCTGGAGGCCATGGAGGAACGTCAGGTCACCGTCGACGGCACCCCCCGCCCCCTCCCCGACCCGTTCATGGTCGCGGCGACCCAGAACCCGGTCGAGTACGAGGGCACGTACCCCC
>NZ_LIQQ01000049.1:148-43047 GCF_001418565.1 Streptomyces graminilatus | reverse complement strand
AGACCGTTTCCGGTTCCGATTCCCTCGGTGCTTTCCAGGTTTACGCTTTCGCGTTTCCCTTTCCGGCGGTTCCAACTCTATCAGCGTTTTTCCGTCCCCCTGACCACCATTCAGCAGGCATGCCGAAAAGGACCCCGGGATAGGATCTGACGAGTTGAATGCTGCCGGGCGAGGACACTTGATCGCGTCGCTCCGCCCCAGGCAGGAGAACGACTGTACACGGGCCGTCGGAGCGGACGCAAATCGATTGCGCGGCCCTCCAGGGACGCCAACCGACGTCTCTCATACGGAACCGTCACTTCATATGACATACGCTGCTCAACAGTGTGCCGTCCGGGAACAGGCAGCGACGGCCCGTTTGAATCTCCACCCCGGGAGGCTTCCCTTGACCACCGTGACGTCCCCTCTCGCAGGACGCGCCATCGGACTGGCCGCCGTGCCGGATCCGGTCTTCTCCGGGGCCATGGTCGGCCCCGGAACCGCGATCGACCCCGTCCGTGAGCCCTCGGAGGCCGTCGCCCCCGTGACCGGCGTCATCGTCTCGCTCCACCCGCATGCCTTTGTCGTCGTCGATGACGAAGGACACGGTGTACTCACCCATCTCGGTATCGACACCGTGCAGCTCAACGGTGAGGGCTTCGAGCTGCTCGTCAACAAGGGCGACACCGTGACGCGTGGTCAGGCCGTGGTGCGCTGGAACCCGGCCGCCGTGGAAGCCGCCGGTAAGTCCCCGGTGTGCCCGATCGTGGCACTCGAAGCCACCGTCGGTTCTCTCTCCGGCCTTGTGGAGAACGGCGACGTGAAGGCTGGTGACAGCCTCTTCGGCTGGCAGTGACCGCAGCCCCGGTCCAGGACCGTAAGCAGGAAGCCCAATGCGGCGGCGGGACCCGCCGCACTATCGGAGACGGTGAGATGGTGACAACGCTGCGAGGCGTCGGCGTGAGCCACGGTGTGGCGATCGGCGAAGTTCGGCACATGGGAACGGCGGTGCTCGAACCGCCTGCGAAGCAGATCCCGGCGGAGGACGCGGATCGCGAACAGGGGCGTGCCCGCCAGGCCGTGGACGCCGTGGCGGCGGACCTGAACGCACGCGGCAATCTGGCGGGCGGCGAGGCCCAGGCGGTGCTTGAGGCGCAGGCCATGATGGCCCAGGACCCTGAACTGATGGCGGACGTGGATCGGCGTATCGCGGTCGGCAGTACGGCAGAGCGCGCGGTGTACGACGCGTTCGCCGCGTATCGCGCTCTCCTGGCGGGTGCCGGCGAGTACCTCGCCGGCCGTGTGGCCGACCTGGACGACGTGCGGAATCGTATCGTCGCCCGGCTTCTCGGGGTCCCCATGCCCGGTGTCCCCGACAGTGACGAGCCGTACGTCCTTATCGCCCGCGATCTCGCCCCCGCCGATACCGCGCTGCTGGACCCGACTCTGGTGCTCGGCTTCGTCACCGAGGAAGGCGGGCCGACCAGCCACAGCGCGATCCTGGCGCGGGCTCTCGGTGTCCCCGCTGTGGTGGCGTTGCCCGGTGCGGGTGAGCTCGCCGAGGGCACGGTGATCGCGGTGGACGGCAGCACCGGGGAGATCTTCGTCGAACCCAGTGCGGAGAAGAAGGCCGAGTTGCGGGCGGCAGCGGCCGAGCGCAAGGCGGCGCTGGCAGCCTCGACCGGGCCGGGTGCCACCTCGGACGGTCACAAGGTGCCACTGCTGGCGAACGTCGGCGGGCCCGCGGACGTACCGGCCGCCGTCGAGGCGGGGGCCGAGGGTGTCGGCCTCTTCCGTACCGAGTTCCTCTTTCTGGACGACAGCAAGAACGCGCCGTCCGAGGCAAAGCAGATCGAGGCGTACCGGCAGGTTCTTGAGGCGTTCCCGGAGGGGCGTGTCGTGGTCCGGGTGCTCGACGCGGGCGCGGACAAGCCGCTGGACTTCCTGACGCCGGCCGACGAGCCGAACCCGGCTCTGGGCGTGCGCGGTCTTCGGACGCTGCTCGACCACCCCGATGTGCTGCGTACGCAACTGACGGCGCTCGCGAAGGCCGCGGAGGGGCTGCCCGTCCACCTTGAGGTCATGGCTCCGATGGTCGCGGACCGGGCCGATGCCAAGGCGTTCGCGGACGCTTGCCGCGAGGCCGGGCTCCGGGCGAAGTTCGGTGCCATGGTGGAGATTCCGTCAGCCGCGCTGCGGGCGCGCTCGATCCTGCGGGAGGTCGAGTTCCTGTCTCTGGGAACCAACGACCTCGCGCAGTACACCTTCGCCGCCGACCGTCAGGTGGGTGCGGTCTCCCGTCTGCAGGATCCGTGGCAGCCCGCGCTGCTCGACCTGGTCGCGTTGTCCGCCGAGGCGGCGCGGGCCGAGGGCAAGAGCTGTGGGGTCTGTGGTGAGGCGGCGTCGGACCCGTTGCTCGCGTGTGTGCTGATCGGTCTGGGTGTCACCTCTCTTTCCATGGGTGCGGCCTCGATTCCTTATGTGCGGGCGTCGCTGGCGAAGTACACGCTGGCGCAGTGCGAGCGGGCCGCCACTGCGGCCCGGGCGGCGGACAGCGCCGACGAGGCTCGCGACGCCGCTCAGGCGGTGCTGTCGGGCGAGTAGTCGGCCGACGACTGCCGGTCAGTCGTTCGGACGGGGTCGGTGTGGACCGTTCGTCGGGCGAGGGGTGTTCCACTTCTGGTGGGCGCCCCTCGCCCGTTTCTCGTTCAGTGCGGGTGGCCCGTCGTGGGTTGCTCTCCTCCCAGGCCGGGAGGTGTGCAGTAGTCGACGTCCGATTCCGGGGAGATGAGGTCGCCTGATTCGGCATCGGTGCAGTAGGCGTCGAAGACCTCGCCGGCCGTCAGTGGCTCGACGCCGTTGCCGCGCAGGCGCCAGCCGTAGACGCGGTCGGTGGTGCCGGGAGCGGTGGTGCGCATGACGAGACCGCCGGGGCTCCGGGTGGCGAGGCCGAGAGCGAGGACCGTGGTGAATTCGAGGGCCTCGGCCTCGTCGAGTTCTTTGGCGCCCGCGCTGTCGTCGTCCGCGTGGAGAACGGCGAGGAGTGTCTCGGCCGGTGTCGTGACACTGCAGACGAGGTGCCTGTTTCCCGGTGGAGCGGTGTCGAGGATGCGGGCAACGAGGTCGGAGGCGCGGGCGAAGGCCGCGTGTCCGATGTCCTCACCGCAGGACGCGCAGGCGCCGATCCGGGCCAGGAGTGTGGCGGCGTACTCCCAGGTCGCCTGTCGGACGGCTTCGTCGACCAGGTACGGAAGCAGTTCGGCGAGAGGCCGGCCGTCGTACGGAACGGTCGGGCCCGTGGTGGCGAGTTCCGCTGTGAAGCGGGTGCGGCTGGACGGGGCGTCCGGGTCGAGGCCGGAGGCGACGCAGAATTCGGCGTACTCCTCGGGGTCGAAGAGCGCGACGGTGGTGTGGCTGCCCTGGGCGGCGAGGCTCTTCAGGAGAGCCTCCACCTCGTTGAGGTATGCCGTGTGGTTCTGGAAGGTGAAGGTGCGGTAGCGGCGCATCGCCCGGAAGTCGTGCTCGTCGGTGAGCAGGCCGATGGTGCCCGCGATCTCTCGTCGCAGAACGCGCCGCATGGTCGAGTGGCCGGTGTTCGTCATGGTTCCCCCTGCGTGCTGTCGATCAATGCTCACTCACAGTAACGGTGGGCACTGACAACGGCCCTCGGGTCAGGCGCGCTTGCGGGCCAGCTCCTCGTAGAAGCGCAACAGGTCCAGGTTGTCGATGGAGCCGGGGTTGACGGCTTTCTCCAGAGGGCTGCCCTGGAGGAGGCGCTTGACCGGGACCTCGATGCGTTTGCCGGTGAGGGTGTGCGGGATTCCGGGGACCTCGATGACCTCGTCGGGGACGTGGCGCGGGGAGAGCTGTTCGCGGATGGTCCGCTTGACGCGGTTCAGGAGGGCCTCGTCGAGGACGGCTCCGGGGGCGAGGTGGACGAAGAGCGGCATCCAGTACCCGCCGTCGGGCTGTTCGACGCCGATGACGAGGGATTCCTTGATCTCGGGGAGCCGTTCGACGGCTTCGTAGATGTCGGCCGAACCCATGCGTACGCCCTGGCGGTTGAGCGTTGAGTCGGAGCGGCCGTGGATGATCACTGAGCCGCGCGCGGTGAGGGTGATCCAGTCGCCGTGGCGCCACACTCCGGGATAGGTGTCGAAGTAACTGTCGTGGTAGCGGCTGCCGTCGGGGTCGTTCCAGAAGTGGATGGGCATGGACGGCATCGGGTTGGTGACCACGAGTTCGCCGACCTCGTCCACGAGAGGTCTTCCATCCGGGTCCCAGGACTGGAGGTCGGTGCCAAGTCCGGGCGCCTGGAGTTCGCCGATGTGCACCGGAAGGGTCGGCACGGCTCCTGCGAAGCAGGAGCACACGTCCGTGCCGCCGCTGACCGAGGCGATCCACATCTCGGGCCCGTTCGCCGCGAACTCGTCGTGCAGCCAGCGGAATCCGTCGGGGGGCAGTGGCGATCCGGTCGTGGCGACGCACTGCACCTTGGACAGGTCGAAATCCCTGGCGGGGTGCACGTCGGCCTTGCGGCAGGCCATGACGTACGCGGCGGAGGTGCCGAAGAGGGTCGCCCCCGTGCGTTCGGCGATCCGCCACTGGGCCCCTGTGTCGGGGTACCCGGGGCTGCCGTCGTAGAGGACGATCGTCGTGCCCGTCAGGAGGCCGGAGACGAGGAAGTTCCACATCATCCAGCCGGTGGACGTGTACCAGAAGAAGCGGTCCTCGGGCCCCAGGTCGCAGTGCAGGCCGAGTTGCTTGAGGTGCTCGACGAGGATGCCGCCCTGGGACTGGACGATGGCCTTGGGGAGGCCCGTCGTGCCCGAGGAGTAGAGCACCCACAGGGGGTGGTCGAAGGGGACCTGCTCGTAGGCGGGGGCCACGTCCGCGCGCGTGAGGGCGGACCATTCCAGGGCGCCTTCGGGGGGCTCGGTGCCCAGCAGGGGGATGTGGACGACGGCGCGCAGGGTGGGCAGTTCGCGGCGGAGTTCGGCGACCGTGTCACGGCGGTCGTGCTCCTTGCCGCCGTAGCGGTAGCCGTCGACGGTGAACAGGACGACCGGTTCGATCTGCTGGAAGCGGTCGAGGACGCTGCGGGCGCCGAAGTCGGGGGCGCAGGACGTCCATACGCCGCCGACGGCGGCGGTGGCGAGCAGAGCGACCACGGCTTGGGGAACGTTCGGGAGATAGCCGCTCACGCGGTCTCCCGGGCGCACTCCGAGCGTACGCAGCTCGGCGGCGAGGGAGCCGACCTGGCGGCGCAGCTCGGACCAGGTGACCGGGCGGGGTTCGTGGGTCTCGTCGACGTGCAGGAGGGCCGGTTCGTCCGCGCGGGTGTCGGCGGCGCGCAGGGCGTGCTCGGCGTAGTTGAGTTTCGCGCCGGGGAACCATTGCGCGCCGGGCATCGAGCGTTCGCCCAGCACGCGCGCGTAGGGCGTCGAGAAGCGGACGTCGAACCACTCGGTGACGGCTTGCCAGAAGGTGTCGAGGTGGTCCACTGACCAGCGGTGCAGGGCCGCGTAGCCGCCGTCGGCGGGGGCTCCGTGCCGTTCGGCCGCCCACGCCTGGAACCTGGTGATCCGAGCCCGGGCGATGCGTTCCGGGTCGGGCTGCCAGAGAGGCGTGGGGTTCGTGGTGGACATGGGGCGGCTCCCGGACTGTGCGCGTGACACGACTGCCTCGGACCATGCCATCTGATCGACTCGGGCACCAGGGCGCGCCGCGCGGGGGCCGTGTCGTGGAGATGAAAATGTGCCCCCTACCAGGGTGAACGGCTGCTGAACAGTGCTCCTGTCGGGTGAAGTCGGTGGCAGGCTGAGCAGCATGGATGGTCGTGACCTGGTGCGTTCGGTGAAGGCGGTCGGTTCGGCGGGTGCGGCTCAGGGGCTGCGTACCGTGCGGGCCGCCTGGCGCCGCAGGCGTGTCGACGCCGCCGGGTTGCCGCCGCGGGGTACCGAGCGCGCGCGGGTTCCCGGGCCCGTCGAGAGCGTGGAGCCGGGTCCCGGTGGTGGTGTCGTCCGGTTCGCGAGATCCGAGCTGCGGATCGCTGTCGCCGTCAACGGGGCGGTCTTCTGGGGCTGGGACGGGGCCGGTCCCGAGCCGTCGTACGCGCTCGCCGGCAACGGTCCGGAGCCGGATCCCCGTGCCTCGCTGGAGCCGGACACGGACGGTGGCTGGCGGGTCGTGGCCGAGCGGGTGACGGTCGTGGTGTCGCGGCACGGTGCGGTGGAGGTGCTGACCCCCGGAGGGGTGAGTCTGCGGCGAGAGCTGCCGCCCCGCTGGTGGGAGCCCGTGGACGGTGGCACGAGCCGCTGGACGCAGCGTTCCGAGGTGGCCGCGGACGCGCGGTTCTTCGGGCTCGGCGGGCGCGCCTCGGGGCCCCGGCTGCGCGATGGGACGTACCGCCTGTGGAACACGGATCCCCGTCGCGCCTTCGGTCCCGGCGAGGATCCGCTGTCCATCACCATGCCGGTGCAGCTGGTGGTGGCCGACGCGGCGACCCATCTGGTGTTCCAGGACACCTCCTGGGACGGGACGGTGACGCTGCGGGAGGGTGAGGAGGGCGCGGGTTCGGGGCATGACCGGGCCGGCACGTCCGAGCTGCGGATGGACGGCGGGCCGCTGCGCTGCTGGATCATGGTGGGCACTCCCGCGCGCGTGCTGCACACCTGGGCCACGCTCACGGGTGCGCCCGCTCTGCCGCCCTCGTGGGCGCTGGGCCACCATCACGCGCGGCGGGGTCTCGGCGGCGAGCAGGAGGTGCGGCGGATCGTCGCCGGCCACCAGGAGCGCGATCTGCCGCTCGACGCTGTGCATCTCGGCTCCGGCCACTTCGACGGGCACCAGGTGTTCACCGTCGACGGGGAACGGTTTCCGAAGCTGCCGACGCTCGCCGAGGATCTGCGGCGCGACGGCATACGGCTGGTGTCGGTCGTCGAGCCCGCGGTCAGGGCCGAGGCGGGCAACAGCGTGTACGACAGCGGGAACGCCGAGGACGTCTTCGTACGGGACGCGTCGGGGCGGCTCGTACGGGGGGTCGCGGGGTCCGGGGAGTCGGTCCTTCCCGACTTCACGCACGCGCGTGTGCGTGCCTGGTGGGGCCGGCTGCACGAGGAGCGGCTCGGGCAGGGGTTCGCCGGTTTCTGGCACGACAGGGACGAGCCCACGTCCTTCACCGCGTTCGGGGAGCCGACCCTGCCGCGTTCGGCCCGCCATGTCCTGGAGGGGCCCGGTGGCGACCATCGCGAGGCGCACAACGTGTACGGCCTGTGCATGGCGCGGGCCGCCTACGAGGGGCTGCGTGAACTGGCCCCGGAGGAGCGGCCGTTCATATTCTCCCGCTCCGGCTGGGCCGGTATGCAGCGTTACGGAGGGGCGTGGTCGGGGACAGTGGCGACCGGCTGGCCGGGGCTGCGGGCGTCGTTGTCGCTGGTCATGGGCCTCGGGCTGTGCGGGGTGCCCTACTCGGGCACCGATGTGGGCGGCTCCGGCGGGAGCCCGTCGCCCGAGCTGTATCTGCGGTGGCTCCAACTGGGCGCCCACCTGCCGCTGTTCCGCACGCGTGGGGAGCCCTGGGAGTTCGGTGCGGACGTCCTGGCACACGCGCGCGTGGTGCTCGCCGAACGCCGGCGTCTGATGCCGTACTTCATGACGCTGGCGCATCAGGCGCGCCTCACCGGTGCGCCCTATGTGCGGCCGTTGTGGTGGGGTGCGCCCGAGGAGCGGTCGCTGCGCGAGTGCGAGGACGCCTTCCTGCTGGGTGACTGTCTTCTGGTGGCGCCGGTGCTCGGTCCGGGGGCGGACCGGCGTGCGGTGCGGCTGCCGCGCGGGCGCTGGTACGACACGGTGACGGAGCGGGCGTACGAGGGGCCCGGGCAGGTGTTGGTCGACGCCCCCTTGTCGCGGATTCCGGTTCTCGCGCGCGCGGGTGCCGTGGTGCCCGTGCGGGGCGACGACGGTGGCCTGGAGCTGGAGGTGTGGGCGCCCGCCCGCGGGCGTACCGGGGGCGGGCTGCTGGTGCTGGACGCGGGTGACGGGTGGGCGGAGCCGGAGGTCGAGCGGTATGTCACGCGTTGGGAGGGGCGCCGGGTGGTCGTGGAACGGGACGGGGAGGACGGCGTGGTCGAGCCGTCCCGCCCCGTGCGTGTGCGCGGGCTCGGCGGGTCCTGAGGCGGGTCCTGAGGCGGCTCAGTAGCGGCCCTCGAACCAGGCGCGTGCGGCCACCGTGTGCAGTGGGAAGGCCAGTTCCTCGGGCCTGCGCAGCAGATGCCAGCCGTCGGTCTCGTCGGTGGCCGCGGACTGCGGGAGTTGGTCGGCGGGGCGTTCGGGCAGGGTTCCGAAGAGCAGCAGGTGGCCGTCGGGCGAGCTCAGCGCGTCGACGAGCCGGACGTCACGGCTCGCGGCCTCGATGCCTGTCTCCTCCCTCAGTTCCCGGACGAGGGCCTGTCGCCAGTCCTCGCCGTGGTCGACGTATCCGCCGGGCAGGGCGGTGCCTCCGCGCGCGGGGGCGATGGTTCGGGTGATGACGACCAGGGCGGTGCCCTTGGTGTCGTAGACGGGCTGGAGTGCAACCGCGACGGGCAGCGGGTTGCGGTAGGCCACGGAGCCGCAGGAGGGGCAGGTGCGGGGCCAGCCGGAAACGCCCTCTCCGTAGGGCGCTCCGCAGCTCGAACAGTGGGAGCCCGGCGCGGAGTTGTCAGTTGATAGTTGTTTTACGGACACGCGGCGGACTGTATCCGATCATGCGGACGGAGGCCTTCCGGGGCACCCGGGACCCGAGTTGCGGTAGAGGCGGCCGGGACCACCCCCGTGGACCCCGGCCGCCTCTACCGATACGACGACGCACGAAGGGCGTGTTCGGTTCTGTGCGACGGCTGCCCAATTCGATGGGGCCGTGCCACACTTCTGACGTTCCGTCAGATCCGGGTTTCTGGAGGGGATGTGGCACGCGTCCGTACGCCTGTGGTCGCCGGGTGGTTCACGGAGGACGGGGACGGTTTCCGGCTCCTCGGCACCCGATGCTCGGCCTGCGCCTCGGTCTTCTTCCCCCGTGAGGACGTCCACTGCCGCAATCCGGGGTGCCCGGGCGGCGAGTTGGACGAGGTGCCGCTGTCCACGCGCGGGCGCGTCTGGTCGTACACCGACGGCCGGTACCGACCTCCGTCACCCTATGTGACGGATCCGGAACTTCCGTGGGAGCCGTACGCGTTGATCGCTGTGGAGCTGGAGTCCGAGCGGATGGTGGTGCTGGGACAGGCGGCTCCCGGGGTCACCGTCGCCGATCTGACGGTGGGCATGGAGGTGGAGGTCGTCCCGGGGGTGCTCCACGAGGACGCGGAGACGACCTGGACGACCTGGCACTGGCGGCCGACGGGGGCGGTGGGATGAGCGGAGATGTGGCGGTGCTGGGTGTGGGCATGCACCCCTGGGGCAAGTGGGGGCGCGGCTTCGCCGAGTACGGCGCGAGTGCCGCGCGCACGGCACTCGCCGACGCGGGGATCGACTGGCGGGCCGTCGACTCGGTCGTGGGCGCGGACACCGTGCGCGGTGGCTATCCCGGGTATGTTGCGGGGGCGACGTTCGCCAAGGCGCTGGGCTGGCAGGGTGCCCGG
Organism: Streptomyces graminilatus; assembly: GCF_001418565.1. Taxonomy (GTDB): domain Bacteria; phylum Actinomycetota; class Actinomycetes; order Streptomycetales; family Streptomycetaceae; genus Streptomyces; species Streptomyces graminilatus. The sequence goes on along the minus strand of NZ_LIQQ01000049.1, from coordinate 33,451 downwards.
GTGACCAGCGTGTACGCGGCGTGCGCGTCCGGGGCGCAGGCGGTCGCCGTCGCACGCGCGCAGATCCTCGCCGGGCTTGCCGAGGTGGTGCTCGTCGTGGGCGCGGACTCGGCACCGAAGGGGTTCTTCCGGCCGGCCGGCGGGGACCGGTCCGACGATCCGGACTGGCTGCGGTTCCGGATCCTGGGGGCGACGAATCCGACGTACTTCGGGCTGTACGCGCGGCGGCGAATGGCCGTGCACGGTGACACTCTGGAGGACTTCGCGCAGGTCAAGGTGAAGAACGCCGCTCTGGGGGCCCTCAATCCGAACGCCCGCTACCGCAGACGCGTCACCGCCGACGAGGTCGCCGCGTCCGCGGTGGTCGCCGATCCGCTGCGGCTGCTCGACATCTGCGCCACCTCGGACGGCGGAGCCGCCCTGGTGCTCACCGGCATGGAGTTCGCGCGCCGGCACGGGGTGGCGGAGCCGGTGCGGATCCGGGCGGTGTCCACGGTGACACCTCGCTACCCCACCACCGTGCTGGACCTGCCGGACATCGCCACGGACTCGGCGATGGCGGTGGAGCCGGCGGCCGGGACGTTCCGGGCGTCGATCGCGCGGGCGGCCTACGAGGAGGCGGGCATCGGCCCCGAGGATCTCTCCCTGGCCGAGGTCTACGACCTGTCCACGGCTCTGGAGTTGCAGTGGTACGAGGATCTGGGCCTGTGCGGTGAGGGTGAGGCGGCGAAGCTGCTGCGGGAGGGCGCGACAACCCTGGGCGGGCGCATACCCGTCAACACCAGCGGCGGCCTCGCCTCCTTCGGGGAGGCCGTGCCGGCGCAGGCCATCGCTCAGGTGTGCGAGCTGACCTGGCAGTTGCGGGGCGACTCCGGTGACCGGCAGGTCGCACGGGCCAGGGTGGGCATCACGGCCAACCAGGGCCTGTTCGGGCACGGTTCCTCGGTGATCGCGGTGCGGTGAGGCGCGGGCGCCGGGGCGGATCGCACGGGTGTGCTCCGGCCCGAAACCTCCACGCTGTGTGACCAACCCGGAATCATGCGTGAACACCTCGTGAACTGGGCCCAGGGGAAGGGCGGGGGCGCGATCATGCTCCCGTGCCCTCCTGGACGGACGCTCTCCGTTTCGCGTTCCAGCCGGTCGTCAACCTGACGACCGGCGGCGTGGCGGCGCTGGAGGTGCTGGCCCGGCCCGAGAGCGGAGACATCCTCGCGCGGGCTCGCCGTGACCCCGGACTCGACGGCCGGCTGGCCGCCTTGGCGGTGCGGGCGGCGGCCGGCCGTGGGACGCCGCTGCCGCTCCACGTCAACGCGTTCGCCGGCACCCTCGCCGATCTCGGCGGGCTCGCAGACCTGTACGACGCCGTACGGGAGGCGGGCCGGCTGCCGTGGGAGGTGACGGTCGACATAGGCCCGCCCTTCACCCATGTGCCGCAGCGGGCGCTGCTGGAGGCGGTGGCCGTGCTGCGGAGCCAGGGCTTCCGGATCTGTGCGGACGGCGTCGGCGACGGGGACGTACCGCTGCGGCTGCTCACGGATCTGGCCCCCGACCTGGTGAAGCTCGACGCGTCCCTGCTGGCCCGCCCGGCGGCGGTGCGGGCGATGCGGACGCTGTGCGAACACCTGGGCGCGCTGCTGTCGGTGGAGGGCGTGGAGACCGAACTGCAGTGCGCCGCCGCGGTGTCGGCCGGGGCTCAACTGGCCCAGGGCGAGTTGTTCGCCCCGCCGGCCAGACTTCCGGTGGTGGACGTGTACGTACCGCCGGTCTCCCCCGGGACGGTCGCAGCGCCTCGTTCCGGGCCGTCGGTGCGGCAGTTCGTGCGGCCCGCCGCACTGCTGCCGGCGGACGCGTCGGCGGGCCGGGTGCGGGCGCTGCTGACCGGGTCGCCCGATGTGTCCGGGGTGGTGCTCGTGGACGAGGGGGGTGTGCCCGTCCGGTCGGTGCACCGGTCCCGGTTCCTGCTGTCGATGTCGGGGCGCTACGGGCATGCCCTGTACGCCGACCGGCCCGCCGCCAAGCTCTGCGACCCGCCGCGCACGATCGGCGCCGACGCGACCGCCTGGGAGGTCCTGGACGTCCTCGCGGACGGTGACCTGGACCGTACGTCCGACGACGTGGCGGTTGTCGACCGGTTCGGGCGGTGCGTGGGCGTCGTACGGCTGGCGGATCTCGTACGGGCGCTCGCCGAGAGCCGGGTCGAGGAGGCGGCGGGACTCAATCCGCTGACGCGGCTGCCCGGTTCGGACGCGATCACCTGGGAGGTGGACCGACGGATCGCGGATGGGCGGGAGTTCGCACTGAGCTGGCTGGACGTCGACCACTTCAAGCGGGTCAACGACGGCGCCGGGTTCGCGGCCGGTGACGAGCTGATCCGGTCGGTGGGGCGGGCGTTGTCCCAGGCGGCGTCCGGCGACACGCGCGTGGGGCACATCGGAGGGGACGACTTCCTGGTGCTCGCGGACCCGGAGGGCCTCGATCCGCCGGCGTCGGCCGTGCTCGACGCGCCCTGGTCCGCCGGCGGACACGCCGTCACGCTGTCCCTGGCGACGGTCCTGTGCGTGCCGGGCAGCGTCATGGACCACCGGGAGGCCGCCGCGTTCCTCGCACCGCTGAAGCAGGCGGCGAAGTCCCTCGACGGGGCGAGCTGGGTGATCGGACGGGCGGGCCTGCCCGGGCACGAGATCCGGCGGGGTTCTCGGGTGAAACCAGCCCAGGCGGGGTGAGCCCGGCGCGACGAGCCGCCTCGGCCGGGAAGCCGCCGCGGGATGCCCGCCACCGCGTCTCCCGGTGAACGCGCGCCGCGAAACCATTGCCGTCGCCGACCTTGACGCCCACAGGGAGCCGCAGAACACTTCCGGTGTCGGTCGGCATCGCCGCACATTCTCGGCGTATTGGGACAACGCGCCGTGCGGGCCCTCCTGAGCCACGGGCCCTCCCCCGCGCGCGATTCGGCTGCCGCAGCACGCTCGTCACGGACACCGGGTGGGCGCGGGAGACCCCCGCCCCCGGCCGAAGCAGCCATCGCAACGCACTCCGCGAGGCCGTCCGGGGCCGGATCGCACCGGGCACGGGCCCGGGGCCGCGGACTTCCGGAGCCTTCCACGAAGGGGACGTCATGACGGACAGGTTCGTCGCCGCGATCGACCAGGGCACCACGTCCAGCCGCTGCATCGTCTTCGACCGGGACGGCGCGATCGTCGCCGTCGACCAGCGCGAGCACCGCCAGATCTTCCCCAGGCCCGGCTGGGTGGAACACGACGCCACCGAGATCTGGTCGAAGGTCCAGGCGGTGGTCGCGGGCGCGCTCGCCAAGGCCGGGCTGCGCGCCGACGAGGTCAGCGCGCTCGGTATCACCAACCAGCGCGAGACCACGGTCCTGTGGGACCGCGCCACGGGCAAGCCGGTTCACAACGCGATCGTCTGGCAGGACACACGAACGGCGGACCTCTGCCGCGAACTCGGGGGCGCCGACGGGCAGGACCGGTTCCGCGAGCGGACCGGGCTGCCACTGGCCAGCTACTTCTCGGGCCCCAAGGCGGCCTGGCTGCTGGACAACGTGCCGGGGCTGCGCGCCCGCGCCGAGCGCGGCGAGATCGCCTTCGGCACCATCGACTCCTGGCTGATCTGGAACCTGACGGGCGGCACGGACGGCGGACGGCACGTCACCGATGTGACCAACGCCGGCCGCACCATGCTGATGGACCTGGAGACCCTCCAGTGGGACACGTCCATCCTGGCCGCGATGAACGTCCCCGAGAAGATGCTTCCCGAGATCAGGTCCTCCTCAGAGGTGTACGGCACCGCGGTGGGCCCGCTCGCGGGCGTCCCTGTGGCCTCCGCGCTGGGCGACCAGCAGGCCGCTGTGTTCGGCCAGGCCTGCTACGACGTGGGGACGGCGAAGAACACGTACGGCACCGGCAGTTTCCTGCTCCTCAACACCGGGACCCGGCCCGTCCCCTCGAAGAACGGTCTGCTCACCACGATGGGCTACAAGATCGGCGGTGAGCCTCCCGTCTACTGCCTCGAAGGGTCCATCGCGGTCACCGGGGCGCTCGTGCAGTGGTTCCGCGACCAGCTCGGCATCATCCGTACCGCCGACGAGATCGAGACGCTCGCCGCGAGCGTCGACGACAACGGCGGCGCGTACATCGTGCCCGCGTTCTCCGGCCTGTTCGCGCCCTACTGGCGTTCCGACGCGCGCGGGGTGGTCACCGGTCTCACGCGGTACGTCACCAAGGGGCATCTGGCGCGCGCGGTGCTGGAGGCCACGAGCTGGCAGACGCGGGAGGTGGTGGACGCCATGTTCCAGGACTCCGGGGTGGCCATCACGACCCTGAAGGTGGACGGCGGCATGACGAAGAACGGCCTGCTGATGCAGCACCAGGCGGACGTCCTCGGGGTGCCGGTGATCCGGCCGAGGATCTCCGAGACAACCTGTCTGGGAGCGGCTTACGCGGCCGGGCTGGCGACCGGGGTGTGGAGCGGCCTCGACGAGCTGAAGTCGCACTGGCGCGAGGACGTCGAGTGGACACCCGCCATGGAGACGTCGGTCCGCGACCGTGAGTACCGCAACTGGCGCAAGGCCGTGGAGAAGAGCTTCGGCTGGGAGGACGACGGCCGGGGCTAGAGCCTCCGCCCCAGGGCACCTCCACGCGCGCGTGTGCCTCGCCACGCGCGAGTACGCGCCTCCACGCGCGTGTGTGCCCGCAAGGACCGCGGCCCGTACCCCGGTCGGCGGGGGTACGGGCCGTGCCTGTGGGCAAGGAGACGGGCCGTCAGGTGGTGACGGGCGCGCGGCGGTCGGCCGCGTACGACATCGCGTGCTTGACGACTCCGATGAGGACCTCCTTGACCGACTCCCGGTTGCGCGCGTCGCACAGCACGAGCGGCACGTTGGGGTCGAGATCGAGCGCCGCCCGGACGGACTCCGAGGGATAACGGGCCGCTCCGTCGAAGCAGTTGACGCCGACCAGGAACGGGATGGAACGGCGCTCGAAGTAGTCGACGGCGGCGAAGCTGTCCTCCAGGCGGCGGGTGTCGGCGAGGACGACCGCGCCCAGCGCGCCGGTGGCGAGCTCGTCCCACAGGAACCAGAAGCGGTCCTGTCCGGGCGTCCCGAAGAGGTACAGCACAAGGTCCTCGCGGAGCGTGATCCGGCCGAAGTCCATGGCCACGGTGGTGGTGTTCTTGCCCTCCACCCCTCTGGTGTCGTCGACCGGACGGCCCGCCTCGGTGAGCAGTTCCTCCGTGCGCAGCGGTTTGATCTCGCTGACCGCGCCGACGAGGGTCGTCTTGCCCGCGCCGAACCCGCCGGCCACGAGGATCTTGAGCGTGACGGGCTCGACCGGGGGCTTGCCGCGCTCAGAACGCCCGAAGATCATCGGTCTCTTCTCCTGCTTGTTCGGGGTCGGTCGGCGGTGGGCCGTAGCCCCCGCCGCCTGGGGTTTCCACGGCCGTACGGGCGGCCTTGGCGGACTTCCGGGAATCGCCGCGGAGTTCCGCGTACGCCTGTGACATGGGTGAGGATCCCGCCCCGATCGGCCCGATGCCGTCGGCCTGTCACGTCTCCACTCCGCTTCCGCGCCGCTCAGAGCGCCCGGAGGCCGTCGATGACATCACGCAGAATATTCTCGTCCACCAACTGGGCGGGGGGCACGGGACGCGTCACATGGACCATTTCCTCGTCCACGAGGTCCCCGATGAGGACCCGCACCACGCCGATGGGGAGGTTGAGTTCGGCAGCGAGTTCGGCGACCGACTGGGGGGCGTCGCGGCAGAGTTCGACGATGTCCACGTGTTCCGGGGACAGCGTGTGATCCGCTTCCGGGTCGTCCGCGTGCGCCTCCGTGACCACCACCGCGATCAGGTCCAGGCGGTGCTGGGCCGAGTGGCTGGTGCGGCCTCGTGTCATGGCGTACGGACGAACGACAGGTCCCGCCTCGTCGTCGAACCAGTGGCTGCTGGGCTGGCCGTCTCCGCTCATGTCATCCCACTACCCGCCCGCGGGCAGATCGGTGCGCGGAGCAGCCGCCAGATGCACACCGACACGCTTCACCAGGAGGGTCATCTCGTAGGCGACCTGGCCCACGTCCGAGTCGGCGTCCGAGAGCACGGCCAGGCAACTGCCGTCCCCGGCCGCCGTCACGAACAGAAAGGCGTCGTCGAGTTCGACGACCGTCTGACGGACGCTGCCGGCGTCGAAGTGCCGTCCCACGCCCTTGGCGAGGCTGTGGAATCCGGAGGCGACGGCGGCCAGGTGCTCACTGTCCTCCCGGCTGAGGTCTCTGGAGACCCCGGTGGGCAGTCCGTCGCCGGAGAGCACCAGCGCTCTGCGGATGCTGGCGACCCGGTCGACGAGGTCGTCGAGGAGCCAGTTGAGCTCCCCCGCCGCCTTGTCACCCTTGGTCTGGCCGATCGCCTTCGGTGCGGTCATCGACCGTCCCCCTTACTCGTTCCTTGCGCTGTGCCGCCCTGGGCGTTGTCGCCCCCGGCGTTCTCGTCACGTCCTCGCTGCCAGCCGCGCTGTAGCGAGGCCATGCGGCTGCGGACCTCGTCGGCGTCGCGGTCGAAGGGGTCGGCCCCGTCCTGGGGACGTGGCTTCGTCCGTTCCGCGCGCCGCTCGGGGCCGTCCCTCAACTGCGGGGCCAGGTTGGCCTGGCGTACGCGGCGGGGCAGCCCCGCCGTACCGGACTCGGCGGGATCGGCCGCCGCGCCGGGACGGGCGGGGGTCCCGGCGGAGCCGCCGCGTCGGCCGCGCTGCGGGAGTGCCGGTGCCTCCGGTGGCAGGCCGCCGCCGAGGCCGTTGCGGCCGGTGTCCGCCCAGCCGCCGACGCCACGGGCGGGCGCGTCGGTACGGCCGCCGGCGGACCGGTCCCCGAAGAGCGGGGCAGGCATGTCCGTTCGGTCCGGGAAGCCTCTGGATCCCGTCGGCTCCGTACGGTCGTCGAGGCCCCGGCCGGTGGTTTCCCCTCTGCCCTCCCAGCGCCGCACCGATGACTCCGTACGGTCGCCGAAGCCTTCGCCGCGGTCCCCGCGATCCGCTTCGCGGCGGATCGCGGTCTCGCCCCGGCGGCGGGCCGGGAGCGGGGCCAGTGTGTCCTGGCCCGCCGGGACCGCACCGTCCGCGGGCTGCTCGTCCAGCGCCTGCTGGCCGCGCCGGGACGGCTGTTCGGTGACCGGACGGCCGTGGGAGCTGACCAGCTTGGGGGTGCGGCGGCGCGGCAGTGTCGCGGGGTCTCCCGGCCGGCCGGCCGCGCCGCCGGGAGCGCCCCAGCCCACGGAAGGCTGCTGGTGCCGGTCGCCGGGCAGGCCGGTCGTCTCGCCCGTCGTCGCGGGGGTCGGGCGGTGCGGCCGGGAAGGTACGACGTGGTCGCCGTCGGCGTCGCCGAAGGGCCCGGAGAAGTCGCTGAGGGCGTCCAGGTCGACCGGCGCCCCCAGTTCGACCGGCCCGTCGATGAGCGAGGCGGGCAGGCCGGGCAGGCGTACGGGGGCGGCGGAGAGCGCGGCCCGGCGGCCCTCCTCGAACTCGGCCTCCTTGGAGGGCTGGGCGCGGTCGAGGCGGAAGCCGATGCCGTTGGTGTCCGGGATGTCGTCCGTGAGGAGTGCGTCGGGGACGAAGACGACAGCCGTGGTGCCGCCGTACGGGGACGGCTGGAGGGAGACCCGGACGTTCTGCCGCTGGGCGAGCCGGCTGACGACGAACAGGCCGAGCCGGTCCGTGTCGGACAGTTCGAACTCGGGTGTCTCGGCGAGCCGCAGATTGGCGTCGAGCAGTGCTTCGGCCGCCATGCCCAGGCCCCGGTCGTGGATCTCCAGGGTGAATCCGTTGGCGACCCGTTCGCCCAGCACCTGGATGGCCGTGTGCGGGGGCGAGAACACCGTGGCGTTCTCCAGGAGTTCGGCCACGAGGTGGGTCAGGTCGGCGACGGCCGGTCCGGTGACGGCCATCCTCGGCAGCCTGCGGACCTCGATGCGCTCGTAGTCCTCGACCTCGGCGACGGCCGCGCGTACGACGTCCATCAACTGGACGGGTTTGCGCCACTGCCGGGAGGGGGCGGCCCCGGAGAGGATCACCAGGCCCTCGGCGTGCCGGCGCATACGGGTGGTCAGGTGGTCGAGCCGGAACAGGTCGGCGAGTTCGTCGGTGTCCTCGGTCCGGCGTTCCATGGTGTCGAGCAGGGTGAGCTGCTTGTGCAGGAGGACCTGGCTGCGCCGGGCGAGGTTGACGAAGACCTCCGAGACCCCGGAGCGGAGTTCGGCCTGTTTGACGGCGGCCTCGACGGCGGCGCGCTGAAGGGTGTTGAGGGCCTGGCCGACCTCGCCGATCTCGTTCCTGTCGTACTCCAGGCGCGGGACCTCGGTCTCCACGTCGACCTGCTCACCGGCCGACAGCCGGCGCATCACGCTGGGCAGCCGGACACCGGATGCCTCGTGGGCCTCCAGGCGGAGTTGCCGCAGGTCGCGGATGAGGGTGCGGCCGATGCGCACGGACAGGAAGACCGAGACCAGCAGGGCGACCAGTCCGAGGACGCCGGCGACGACGGCCTGGACGATGACGTCCGTGACGACCGGCTGGATCCGGTCCTGGTAGCGGTCGGCCGACTCGTCGTTGAGCGTACTGAGTCCGTCGAGGACGTCGCCCGCCGTGGTGTCCCAGCTCTTGGCCGTGACGCCCCGCGGCCTGCCGGACTCGGTCCCGATGACGGCCTGTTCGGCCGCCCGGAGCGGTGCGGTGGAGGCGCTCTTCCAGAACCGCTCGTACCGGCCGCGGTCCGCCTGCGGGAGCAGTGGCAGACTCACGTCGTACATGACGGTGCGCTGTGCCACGAGGTCGGAGACGGCACGCGACTCGTCGCGGGTGACCTTGCCGGCGACCAGGGCCGAGCCGAGCAAGGCGTCCTCGCGGGAGAGGAGTTCACGGGCGCGGGCGATGTTGACGAGGGCGCGGGCCTGCTTGTCCATCTCCAGGTTGTCGATGATGTGGAGGTTGGCCAGCAGGGCGTAGCAGGGGTCGACCAGATTGCTGTAGAGACGGAGGGCCTGGGTCCGGGTGACGGTGCCCTCCTCGATGCCGCGGCGCAGCGCGCCGATGCCGTCGAAGGCCTCCAGGACCGCGGTGAGCCGCTCGCTGTCGCTGTCGCTGATCGAGTTGCGCACACCGGCTTTGTCGGCGTTGTCGCGGATCTTGGCGATGACGTCGTCGGTGGCGGTGCGGCTGCGCCGCAGGGCCGCCAGCGCGTCGGAGGCACGGGGATCGGCCAGGTAGACGAGGGTCTGGCGGCGCTCCTGCTGAAGCACGCGTACAGCGTCCTCGGTGGGGTAGCTGACCTTCTCCACGACCGACGACACATTGAACAGGTCGGCCGCCTCACGGCCCGTGAGCACCGTGGCGAAGCCCCAGATCGCGGTGAGTGACACCAGCGGCACGAGGAGCAGCGCCACGATCTTCCGGCGGATGGACTTCCCGCGAAAGCGCATGGACTCCCCCAGCTTGCCCCCGACGACTCGGGGGTACACATGTGCGTCAATAATCGGCGTGAGCCTACTACTGACCCAGGGATAACTCGAAGACCAGTCTGCGGTCTGAACTGCTGTTCTATGGGCGAGACATGGCGAGTTGTCCGATCATTACGGGAGATTGCCTCCTGCAATCCGGAGTCGACATCGTGACGGCACCCACCGGTCAACTCGGGCGTTTGGCTGGATTTTTTCGTTTTACGGGAATCTTCGAGACACGTCGAGCGTCTTTGTACACGGGAGTTGGGTGGCGGGGCCGTCGGAGGGTCCGCATCCCGCGTCCAGGCGGCGTAAAACAGCGTAAGCCGGGCAACCACTGGGGAGCCGGTGTCATCGACACCGGGACGGGCGGTCTGCTGGGCGGTGGGGAGTGACACGTGATGGGCACGGCGGAACGACGCGAAGCGCTCGGGAACGGCGTTGCGATTACGGCACCCTTGGCGGTGCACGGGGGTGTCATGGACATCGGCAGGGGCCAGGAAACAGGCGGCACCGGGGACAGCGGCGGCACCGGCCCGTCCCTCGGCTCGGCCTCCGCCCCGGTCGGGCAACGCCCCGCGCCGGTCAGGGAGCAGACGCAGTCCTCGTACCGGCAACTGTGGGTCGAGGAGCCCGCGCGTCGGCGCCGGCTGCCGGATCCGGTGCGTACGGCGGCCGTGCGGGCGGTGCTGATCATCTCCGTCACGCTGATCCAGGCGATGGTGGCCTTCCTGTGCACGCTGGCCGGTTCTTCCTGGCTGGCCTTCCCGATGACGATCAGCAGCGTGGCCAGCACGGTGGTGGCGACCTGGGCCGCACTCGACGTGTGGGTGACGCGCCAGGTCTGGCGCCAGCGCAACGGCGTGGTGTCGACCCCCAGCAGCACGGCACGGGCGCTGCGCCGCGAGCGCCGCAAGGCCCGGCGGACCGCGCGGACCGAGGCACGCATACGCAGGCAGGGCGGGGGGTCCGGGCGGCTGTCGCACCCGTGAGGGCGGTACTGGACGGTTGGCCCGAGCTGGGCTAGGCCAGGCGTCAACCCGGTGCCAACTCTGCGGCCTTGGCGAACGCGCCTCCGGGCACACGCCACCTCCGGGCACGTGGGCTTCCCGCGTGCCCCGCTCCTGCCCGCCTCGGCCCGCGATCGAGCGCCCGCGTAGGCGTGTTGAAGATCACATCTGGTATGAACCAACCTCGGCCGGTAAGACACACACCGGAAGGGCGCCTCCAGCGCGGCGCCTACCAGGAGGGACGAGAACATGCCCGAGCTCTTCATCGGCGGTACCTGGAGATCCGCGCTCGACGGGCGCACCCGCGAGATCCGCTGTCCCGCCGACGGCTCCTTGGTCGGTGTCGTCGACGAAGGGGGCGGCAAGGACACGGTGGAGGCCGTCGGTGCCGCCCGCCGCGCCTTCGACGAGGGCCCCTGGCCGGGTACGCCGGCCGCCGAGCGCGGCGACCTGTTATTGCGGGTCGCCGACCTCATGGTCCGCGACAAGGCCGAGTTGGCCCGCGCGGAGTCCCTCGACACCGGGAAACGGCTGGTGGAGAGCGCCTACGACGTCGACGACGTCATCAACTCCTTCCGCCACTTCGGCCGGCTCGCGGCCAACGAGACCGGACGGGTCATCGACACCGGCTCGCCGAGCGTGGACAGCCGAGTCGTCCACGAGCCGGTCGGTGTCTGCGCGCTCATCACCCCGTGGAACTATCCGCTTCTCCAGACCGCGTGGAAGGTCGCCCCGGCGCTGGCCGCCGGGAACACCTTCGTCCTCAAGCCGAGCGAACTGACGCCGCACACCGCGATCCACCTGATGCGGCTTCTGGAGGAGGCCGGCCTGCCGGCGGGCGTGGCCAACCTCGTCCTCGGCGCCGGTCCGGAGGCGGGCGCCCCGCTCGCCGACCATCCGGACGTCGACCTTCTCTCCTTCACGGGCGGCCTCCGGACCGGCCGCCGCCTCATGGCCGCCGCGGCCGGAACGGTGAAGAAGGTCGCGCTCGAACTCGGCGGCAAGAACCCCAACATCGTGTTCGCCGACGCCGACTTCGACACGGCCGTCGACATGGCGCTCACCGCCGTCTTCCTGCACTCCGGACAGGTCTGCTCGGCCGGGGCGCGGCTGCTGGTGGAGGACCCGCTGCACGACCGGTTCGTCGACGAGATCGTCCGGCGGGCCAGGCGGATCCGGCTCGGCGGCCCGTTCGACGAGGGGGCCCAGACCGGCCCGCTGATCTCCGAGGCTCATCGTGCGAAGGTCGACGCGTATGTCGCCCGGGGCGTGGCCGAGGGTGCGGTGCTGCGCTGCGGCGGGGCGCGTCCCGAGGGGCTCGACGACGGCTTCTACTACTTGCCGACGGTGCTCGACGAATGCGACGCCCGGATGAGCGTCGTACAGGAGGAGTCGTTCGGCCCGGTGCTCACCGTGGAGCGGTTCACGGACGAGACGGAGGCGGTCCGGCTCGCCAACGACACCGTGTACGGGCTCGCCGGCGCCGTCTTCACCACCGACGAGGCCAAGGCACGGCGGGTCGCGGCCCGGCTGCGGATCGGCACGGTGTGGATCAACGACTACCACCCGTACGTCGCCCAGGCGGAGTGGGGCGGCTTCAAGCAGTCCGGCCTCGGTCGCGAGTTGGGGCCCTCGGGGCTCGCCGAGTACCGCGAGGCGAAGCACATCTACCGGAACACCGATCCCTCGCCGCAGGGCTGGTTCGCCTGACGCCCTCGTGCGCCTTCCACGCACCGTTGGTGCGTCGGTCCCCTTGTGTCCGTCGGTCTCCTTGTGTCCGTCGGTCCCCTTGTGTACGTCCCGAATGTGCGCCCCCCTTGTTCCCGGCACCCGCACCGAGCCGCTCCCTCCCACTCCCCGGTCCCCCAGGAGTCAGCTCATGGCAACCACCGATCGGCAAACAGGCCCAGGGCACACGGACGACGCCGAACTCGCCGAGTTCGGGTACCGGCCCGAGCTCAAGCGCACCCTCGGCAGCTTCCACACCTTCGCGGCCGGGATCAGCTACATCTCGATCCTGACCGGCACCTTCCAGTTGTTCTACTTCGGCTACGGCAGCGGCGGTCCCGCCTACTGGTGGTCGTGGCCGATGGTGTTCGCCGGCCAGTTCATGGTCGCGCTCTGCTTCGCGGAACTGGCCGCCCGCTACCCGGTGGCCGGCTCGGTCTACAACTGGTCGAAGAAGACAGGCAATCCGCACCTGGGGTGGCTGGCCGGCTGGATGATGCTGATCGCCTCGATCGTGTCGATCGCGGCGGTCGCCCTCGCCTACCAGCTCACGCTGCCGCAGATCTCCCATGTGTTCCAGATCGTCGGGGACGGCACCGGCAAGTACGACGTGGCGACCAACGCGGTGCTCCTGGCCGGAGTGCTGATCCTGTTCACGACCGTGGTGAACGCCTTCGGCGTCAAGCTGATGGCCACCATCAACACGGCGGGCGTCTTCATCGAGCTCGTCGCCACGGTTGTACTGATCGTGCTGTTCGCCGTGCACATCACGCGCGGTCCACAGGTCGTCGTGGAGACGAACGGCACGGGCGCGGGCCACGGCGCCGGCTATCTCGGCGCGTTCCTGGTGGCGTCGCTGGCATCGGCGTACGTCATGTACGGCTTCGACACCGCGGCCTCGCTCGGTGAGGAGTCCCTCGATCCGTCCCGGAACGCGCCGCGCGCCATCATCCGGGCGATCGTCGCCTCCTTCGTCCTGGGCGGGCTGATCCTGCTCCTCGCGCTGATGAGCGTCTCCAGCCTCAAGGGCGGGCAACTGTCCACGGACGGCCTGCAGTACGTCGTACTCGACGTGCTCGGGCCGACGGCCGGCAAGGCGATGCTGTGGTGCGTGCTGATCGCGGTCACCGTCTGCGCGCTGGCCGTGCACACGGCGGCGATCCGGCTGGCGTTCGCGATGGCCCGTGACAACAACCTGCCCGCGTCCGCACTCCTCGCGAAGGTCAGCCCGCGCTTCCGGACTCCGGTACTGCCCGCCGTGATCGTCGGCGTGCTGGCGCTGGCGATCCTGGTGGTCAACATCCGTCAGCCGCAGATCTTCACCGTCGTCACCAGCATCGGCATCATCATGATCTACCTCGCCTATCTGGGGGTCACCGGGCCGATGCTGGTGGCACGGCTGCGCGGCAGGTGGCAGCCGGCGGGCGACGGCAAGTTCTCGCTGGGCCGCTGGGGCCTGCTCGTCAACGTCGGGGCCGTGGTCTGGGGCGCCGCCATGACGGTCAACCTGATCTGGCCGCGGGCCTCGGTCTACAACGCCACCGCACCCTTCCACTGGTACCTCCGGTGGGGCGCCGTGCTGTTCGTCGCGGTCATCGCGGGTGGCGGCTTCGCCTACTACTGGTTCGTCCAGCGGCACCGGACAGGTGTGCTCGCCGGACACCGCCTCGAGGGGAACCCGGCGTCCTCGCCGGGCGCTCCCCTCGCCGCACCGGCGACCGACTGACGCAGATCGGCCGCCCATGGACAGCGGCTCCCTAAGCGGTTTCCTCCGACGGAGTTGACGGCGTTGTCTGTGCCGGTCGTTTGAACATTCTGGTCGCCGTGATCTCGCTGTGCACCGCGTCCCCCTCCCCGGCGGGGGCCTGCTGGGGCAGCCCGGGCCGGAGGTGTTCCTCCACGCGGATGTACTTCAGCCCCGCGCGGAGGTCCGCGTCGTTGCGGAGGCGGATGACGAGGGGGAACTCGGCGAGCGCGGTCGTGTCGAACAGGCCGGTGGTGTAGAGGAGTTGCACGCCGAGCGCGTCGGACACGGCTCGCTGGAGCTCCAGCAGGTACGTGGCGTTGGCGCGCCCGATGGGGTTGTCGAGGAAGAGGGTGCCGGCGTGCCGGTGCTTGTCGCGGCCCCGGTCGTTGCTGCGCAGGGCGGCCATCGTGCAGTACAGGGCGATGGCCGCGGTGAGCAGTTGGCCGCCGGAGAAGACGTCACCCATCTGTCCGACGGGCACGCGTTCGGCGCGCAGTACGGCGTCGGGCTTGAGGATCTCGACGGCGATGCCCTTGGGCTGGAGGGCGGCGGCGACTCCCCTCAGGAGCAGGGACATACCGTCCCGGCGCAGGTCGGAGTTCTTCTTCACGGCCGACCGGGTCGCCTCGTCGATGACCTCGCCGAGCCGCTCGGTGAGCGTCGCCTGGTCGGGCTCCTCGAACCGGATGCGCAGGAACTCCTGCCCGGACCACTCGCCGAGCCCCTCGGGCAGCCGGGACAGCCGCTGCGCGGACCGCAGGGTGGCCAGCGAGGACTCCACCAGCCCGCGCAGCCGGTCCACGATGGAGTCCCGGTTCCGCTCCAGTTGCGCCAACTCGTCGGTCAGGACCCGGAGTCGGGGAGCGAAGGCGTCCGCCCACTTCTGCGCGTGCTCCGGCAGCGACGACGCCGGCAGTTCCCGGATCTGCTGGCGGGCGGGGGTGCGCACCGCTTCGTACCGCGTGGAGTTGGCGTGCCGTACGAGGATGTCGCTCGCCTCGCGCACGGCGCTCTCGGCGGCCGACAGGTCGGTGGCGCAGCCGCGCAGGGAGCGGCGGGCCTCGGCGGCCGACTGCCGTGCCTCCTCCGGGCTGCCCGGGTAGGGCTCCTGGGCCGCCTGGTCCTCGTCGGAGGCGTGCTCGCGCAGCAGGTCGCGGAGCATGGCGGCGATCTCGTCGAAGCCGGAGGCCGCGTCCTCGGCCGCCCGGTGGGAGCCGAGGAGTTCGGCGTGCGCGTCCCTCGCCTGGGTCAACACCTCGCTGCGGGAGGCGAGTTCGGCGGTGGCGGTGCGCAGCAGGGCCTGGGCGTGCTCGGCGTCGCGCGGGACGAGTTCCTCGGCCAGCTCGGTGTGTGCCTCGCCGTCCTCGGGCGCGTGCCGCTCGGCCTCGCCGCGCAGTCGCCCCAGTTGCTCACTGGCCGTGGACACCCGGGTCTCCAGGAGCTGCACGAGTTCCTCGGCCCGCGCGGAGGCGGCCTGCCGGGACGGTCCGTCGGATCCGTCCGGCGACTGGAGCATCTGTTCGGCGCGCGTACGCACCTTGTTGCTCAGCCGGTCCAGCTCCGCACGGCCGGCGCTCTCCTCGCTCTCGGCCCGTGCCTGCTCGGCGCGCAGGTCGGCGCCGACTCCGACCTTCTCGTAGAGCTGGGAGGCGGCCCGGTAGGCCTCGCGGAGGGCGGGCAGCGACGACTTCGCGGCTTCCTCGTCGGCGTCCGGTACGTCGTCGGGGGCGCCCGCGATCTCCGCGCGCTCGGCGCGCAGGGCGCGGGCCGTGCGGCGCGCGTCGTCGGCGGCGCGCTGGGTGGCGCGCCGGTCCTCGTCTGCGGACCTGGCACGCTCCAGCAGGGCCTGGGCGCGGGCCTCCGACTCGACGGCCTCGTCGGCCAGTTCCCGCACCTTGACCTGCCAGGCGGCGCGTTCGCGCAGCCGGTACGCCAGTCCGGCGAGCGCGTCGGCGGCGCGCCGGGCCCGCTGGGCGGCCTCCTGGCGCTCGTCCCGGACCCGGGAGGCCTCGCCCGCCACTTCGTCGGCCTCGGCCCGCAAGGTCCGCGCCTCGGTCAGCTCGGCCTCGGCCTCCTCGGCGAAGGCACGCGCGTCGTGCGCGCCCTGGGCCAGCTCGACGAGCCGCCCGGCCGGACAGCCCGTACGCCAGGAGGTGAGCCGTGCGGCCAGTTCCCGGTCCTTCCCGAGCCGCGCCGCGAGCGTGCGGATCTCTTCCTCCCGCTCGCTTGCCCTGGCTCGCAGCGCCTGCCGTTCCTCGTCGGCGGCGTGCTCGTCGTGCATGGCCGGGTTCGGCGGTACGAGGAACACCTCGCCGTCGTCCGGTCCGGGGGCCGGGGTGGGGGCGAGGAGGGCGGCGGCCGTTCCGACCGCGACGGCCGACCGGGGCAGCAGGGCCGCCTCGGCGAGGGCCTCACGGGCACGCGCGTGTGTGCCGGGGTCGGTGATGATGACGCCGTCGACGAGTTCGGGGCGGGCGGCCAGCACGCGCGCGTGGTCGGCGGGGTCGACGGCCTGGGCGAGATAGCGCCAGCCGGGCAGCGCGGGGATGCCGTGCTCGCCGAGGAACTCGACGGTGGCCAGCACGTCGGGGCCGGGCGGCAGCAGTCCGCCGTCGCCGAGCGCGCCGAGGATCCGGGCGTCGTCGGCGGCGCCGGTCCGCAGCTCGAAGAGCTGCCGTTCGGCGGAGGCGACACCGTCGTCGAGCAGCTCGCGGAGTTCGTCGGCGAAGCGGTCCAGTTCCTCCGGGGTCAGCGGACCCTCGTCGAGGGCACGGGAGGCACCCTTTCCGGCCGCCTCGGCGCCGGTGCGCTCGCCCGCACCCGCGCCCTGCTGGTGCGGCAACGCGGCCCGGCCTCGCTGCCGCGCGCTGCCCGCGGACGGCAGGCTCAGCAGGTCGGCGAGCCGTTCCTCGCCCGCCAGGGCCTCGGCGGTGCGCCGCTCCCCGTCGTACACACGCTCGGCCGCCGTGGCGGCGTCCGCCGCGCGGGCCGCCGTCAGCTCCGCGCGGGACTCGGCGGACGCGGCCTCACGCGCGTGCTCGGAAGCCCGCCGGGAGGCCTCGCGGGCGGTGTCCCAGGCTTCGACGGCCGTCTTCGCGGCGTCGCTGGCGGCGAGCGCGGCCCGGGCCGGATCCGCGTCGGGGGCGCTGTCGTCGAGCCAGCCCGCGCGCACCGCCTCGGCGGTCTCCTGCTCGACCTCGCTGAGCCGCTGCCGGAGGTGCCCGACCTCGCTGCGGGCGCGCTGTGCCTCGGTGGCCGCGCCGGTCGAGTCCCGGTGGGCGGTCTCGCTGATCTCCTGGAGGGCGGCGGACCGCTCCTCCTCCTCGTTGGCGAGCGCCTCCGCGCCGTCCGCCGCCGAGTGCAGGGCCCGTACGAGGTCGACGGCGGCCTTGGCCCGGGCGGCGAGCGCGGGTGCCGCGTCCCGTTCGGCCTCGCGGATCGCGACGGCCACGCGCGCGGAGCGGTCGGCGGCGGCGCGGTGCCGCAGGACGACCTCGGCGGCCTGCCAGGCGGAGTGCATGGTGCGCGCGTCGGCGAGTTCGCGCTTCTGCGCGGCTGCCGTCTTCTCCGCCGCCGTGAGTGCCAGCGAGGCGTGCCGGAAGGCGAGTTCGGCGGCGATCAGCGCGCTGCGCTCCCGGCCGCCCTCGCAATGGGTGACGGCGTACGCCGCGGCGGTGACCCGCTGGGCGAGTTCACCGGCCCGGACCCGTTCCCGGACGCCCCGCGCGGACAGCCGCCGGGCCAGGGTGCGCGTACGGCGTTCGGCGCCCGCGTGGACCTCCCGCGCGCGCGAACGGGTTTCCGCGGCCTCCACGATCCGGCCGAGGAGGTCCACGGACCCGGCGGTGAAGTCCCGTTCGGCGATCAGTTCGGACCGTCGGCCCAGCTTGTTGCCGAAGCCGCCGACCAGGTCGGCGAGCCCGTCCGTGTCCCGGGTGTCGGTGACCGCGCGCAGCAGCAGGTCGGTGAAGTCGGAGTCCTTCTTGACGGCGAAGAGGCCCGCGGCCTCACCCTCGTCGGCGTTCATCTCCCGCTGGTAGCGGAAGAGTTCGGGGTCGAGGCCCAGCTCCCCCAGATGCTCGATCCAGCGGTCGTGGATCTCTTCCCAGTGCACTTCGAGATGCGGATACGCCTTGCCCGCCTCGGTGATCGCGTCCCGGAAGCCCTTCATCGTCCTCCGGCGCCCCCGGGCACCGGAGGCACCTTCCACCGGGGGCCGTACGGCGGTGGACTCCGCGACGGGAAGGTTGTCGAGGCTGAGCCCAGGGCCGGGCCGGAAGGAGTACCAGGCCTCGGCGAACTTCCGCGGATCGTTGGAGACCTGCCGCCCCCGCCACTCGCTCGCCTTGCCGACCACCACCAGCTCGCCGGTGAGCGTGTGCTGCCACTCCAGGGCGACATGCCCGCAGTCGTCGGCGAGCAGGAACTTCCGCAGCACACCGGAACTGGCGCCACCGAGCGTGTTGCGGTGCCCCGGCAGCATCACCGAGAAGATCAGCTTGAGGAGTACGGACTTGCCGCCGCCGTTCTCCAGGAAGAGCACGCCGGCGGGCGCGGGCCGACGCGGCGGTCCGACGGGCTCGTCCTCGAAGAACTCCGCCTGGATGGGCGCGGGGTCGGGCACCGGCTGGCCGACACCCCGCAGGTCAAGCACGGTGTCGGCGTAGCGCGCACCGGCGGGACCGATGGAGTAGAGGCGGACCCGGGACAGCTCGTACATGGCGGGACTCTCGTAGTCGTAAGGGAGTTGTCGGGTTGGGTGTGCGGGGAGCCGGAGCCGCCGTCAGGAGTGGTGGAAGGGCAGTCCGGCGTCGGCCACCAGGTCCAGGTCGTCGGTGTCCTCGGCGGGCAGCAGCGTCGGTGTCCCGTCGGTGACCGGCACGATGCCCAGTTCCAGCAGTTCGGCCATGGCGGCGTTGCCCGCCATGTCCCGGACCTGGAGCTGGTAGCGGGCCGTCGTCCGGTACGTGCCGCCGTTGTCGTCGCCCGTGCGCTGGAGGAAACCGGAGTCGGTGAGGAACACGACGGCCTTGCCGACGATGCCGGTCGTCGAACCGGCCGGTCTCCGCGCGTCCTTGGTGGCCCCCGTCGCGCTGCGCCGCATCCAGATCCGCCAGGCGGACTCGAGTCCCGGGGCGTCGCTGACCGGGTCGGTGTTCTCGCCCTGTGCCTCGGCCCGCTCCTCCAGCCGCCGGCAGGCCTGCCGTACGAAGGCCTCGACCCCGTTGACGGTGACGCGCCCGATGTAGCCGTCGTCGGCGAGATCCTCGGGGCGCGGGAACGCCATGGCGGCGACGGCGAGATGGGCGAGCCCGTGCAGGAAACGGTCCGAGCCGTCGGCGGACGTACGACGGGCGTAGTCCCCCATCCGCACGGCGAAGACGGAGTCCTCGGCGGCGGTCACCGCCATCCCCGCGCGCGGGGACACCTCCAGCACGACCAGCCCCAGTCCGGCGGCGACGGCGTCGGCGAGCCGGGCGAACGCCGGGTCCTCGCGGTACCGCCGCAGCAACTCGGCGTACTCCTGGTCCCGCGCGGCCTGCAACTTGGCCTGAAGCCCGAAGGCGACAAGCCGCGCGGCGTCGGCGGCATCGGCGGGAGTGATGACAGCGGCGGCGGCCGGCGCGCCAACAGTCTCCGGCTCGCTCCGGTCGACCGACTCGTTCACGGCTGGGGCTCCTTGGGGTTCTGATAATCGGACGGGCGGACAAGCGCCCCTATGGGGGCGCGGGGCTGTGACATGTGCGGCTCCGCCGCGCGGGCGCGACAACCCACGACGGACCCGCGCCCGAGCGACATCCTCAGCCACATCACGCCGCCTCCAACCGCCCCGCGGCCATCCCCACCGCGTCCAGCAACGCCATCCCCACGATCAGATCCGCACCACCGAACTCCGGATCGTCCAGCTCCGTCCCGTCGTCGACGGCGAACAACAGCTTCTCCTCGCCCTGCCGATAGGCCGTCCCGACCGGCGGACTCGCCGCGTGCACGGCCAACAGGGCGACCAGATAAGGAAGTTCCGGATCCAGCAGGCGCGCCTGCGCCAGCAGTCCCGACAGCCGCCGGGGGGCGTCCGCCGGCAGATCCAGCAGCTCCATCGCCGCCGCCAGCTGCTCCTCGCTGAAGCGGCTGTCGTCCGGCGTGGCGATCAGGTCCGGTTCCGGCATCTCCGCCCCGAGATGCTCCCGCTCCACCGGAGGTGTCAGCAATATGTCGACCAGGTCGCCGACCCGGACCGACACCGGCGTACGGAATCCCGTCCCGCGCGCGAAGAACGCGTCCGTGACCCGTACCGCCTCCGCGAGGGGCAACGGCAGCACCGGGGCCATCAGATGGCCGTACAGGTCCGTACCCGAGGACGTCATCGGGGTCGCGAAGGCCTGCCGGTCCTGCTCCGCGCGGAACAGCGGCCCCGCCTCCAGGAGCCGGGACTGGAGCAGCGTGTGCCGCCGGATGCAGTCCTTCACGATGTCGACGAGTTCGGCGGCGCGCCGCTTCTGCTCCGGGTCCTCGGACTCGTCACGGGCCTTGCGGATGTTGGTCAGGATCGCGTTCTCGTGGCGGTACCGGTCGGCGACGTGGTCGAGTGCCTCGGCGATCATGTCGGGGACGGTCTGGAGCCAGTCCACCGCGCGTACGTTCCGCCGGGTCGCGTCCAGCGCTCTGCGCAGGGTCTCCGAGTACTGCACGGTCCGGTAGCGGGCCTGCTCCGCGGCGAGCTGGGCGTCCGCCAGCCGGCCCCGGCTGATCAGCACCTCCAGCTTGACCTCGGCGGCGATCTGGGCGCTGGTGACATCGGTGTCGAGGGCACCGACGAGTACGTTGACCGCCTCGTCCGTCGTACGGAGGTAGACGCCTCCGCCGTACCCCGGGACCTCTTCGATCAGCTTGAAGTCGTAGTCACGGCGTACATATGTGCCGTCCGGCGCGAACGTGCCGTACACGGCGCGGAAGCCGCGGTCGACGCTGCCGACGTTGATCAGGTTCTCCAGGACCCAGCGGGCGACGCGCTCGTGCTCGGTGCCGGGCCGCCGCGGGGCCTGGGCGGCGATGCGCGGGACGAGGCGGGCGACGATCTGCTCGTGGTCGGCGCCGGTGTCGAAGTCCATGTTCAGGGTGACCAGGTCGATGGCCGAGAGGGCCACCTCCGCCATGCCGTACACCGAGTACTCGCCCGCGAGATTCGCCTTGCGCGCGTCCAGGTCGTGGAGCGGGGCGGTGCAGGCGAGCGCGCGCAGCCGCCGCGCCAGTCCCTCGTCGGCGGCCGGGCCCGGAGCGGGGCGCGGCCCCGCGCTGAGCTGGGGCGGAACGCTGTCCGTCGATGCAGGCGAAGTCACGGTGCACAGACTAGGTCCTCGGTCTGACAACGGCCCAAACGACTCAGAAGCGACCCGCTGTCCGCCCGCCACCGTGCCGTTCGCGACCTGCGCGGCAGCGCGGGTCCCCCGAACCCCGTACCGCCTACCCGTCCGCGCCGACCCGCCGCCGGTACACCTCGACCACCCGTTCGAGCGAGTCGTCGAGATAGACCGAAAGCAGCCCCTCGGCCCGCTCCCGGTCGCCCGCCTGGAGGGCCCGGAGTATCTCCTCGTTGCGGGCGAGGTAGGGCTCGTGCAGCCGTCGCGGGTCGTCCGCGAGGTGGAAGGCGAGGCGCAGCTCGGCGAAGACGCTGCGCATCAGTTCGTCGGTGCGCGCGCTGCCGGCCAGCGCGACGAGTCGGCCGTGGAAGTGGATGTTCGCCGTCCCCAGCTCTTTCCAGTCACCGTCGCGCGCCGCGCGCCGCCCTTCCTCGACGGCGGCGGCGAGGTTCTCGAGGGCGTACGGCGGCTCACCGAGGCCGCGGACCACGGCGCACTCGACGAGGGCGCGGGTGCGGTAGATGTCCTCGACGTCCTCGACCGTGAGAACCCGTACGAAGACGCCTCTGTTGAGCTCGTGGATCAGCAGGCGTTCGTGCGTGAGCAGCCGGAACGCCTCGCGCAGCGTGTTGCGGGAGACGCCGAGGGCCCCGCCGATGCTGTCCTCGGAGAGCCGGGTCCCGGGCGGGAAGTACCCGTCGGCGATACGGCTCCGGAGGATGTCCGACACCCGCTCGGCGGTGCTGGTGCGCCCGAGGAGCGCGCGGTCGTCGGCCAGTCCCGTCAACTGCTCTGCCATGCCCGGAATTCAATCGCAGAGAAGGGAACGAAACAACACGAGCATTGAAGGATCGTTCAACGATCCCCTACGGTAGTAACGCGACGAGCAGTACCGCGTCGCCCGACCCGAGCGTGACAGGAGTCCGGAAGATGATCGACCTCAACGCCGACCTCGGCGAGGGCTTCGGTCGCTGGCGGCTGACCGACGACGAACAGTTGCTGTCCGTCGTCACCAGCGCCAACGTGGCCTGCGGCTTCCACGCCGGGGACGCGGTCACCATGCGGCGGGTGTGTGAACTGGCGGCCGAGCGCGGCGTACGGATCGGCGCCCAGGTCTCCTACCACGACCTCGCGGGCTTCGGGCGGCGCGCGATGGACGTGCCGCCCGACGAACTGGCGGCGGAGGTGGCCTACCAGATCGGCGCCCTTGAGGTCTTCGCGCGCGCGGCGGGCACGCGCGTGTCCTACGTCAAGCCGCACGGCGCGCTCTACAACCGCGTCGTGCGCGACGCGGAGCAGGCGGCGGCGGTGATCGCCGGCGTGCTTCTGGCAGGCAAGGGGCTGTCGGTGCTCGGGCCGCCCGGTTCGCGTCTGCTGGAGCTGGCCGGGGCGGCGGGCCTCCCGGCCGTCCCGGAGGCGTTCGCCGACCGCGGGTACACCGAGGAGGCCACGCTTGTGCCGCGCGGCCAGGACGGGGCGCTGGTCACCGACCCGGAGTCCGTCGTGGTCCGTTCCGTGACCCTCGCCCGGACGGGCGTCGTCGCCTCGCATCTGGGGACGCCCCTGGCGATCCGCGCCCGCTCGCTGTGCGTCCACGGCGACACGCCCGGCGCGGTGGACCTGGCCCGCCGGGTCCGCGAGCGCCTTGAGGCATCGGGCGTCCGTGTGGAGGCCTTCGTATGAGCGGTACGAGCGGTATGGGCGATACGAGCGGTACGAGCGGGGCTGGTGGTACGAGCGGCGCTGTGCGCGGGATGAGGGCGCTGCCCGTCGGCGACGACGCTCTGCTGGTCGAGGTCGCCTCCGGCGAACAGGCCCAGGCCCTGCACACCGAACTGCTGCGCCGCC
The DNA here is from genome assembly GCF_001418565.1 of Streptomyces graminilatus. Classification (GTDB taxonomy): domain Bacteria; phylum Actinomycetota; class Actinomycetes; order Streptomycetales; family Streptomycetaceae; genus Streptomyces; species Streptomyces graminilatus. Next base: position 10,265 of record NZ_LIQQ01000049.1, on the reverse strand, counting down.
GCGCGGAAGGCACGCTGGCGGTGAGGGAGATCGTCCCCGCGGCCCGGACAGTCCTCCTGGACGGCCTCGCCGATCCCGCCCGGCTGGCTTCCGAACTGGCCGCCTCCGAACTGCCCCCGGCGCCCCCTCCCAGCCAGGAGGTCATCGAACTCACGGTCCGCTACGACGGCCCGGACGTCGCCGACATCGCCGCCCTCTGGGGCGTCTCCGAGGAGGCGGTGGGGCGCATTCACGCGGCCACCGAGTTCCGGGTCGCCTTCTGCGGTTTCGCGCCCGGCTTCGGCTACCTCACCGGGCTCCCGGCGCGCTACGAGGTGCCGCGCAGGGCCACTCCGCGTACGTCCGTGCCGGCCGGTGCCGTGGCACTGGCCGGCCCGTACACGGGCGTGTACCCGCGTTCGTCGCCGGGCGGCTGGCAGTTGATCGGTACGACGGGCGCGGTCCTGTGGGACCACACGCGCGTGCCCGCCGCGCTGCTGTCGCCGGGCACCCGGGTCCGTTTCGTCCCGGTGGGTGGCCCGTGACCAATCGTGCGCTCACCGTCGTACGGGCGGGGGCGCTGACCACGGTGCAGGACCAGGGGCGTCCTGGGCACGCCCATCTCGGGGTGCCCCGGTCCGGCGCCCTGGACGCGTCCACCGCGGCGCTCGTCAACCGGCTGGTCGGCAACCCGTCCGGGGCCGCTGTCCTGGAGACGACCCTCAACGGCTGCGCGCTGCGCCCGTGCTGCCCGGTCACCGTCGCGGTCGGCGGCGCGCACTGCCCGGTCACCGTGGACGGCCGCCCGGTGGCCTGGGGTGCCGCGGTGCGGGTGCCCGCCGGCGCGCTGCTGAACGTCGGAACGGCCCTGTCCGGCGTACGCGGTTACGTGGCCGTCTCCGGCGGAGTCGCCGTCGAGCCCGTGCTGGGCAGCCGCTCCACCGACCTGCTGTCCGGCCTGGGCCCGCCGCCGCTCACGGACGGCGCGACGCTGCCCCTGGGGGACGTGATCGGCGGGCACGCACGCGTGGACGTCGTTCCGCAGCCCGCGCCCCCGGCGGAACTCGTGCTCCGGGTGACCATGGGACCGCGCGACGACTGGTTCACACCGGCGGCGCTGCGGGCCTTCACCGCGTCCACGTACCGGGTGTCGTCGGCGAGCAACCGCATCGGGCTGCGCACCGAGGGCCCCGCCCTGGAGCGGGCCCACTCCGGTGAACTCCCCAGCGAGGGCATGGTCCTGGGCGCGGTCCAGGTCCCGCCGGACGGCAGACCGGTGGTCTTCCTCGCCGACCATCCCACCACCGGCGGCTATCCGGTGATCGCCGTCGCACGCACCACCGACCTGCACGCCGCGGCCCAGGCGACACCGGGCACACCGGTCAGATTCGTACCCGCGCGCCGGCGCTGAGCCGCCCAGGGCCGGTCGGGCTCCCGACGCCGGTCGGGGCCGTCCTGGCCGGTCGAGGCCGTCCTGGCCGGTCGAGGCCGTCCTGGCCGGTCGAGGCCGTCCTGGCCGGTCAGGGCCGGTCGAGGCCGGTCAGGGCCGGTCGAGGCCGGTCAGGGCTGCGGAGGCCGGTCAGGGCTGCGGAGGCCGGTCAGGGCCGTCGGAACCGGCTAGGGCCGTCGAGGCCAGTCCGAGCCGGTCGAGGCCAGTCCGAGCCGCCCAGGGCCAGTCGGGACCGGTCAGGGCCGTCGAAGCCCGTCAGGGCCGGCCCAGGCCTGTCGAGACCGGTCAGGGCTGTCGAGACCGGTCGAGTCCGTCGGAACCGGTCAGGGCTGCAGAGGCAGGTCGAGGCCAGTCCCAGCCGCCCACGGCCAGTCTGCGCCCCCGGGCCGCCGAGAGGCCGAGAGGCCGAGAGGCCGAGAGGCCGAGAGGGATCATGCCCGGGGCGCGGGCTCCGGTGCCACCGGCCGCTCCACGGCAGGGTCCGCGACGGAACCTTCTACGAACCCCAGCCCGCCACGGCAGACGGCGTCCAGGAGGAAGTGCCGTCCCCAGCCGGAAGGTGAACAGCCACGTCATGGTTGGCGATCCGCCCCGCCGGCGCCCTCTGGCTCACGCCATGAACGTTGTCCCGGTCAGGGTCGGCACCGGCACCCAGAAGGAGCCGAACCGTCCTGCCTTCGTCCCGCGAACAGAACACCGCCCTCCACAACGGCGTATTGCCATGACGGTCCACGGCATCGACCGCCGCACCCGCGGCCAGCAGCACTTCGACAGCAGCGGGCACCTGCGCCTGAGCGCCAAATGCAGCGGAGTCCAACCCTCGGCATCGGCAGCCCCCGAGTCGTCGCCCTCAGCCAAGAGCGCCCTCAGGCCATCCACGTCTCCGCCGCCGGCCGCAGAGTGCACCGCGGTCCGCCCCGACCGATCCCGATCCGCCATACCGGCCATCCTCACCCGGCTTGACGAAAGAGACAGGGGCACCCCTGGCGGGCGCCGGTGTCACGTCCCCTCCGCCTCGCCGCCAGGCGCAGCGGAGCCGCGTGCGCCCGTGCCCGTTCGGCGCCGTGGCCGTCCGCCCGCCTGCCCGGTCGGTCGGTCGGTCGGTCGGTCGGTCGGTCGGCCAGTCGGCCAGTCGGCCAGTCGGCCAGTCGGCCAAGGCAGATCTACGCCACGTCCGGCTCCGCCCGGTGCTCCGTCACCGTCAGGGCGGCCAGGGCCGCGGTGACGGCGTGGGACGCGCCCAGGTCGAGGCGGGCGCTGGTGCCCCGCGCGCGGTGGCGGATCTCCTGGGCGGCGAGTCTGAGGAGCTGCGGCAGCAGGTCGGTGCACCGCCGGGCCACCCAGCCCGTGCCCGCGGTGGCCAGCCAGCGCAGGCTGGCCGAGCGGGTGGGCGCGGGCTGCTCCGGCTCGGGCGACGGACCCGCCCCACCCGCGACGCCCGCCTCCGCGAGCAGCGCGTGGAAGCGGACCGCGAGCTGCCGGTGGCCCCGCTCGCCGGGGTGCAGCCGGTCCGCGCTCCACATCTCGCGCCGGCTGAGCCACTCGCCCTCGGCGGCGTGCAGATGCACCGCCCCGTAGCGCTCGGAGAGCGCGTGGACGACGGTGTTGACCGCCCGCTGCCGCCGGGCCAGCGGGTTCGCCAGGACACCGGGCAGCCCCAGCATCGCCCCGGGGTCGGGCAGACACGCCGTGAGCAGTAGCGCGCCCCGGCCGGTGAAGGCCGCGTACACCTCGTCCAGCCGGGCGGCCACCGCGTGGATGTCGAACGTACGGCGCAGGGTGTCGTTCACCCCTATGACGACGGACACGACGTCCGGCTCCAGGTCGAGGCCGGCCGGTGTCTGCTTCTCCAGCACGTCGCGCGTCTGTGCCCCACTGACCGCGAGGTTGATGAACTCCACCGGGGCGTCACCGAACCCATCGGCGAGCAGGGCCGCCCAGCCGCGCCACGCGCCGTCCGAGGGATCGCCCACCCCCTCGGTCAGCGAGTCGCCGAGCGCCACGAACCGCAGCGGTCTCATCCCACGCCCTCCGGTACGACAGGACGTACGGGCGCCTCACCGGCGGGGATCTCACCGGCGGGCTTCTCACCGGCGGACGCCGGCACCGCCGCGTCGTGCGCCGCGAGGAACGCCTCGACCGCGGTCGACCAGCCGAAGCACTCCGCACGCGCGCGTGCGTTCTCCCGGCGCTCCCGTTCGGGCCGTCCCAGCAGCAGCCGCACGGCGTCCGCGAAGGACTCTCCGTCGTCGGCGGCGACGGCCCCGGCGGACCCGATCACCTCGGGCAGCGCGGAGGACGCGCTGACGACCACGGGCGTACCGCAGGCCATCGCCTCCAGCGCGGCGAGCCCGAACGTCTCCGCGGGGCCGGGCGCCAGGCACACGTCGGCGGACGCCTGGAGCCCGCCCAGCAGCGCTCGGTCGGCAACGTGTCCGAGGAAGGCGACCGGCAGCCCGCGTTCGCGCGCCCGCTGCTCCAGTCGGCCCCGCAGCGGCCCGTCCCCGGCCACCACCAGCCGCGCCCGCTGTCCGCGCCGCAGGAGCGCCTCCAGTGCGTCCAGCGCCGTACCGGGCCGCTTCTCGACGGACAGCCGGGAGCACATCACCAGGAGGATCTCGTTCTCGCGCGCGTGATCGGCCCGCAGCCCGGGGTCCCGCAGCGACGGGTGCCGGTGTACCAGGTCGACGCCCAGGGGAGCCCGTACGACATTGCGCGCCCCGATCCGCACGAACTCCCGCTCGGCATACTCCGTGGTGCACACCACGCGCGCGTAGGTGTGTGCCGTACGGACGTTGAGTGCGTCGGCGGCGCGCCGGGAGAGGTTCTCCGGCAGGCCCCAGGTGCGCAGGACGCCGTCGGCGGTCTCGTGGGAGACCATCACCGCGGGTACCCGGGCCCGGCGCGCCCACCGGCCCGTCCACCTGAGGGTCGTCCGGTCGGACACCTCCAGCCGGTCCGGCGCCAGTTCCTCCAGGAGCGCGGCGACGCGCCGCTTGTCCGTGAGGACGCGGTAGCCGCCGGTGCCGGGCAGCAACGGGCCGGGCAGGGTGATCACGCGCCCCTGCTCGGTGTCGCGGTCGCTCGTCCGCTCACCGGGCACGATCAGGACGGGGTCGTGCCCGGCGGCGAGATATCCGGCGCCCAGTTCGCGCAGCGCGGTGCGCAGGCCGCCCGAGGCGGGGGCGACGAAGTTCGCCAGCCGGACGATGCGCAGCGGTCCGGTCGTGGCTCGTGGTGTTCCGGTGTTCACGCTGCCACCACCGTCCGCGCGGTGAGGATGTCGGCGTAGTGCCCGACGAGCTGGTCGCCGACGGCGGCCCAGGTGCGGCCCTCGACCGTCGCCCTGGCGGCGGCGCCGTAGGCGGCGCGCAGTCCCGGGTCACCGGCCAGTGACCACACCGCGTCGCGGACGGCGACGGCGTCGCGCGGCGGGACCAGGAGACCGGTGCGTCCGTGGGCGACCAGGTCCAGCGGTCCGCCGGCGGCGGGCGCGACGACGGGCACACCGCTCGCCATGGCCTCCTGCACGGTCTGGCAGAAGGTCTCGAAGGGGCCGGTGTGCGCGAAGACGTCCAGCGAGGCGAAGATCCGGGCGAGTTCGTCGCCGGTGCGGCGGCCCAGGAAGACCGCTCCCGGCAGTTGCTCGCGCAGTCCCGGTTCGCTGGGTCCGTCGCCCACGACGACGACCCGCACGCCGTCCAGCCCACAGACCCCGGCCAGGAGTTCGACCTGCTTCTCGGGGGCGAGCCGGCCGACGTAGCCGACGATCACCTCGCCGTTGGGGGCGAGTTCGCGGCGGATGGCCTCGTCCCGCAGTCCGGGGCGGAACCGCGCGGTGTCCACTCCGCGCTGCCACAGCTTCACCCGGGGCACGCCGTGCGACTCCAGGTCGTGCAGGGCCGCGCTGGAGGGCGCGAGGGTGAGGTCGGCGGCGGCGTGCACGGAGCGGATGCGGCGCCAGGCTGCCGCCTCGCCCGCGTGAACGTATGTGCGGGCGTATCCGGCCAGGTCGGTCTGGTAGACGGCCACGGCGGGGATGCCGAGCCGGGCGGCGGCGGCCATGCCGCGCACGCCGAGGATGAAGGGGCTGGCCAGGTGGACGATGTCCGCGCGGTGCTCGGTGATCGCGGCGGCGACGCGTCGGCTGGGGAGGGCGACGCGGACCTGGGGGTAGCCGGGGAGCGGCAGGGAGGGGACACGGACGACGGGGCACGGCGCCGAGGCGTCGGGCCCGTTGCCGACGGCGGTGGCCGGGGCGACGACGAGGGGAACGTGACCGCGGTCGACCAGGTGCCGGGCGGTCTGGAGCGCGCAGTGGGCCACGCCGTTCACATCGGGGGGAAAGGATTCAGTCACGATGACTACACGCATAGGGGTGTTGTCGCCGTACGGGACGTGCTCGCGTCAACGTCGATCTTTCCGGCCGGGAAACGTCCCGTGAGCGTTGCGCACCGCCCCCTCCCGGGTCGGCGCGCGTCCACACGCTCATGATCCCCGGGTCATCCCCCGTTCATACGACGGGTGCTGTCGGGCCCGATCCGGCTTCGTACGGCTGTCTGGACCTCGGCCTCCTCGGCCGGGTCGGCGGCGAGTCTGCGCAGTTGGTCGACGACCCTGGCGTCACCGGTCTCGGCGTGCCGGGCGGCGACCTCGCGGGTGGTCTCCTCGCAGTCCCACAGGCATTCGACGGCGAAGCCGGCGGCGAAGGAGGGGTCGGTGGCGGCGAGGGCACGGGCCGCCCGGCCGCGCAGATGGGAGGAGGCGGTCTCCCGGTAGATGTGGCGCAGGACGGGGGCCGCGCAGACGATCCCGAGCCGTCCCGTGCCGTCCACGAGGGTCCACAGGGTCGGCGCGTCGGGCCCTTCGCCCCGTACGGCCTCCCGCAGTGCGCCGAGGACGAGGTCGCTGTCCCGGGTGCCGCCCAGACAGGCGAGCATCCGGCCGGCGGCGGAGCCCAGCGGGTCGGGCCGGTGGACCCACCCGCGCGCGCGGTCGACGGCCGCAATACTGCGCATACGTTCGAATGCGGCGATGGCGGCCTCCACCACGGCGGTCGTGCCGTCGGCGACCGCGCCCTCGATCAGATCGAGGGCCTCGGGATCATTGCCGTCCGCGAGATAGCGCAGGGCCGTACAGCGGGCGCCGTCGCCACCGCCACGGGCCGCCTCCACGATCTGCGGCCGGTCCTCCGGGCCCGCCACGGCCGTCAGGCACCGCGCGGCGGGCACATGCAGCACGGCACCGCGGTCGATGCCCTGCTGAGCCCACTCGAAGACGGCCCGCACGCTCCAGCCCGGGCGGGGCCCGGACGGCCGCATCTGGCGTTGCCAGCGGTCGAAACAGCCGGTCTCCTGGGCGGCACGCACGCGCGTGGAGATCGATTCGCGCGGATCCTCGGCCCACAGCCGCCAGGGCCGGGGCTCGAAGGCGTCCCGCACGGCGGCGGCGAGTTCCGCCTCGCCCTCCGGGTCGGTGCCGAAGCGGGCGAGCACGGGGGCGGCGAGGGCGCGCAGCCCCGCGTCGTCGTCCCGGAGCGCCAGCTCGTCCAGCGCCCAGGCCCAGCTGGTGCCGGTGGCGGCGTACCTGCGCAGGACCTTCAGGGCGTCCCGTCTGCCGTACGAGGCGAGGTGCCCGAGGACCGCGAGGGCGAGCCCGGTGCGTGACTCGTCGGTGTCGAGGACGTCCTCGGGGTCGAAGAGATGGGCCTCGATCTCGTCGAGCTCGCCATGGAGGTCGAGATAGAGACGGGCGTAGTAGAGGGAGCGGTTCTCCACCTGCCAGTCGTGGCGCGGGTCGTGGAGCACGCAGTGGTTCAGTGCCGCGAGCGCGTCGGCCCGCGGTGCGGTGAGCGCGTGCAGCGTGCCGTCGCCGCGGCCCCTCTGGAGCAGGCCGAGCAGTGTTCCGCTGGGCGCTATGACCGGATCGAACATGGGAAACAGCCTCACATCAAGCGTCGACGCAACCGGGATCCTGCTTTACCTGGCCGCGTGACAACACGTCGGGGCGCCCGCCGTTTCCTGCTTGCTGTAGACCATCTTCCTCTGCCTCTCGTAGGTGGGCCCATGCGGACCGCTTCACGGCCCGCGCGGTGCGGCAACATCTGCCCAGCCATCACGTCCATGAATCACGACGTCATGATGACCCGGCTGTTCAAGCTGCCGCGACCGTATTTCCGGCGGCCCCGTTCCGCCTCCCCCGTTTTTCGTGTCCTGGCTGGTCGGTGTGTACGTCGGCTAGTGCACGCCGAACAGCTCCAGCAGTTCCGTCTTACCGAACATCCGGGCGGTGTCGACGGCCGAGGGCATGCCCGCGGCCGGATCGGCGCCACCCTCCAGGAGTGCCTGGATGACGTCCCGCGCACCCTTGAAGACGGCCCCGGCGAGCGGCGTCTGCCCCCGGTCGTTGACCCGGTCCCCGTCGGCTCCGCGCGCCAGGAGCGCCCGGAGCGCGTCGGCGTGGCCGTGATAGGCGGCGAGCATCACCAGGGAGTCACCGCGGTCATTGGTGAGGTCGGCCGGTACGCCCGCGTCGACGTACGCCACGAGCGCCTCGGTCTGTCCCTGCCGGGCCAGATCGAAGATCTTCGTCGCCAGCTCCACGACCTCGGGGCCGGGGGCTTCACTCATCGGCCTGACCGCCTCTCGCTACAACCGTTCGGGTGAATCGTCAGAGTACTGGCTTAACAGCCGCATGACCCGACACCTCAGCAGCAAAGATCAGCAAGCCTCGTTGACACCACACAGGTAAGCCATGCGAGTGAAATACGCGGAAATTCACCCAACTGCACCTTTTATCGTATGGATACATGCTGTGATCCTGGAAGAACTCATGGTGACTGTCCCCCACCACACCAGGAGATCCTCATGATCCTCTCCATGTCAGGCGTCGTTCTGCTCGGCATCATCGTCTTCCTCTTCTTCAAGAAGGACGGACTCAAGGCGTCGCACGCCTTCGTCGCCGCGCTGTTCGGCTTCTACCTCGCGAGCACCGCCATCGCGCCGAGCATCAAGGCCGGCGGCGAGAGCCTGGCCAGCCTGCTCGGCGGAATCAAGTTCTGACACCCGTCCCGTCCACACCCACCCAGGAGACAGCAGTGGCCCGGCGCCCCCTCCCCCGCATCCTGAGCAACGGCAGCGCACAGATCGCCCGGAGCCGGGAGCTGGCCCGGACCGCCGCGGACAGCGCCACCGACGTCCTGCACCCGCTGATCACGATCAGCCGGGGTCTTCGCCGACTGGCCGCGGCCGGGCGGCGCAAGTGGGCGGACACGCCCAAGGACAGGCGCGGGCCACTGCTGTTCCTGGTGGCCTCGGTGGTCCTGGTCGTCGCCCTTGTGCCGTACGGCCCGCTGCTCGCCGTCATCTCGGTGATGGCGGCAGCGGCCTGGCACGGCCGGGACCGCTCCGGCGCGGAGCCCGAGGGGCCCGACGAGTCCCAGACCCAGCGCCTCCAGTCCCTGTACGACGCACTGGTCCCCTACTTCTCGATCCCCGACGACCCCGCCCCGCTCTACGCCCACGGCGGCGACTGGGACAAGGTCTTCCCCGCGTACGAGTTCGACGGCACCGGCCGCATCTCGCACCTGGTGGTGCGCTACCCCGCGTACTTCACCGACGGCGAGGCCGACTCCCGCGCACGGATCGAACAGTTGCTGCACGCCAAGTCGGGCCGGGGCCGCGAGTACCACTTCGCGTGGGACGAGGAGGGCAACCAGCTCTCCGTGACCGTCCTGCCGCCCCTGCCCACCGACATCGCCGCGCAGCGCTTCGTCACGTCCCCCGGCGAGACGGTGCTCGGCTTCACGGACCCCACCCAGGTGCAGCGCACGCTCCCCCTCAGCCACGGCGAGGACCGGCGGGACGTCCCGCCGGTCGTCTGGCGCACGGGGCCCCGCTCCACCGAGCCGCACCTCCTGGTGATCGGCGAGCCGGGCAGCGGCACCACGACACTCCTGCGCTCGATCACCCTCCAGGCCCTGCAGTACGGCGATGTCCTGATCGTCGACGGCAGCGGCACCGGCGAGTACGCGTGCCTGACCGGCCGGGACGGCGTACTGGCCGTCGAGTGCGCCGCGTCCGGCGCCGTGGCGAGCCTCGAATGGGCCGGGCGTGAAACGGAACGCCGGCTGATCGCCGCCAACCAGGCCCGCCAGGCCGGCCGGCCACTCCCCGACGACATCCGCCGTCCGCTCTGGATCCTCCTCGACCGGCCCGGAGCCCTCGCCCACCTGGCCGCCGCCGACGGCGGCCCCGACCCCCAGTCCCTGCTCCAGGTCCCCCTGCGGCACGGCCGGGCGGCGAACGTCACGGTCGTGGTGGCGGAACAGTTCGACAGCGCGGACACCCTGAGCGACGCCGTACGACAGCACACACGCGCGCGTGTCGTCCTCGGCCCCGCGTCCGCCACCCAACTGGAGGCGGTCCTTGGCGCGCCCCCGCACACCACCCGGGTCCCGGTCATGCCGCCGGGCCGCGGCTACGCCCGTCTGGGCACCGGCCCGGTCCACCGCCTCCAGGTCCCGGCCACCCCGGACCCGCACGACGACGCGACGAGCGAGGCCCAGCGCCAGGCGGTGCTGGAACTCCTGCCACCGCGCTCGGCCCAGACCCTGGTGAAACAGGAACAGGAAACAGTGGCCTAGCCACGCCCCCGCCGCGCGCACGGCTCAAGCCACTCAAGCCACTC
>NZ_LIQQ01000049.1:0-109 GCF_001418565.1 Streptomyces graminilatus | reverse complement strand
CGGCGGCCAGCCGGGCCGCCGCCTCGTCGGCCACCGCTCCTCCCACGGTGAACGGCAGCCGCACATACCCCTCGAAGGCGCCGTCGACCCCGAACCGCGGCCCCGAGGG
>NZ_LIQQ01000489.1 GCF_001418565.1 Streptomyces graminilatus | reverse complement strand
ACCTATCGCGCTCAGGCTCAACGGCCCTGTCGCGTGGCGTGGCGCACTTTTGCAAGCGTCTGCTTGCAATAGTTAGCGGAGGTGCGGCAAGCTGGACGCATGGCAACGCTCAACGTCGGCAATCTTGGTGAGTACCTGCGCGATCAGCGGCGCACCGCGCAGTTGTCCCTCAGGCAGCTCGCCGATGCCGCCGGGGTGTCGAATCCGTATCTGAGCCAGATCGAGCGCGGGCTGCGCAAGCCGAGCGCGGAGGTGTTGCAGCAGGTCGCCAAGGCGCTGCGGATCTCCGCCGAGACGCTGTACGTGCGGGCCGGCATCCTCGATGCCGAGCGCGATCGGGACGAGGTGGAGACGCGTGCCGCCATACTCGCCGATCCCACGCTCAGCGAACGGCAGAAGCAGGTGCTCCTGCAGATCTACGAGTCCTTCCGCAAGGAGAACGGGTTCGAGATCGCCGATCCGGTCAGCGCTCCAGCCGCAGCGGACGTTCCTGTGCCGGACGTTCCCGGCGGCGCGCACATAGGCACGGACATGGGCGCGGACAGAGATGACAGAGATGACAGAGATACGGACATAGGTGGCGGCGCCGGCAGCGACGCCGGTCCGCAGCAGACAGCCGGTTGACGCACCCGCCGAACCCGCCGCGCCGGCCGCCCGCACAAGTCACGCCAGACATACCAAACCCTCAGTTCGAAGCAACCCGGGAGAACCATCACCATGGCCATCACCGACGACCTCCGCAAGACCTTCAGCGACCCCACCCCGCTCTACTTCGCCGCCGGCACCGCCGATCTCGCCCTTCAGCAGGCCAAGAAGGTGCCCGGCTTCGTCGAGCAGTTGCGTGCCGAGGCGCCGGCCCGGATCGAGGCCGTACGCGCCACCGACCCGAAGGCTGTCCAGGAGAAGGCCGCCGCTCGCGCCAAGGAGGCGCAGGAGAAGGCCACCGGCCGTGCCAAGGAGGCCCAGGAGACCATCCAGGCCAAGGTCGGCGAGTTCATCAGCACGCTGGACGGCGACTTCAAGAAGCTCGGCTCCACGATCGACGCCGATCTGAAGAAGCTCGGTGAGAGCGCCCAGGACCTCGCCCTGCGCGGTGTCGGCGTCGCCGCCGAGTACGCCGTGAAGGCCCGCGAGACGTACGAGAAGGTCGCCGAGCACGGCGAGCAGGCCGTGAAGACCTGGCGCGGCGAGACCGCCGAGCAGATCGAGGAACTGGCCATCGCCGTCGAGCCGGCGGCCGAGCCCGCCAGCTCCTCCGGCTCCTCCGACTCCTCGGTCTCCGCCGACTCCGCCGAGTCGGCCCAGGTCGAGGTGGCCACCGAGGAGAAGGCGCCCGCCCCGGCCGCCGCCTCGGGCAGGAAGCCCGTCGCCAAGAAGGCTCCGGCCCGCAAGCCCGCCGCCAAGAAGACGGCTCCGCCCGCCAAGTGAGCCAAGTAGGCCAAGTAGGCCAAGTAGGCAGAGCCGAACGTGTGAAACAACGTGTATGAGGACGGGCCGGGCACTCCTGGAGTGCCCGGCCCGTTTGGCGGGTAGCGGGTTTCCGGTTGCGGGTACGTTGACCGCACGTACGAACTGACCGAGCTTGGTGGTGGACGTTGTGCTGATGCAGGGGTTCGTGGGGTTCATGTGGCTGTTGAGCGTGGCCCTGATCATCTTCAGTGGCTTCGCGCTGATCGACGCCGCGGTGCACCGTGAGGACGCCTACCGGGCGGCGGACAAGAAGACCAAGGCGTTCTGGCTGGTCGTCCTCGGGCTCGCCTTCGTGGTGAACCTGATCTTCAACATCCTGTCGTTCCTGCCGATCATCGGCCTGGTCGCGACGATCGTGTACATGGTCGACGTACGACCGGCCCTGCGCGGTCTCTCGGGCGGCGGACGCAGCCGCAGAGGCGGCGGTTCCAGCAGCGACGGTCCGTACGGTCCCTACAACGGCGGTCGCTGACCCCACCCGTCACCACGGCTCGCGCCGCCGTTACCGCTCAGGCCGGGCGGTCCAGCAGCAGGACCGCCAGGTCGTCCGTCAGCTCCCCGCCGTTGAGCTTGCGGACCTCGCTCACCGCGGCCCGCAGCAGGTCCTCGCCGCGCAGGCCCTGGGCCAGTTGGCGGCGGATCATCGCGACCATGCCGTCCTGGCCGAGCCGCTCCCGGCCCGCGCCGACATGGCCCTCGATCAGGCCGTCCGTGTACAGCATCAGGGTCCACTCGGCGCCGAGTTGTACCTGCGTACGAGGCCAGCGGGCCCCCGGCAGCAGGCCCAGCGCCGGGCCGTTGTTGTCGTGGGGCAGCAGTTCCGCCACCGCCACCGCCACCGCATCGGACCCGGAGGGCGCGGGCGCCGGGCGGACCAGCAGCGGAGCAGGGTGGCCGGCCAGGCACAGGCCCGCGCTGCGGCCGTCCGGCGAGATGTCGACCGTACAGAGCGTCGCGAAGATCTCGTCGTTCTGGCGCTCGTGTTCGAGGACCTGCTGGAGCGTGCCCAGCAGCGCGTCACCGCACAGGCCCGCCAGGGTCAGCGCGCGCCACGCGATGCGCAGCTCCACGCCGAGCGCCGCCTCGTCGGGGCCGTGCCCGCACACATCGCCGATCATCGCGTGGACCGTGCCGTCGGGCGTACGGACCGTGTCGTAGAAGTCGCCGCCGAGCAGGGCGCGGGAGCGGCCGGGGCGGTAGCGGGCGGCGAAGCGCAGCGAGGAGCCGTCGAGGAGCGGTGTGGGGAGCAGGCCGCGTTCCAGACGGGCGTTCTCCTGGGCCCGCAGCCGGGACTCGCTGAGCCGGCGTTCGGCCCTGTCGGAACGTTTCCTCTCCACCGCGTAGCGGATCGCGCGGCTCAGCAGCCGGCCGTCCAGCTCGTCGCGGAAGAGGTAGTCCTGGGCGCCGACGCGCACCGCCTCCGTACCGCGCTCGGCGTCGCCGGAGGCGGTGAGCGCGAGGACGGCGTGCCGGGGCGCGAGCCGCAGTACGTGCTTCAGCACCGCCAGCTCGTCGTCGTTGTCGTCGGTGCTGTTCGGGGGTGCGGGCAGGGCGAGGTCCAGCAGGATGCAGTGGACGTCGTCGGTGAGCAGCCGTTCGGCCTCGGTGAGGTTGCGTGCCGTGCGTACACGGATCGGCTTGCCCGACGCGTCGAGCAGCTCGGGCACAACGGGCGAGCCGCCCGGGTCGTCCTGGATCAGCAGGAGGGTCAGATGCGTGCCGGTGCCACCACCGGTTCCGGTGCCGGAGGCGGGCGCAGAGGCCTTCGCGGAGGCGCCGGCCGCGTCGCTCGCGTCACTCGCGTCCATTGACTTGCGCGGGGCCGGTTCGCCGGAGGAGGTGCCCGTGGAGGTCGCTCCGGGCATGGCAGGTGCCGGCGCCTGACCGTTCTCCAGGGCCGGGATCGCTCTCTGCCGCGGTACGGGTACGGGCATCGTCGTGGGCTCCTTCCCTCCCCCCGAGGGCACGATGGGCGAGGGGCCTCGATCCACCGACCGGGACCATAGCGGGTGACGGGCCCGCAGCGGAATGGTCGGCGGCGCGTCCGTGCGGCGGCGCCGATGTCATATGCCGTGCGCCGCAACGCACTTGGGGACAGGGGTGCCCGCCCGGGGATGACGAACGTCACGTCCGGCGCGGGGGTGGGCGGTCCGGGTGGGTGCGGTGCGTCACGTGGGACCGGTCACGTGGGACCCGTGAGGTCGGGATGGTCCCGTGGGCGGGTCACCTACGGGGGTCCGTGGACGGGACCAGCTACAAGGGTCCGTGGGCGGGTCGCCTACGAGGGATCGGTGGGCGGGTCACCTACGGGGGTCCGTGGACGGGTCCCCTGCGCTGGGTCCGGCGTCACGCGCCCGGCCGGACCACCCCGAGTATTCGCATCGACCCCGCCCCCGTGATCGTCACCGTCCGCCCGGGGCGAGGGGCGTGCACGATCTTGCCGTCGCCCACGTACATCGCGATGTGGCTCGCGTCGTCGAAGTAGACGATCAGGTCGCCCGGCCGCATGTCCTTGATGTCGACGTGCGGAAGCTGGGCCCACTGCTCCTGCGAGGTGCGCGGTATGGGGATGCCGGCCGCGGCCCAGGCCGCCGAGGTCAGACCCGAGCAGTCGAACGTGCCGGGGCCCTCGGCACCCCACTCGTACGGCTTGCCCACCTGCGCCGTCGCGAACTCCACGGCCTTCCTGCCCTGTGCCGTCGCGTTGCCGTCGAGATCGTCGAGGATGCCGGAGCCGAGCCAGGAGGTCTGCGCCCTGGCGGCGGCCTCGCGCTCCAGCGCCGCGAGGCGTTCCTTCTCCTCCTTCGCGAGCTGGGACTCCAGGTTCTCGGCCGCCGTGATCTGCTGCTTGATCTTCTTCTGGGCGGCGGCCCTCGCCTTCCGGCTCGTGTCCAGCCGCTGCCACTGGGCCGTGGCGTCCTGCGCGTACAGCTCCAAGTCCTGCTGGGTGCGCGTCAGTTCGGCGAGCAGGCCCTCGGTCGCCTTCTCGCCCTGCCGGATCCGGCTGACCCCATCGAGCCACGCCTGGGGATCGTCGCTGAGCCACAGCCGCGCCCTCGGCGGGAGTCCTCCGGAGCGGTACTGGGCGCGGGCGGCGGCACCCGCGCGGTCCTTCAACTCGGCCAGCCGCTTCTGTCCCTTGGCGATCTCCTGGGCCAGCTCGACGATCTCGGTCGACTGCCGCTCGGTCTGCTCCTCCGCCGCGTTGTACGCGTCCGTGGCGACCGCCGCGTCGTGGTAGAGCTTCTCCAGCCGCTTCTGTACGGCCACCAGGTCCCTGTTCGGCGGCAGCGTCACGCTCGGGGGCAGTACGGCGCCCGGCGGCAAGGTCGCGCCCGGCGGCAGGGCCGGGGCGGGCGGCAGTGTCGGCGTCGGGTCGGCGAACGCGGTGCCCGCGCCGCTCAGGACGGTGACCGCGCAGACCAGTCCCACGGCTGTCGCGACCAGACTCCGCTTGCCGGCTCCCATGCCCCGTACCCCCGTACCTTTCCGCCCACTTGATTAACCGTCGGTAACTTGCGCGACCGGTGGATCGTGACATGTCACCGTGGAAAGCAACAGACATCCCGCGAGTTGCCTGCCCTCTCGCTTCCTCCCGCTGCCCTCTGCCCCCGCATGTCTGACGAACGAGACGCGGAGATCGTTGCCCGGGAACCGAGAGCAATGTGAGGCGCCCGGGAAGTCAGGTAGCCGGGTAGCCGGGAAGCAGGGACGCCGGGAAGCCAGGACGCCGAATAGCCGAATAGCCGA
>NZ_LIQQ01000488.1 GCF_001418565.1 Streptomyces graminilatus | reverse complement strand
GGCGTGGGCCAGCGCGGTCGCAAGCCGGAAGGCGTCCCCGCTGTCGCGGCGCAGGGTCTCCAGCACCACGCCCGCGCCCGGGGTGTCGTCCAGGGTGTCCTGGAGGCCGGGCACCAGCACCGGGTGCGGGCTCACCTCGACGAACGCCCGGTGCCCGGACGCGAGCAGACCGCGTACCGCGTCCTCGAACCGGACCGTGGCCCGCAGGTTGCGGTACCAGTAGGCGGCATCCATCTCCGACACATCCAGCCAGTCACCGGTCACCGTCGAATACAGCGGCACACTGCCCGACTGCGGACGGATCCCCTTGAGTTCGGCGACCAGTTCCGCTTCCAGGACCTCGACCTGCGCGGAGTGCGAGGCGTAGTCCACCGGAACCATCCGCGCCCGCACCCCGGCGGCCTCGAACGCCTCCTGCAGGGACGTCAGATCCTCCGGGGGGCCCGCGACGACGGTCTGGGCGGGACCGTTGACCGCGGCGACCGACACCAGCGGCCACTCCACAAGCCGCTCACGCACCCCCTCAGCCGACAGGCGTACCGAGAGCATCCCGCCGCCACCGGAGAGGCCGGTCAGCAGACGGCTGCGCAACGCCACCACCCGCGCCCCGTCCTCCAACGACAGACCACCCGCCACCACCGCCGCCGCGATCTCCCCCTGCGAGTGCCCGACCACGGCGTCCGGCTCGACGCCATGCGCCCGCCACACCTCCGCCAGCGACACCATCACCGCCCACAAGGCCGGCTGCACCACCTCCACCCGCTCCAGATCCCCGCCCCGCAGAACCTCCAGCAGATCCCAGTCCGTCCACGGCTCCAGCGCCGCCGCACACTCATCCAGCCGCCGCGCGAACACCGGCGAGGACTCATACAGCTCCACGCCCATGCCCAGCCACTGCGAACCCTGGCCCGGGAACACGAACACCGACCGCGACCCCACCGGCAGCGCGGAACCTGTCACCACACCCACCGAAGGCTCACCCGCCGCCAGTGCGCCCAGACCCGCCAGCAGCTCGTCACGGTCCCGGCCCGTCACCACCGCCCGGTGCTCGAACACCGAACGACCACTCGCCAGGGAGAACGCCACATCCACCGGCGCCAGCCCCGGGTCGGCCTCGACCCGCGAACGCAGACGACGCGCCTGCTCCCCCACCACACCCTCGGACTTGCCCGACACCACCCACGACACCGGACCCGACACCTCAACAACAGGAACCGACCCGGCAGCCGGCTCGGGAGCCGGGACCTCCTCAAGGATCACGTGCGCGTTCGTACCGCTGATCCCGAACGACGACACACCGGCCCGGCGCGGACGACCGTCCACCGGCCACTCCCGGGCCTGGCTCAGCAGCTCCACCCCGCCACTCGACCAGTCGACCTGATCCGTCGGCTCAGCAGCATGCAACGTGGCGGGCAGTATGCCGTGCCGCATCGCCTCCACCATCTTGATCACACCGGCGACGCCTGCGGCGGCCTGCGTGTGGCCGATGTTCGACTTGACGGAACCGAGCCACAGCGGCCGGTCCGCGCCGCGCTCCTTGCCGTACGTCGCCAGCAGTGCCTGCGCCTCGATGGGATCCCCGAGTGGGGTGCCGGTGCCGTGCGCCTCGACCGCGTCCACGTCGGCCGGCGTCAGCCCCGCCGAGGCGAGCGCCTGACGGATCACCCGCTGCTGCGACGGACCATTCGGAGCCGTCAGCCCGTTGCTCGCGCCGTCCTGGTTGACCGCACTGCCCCGCACCACCGCCAGGACCTGGTGGCCTCGCTCGCGCGCCAGGGACAGTGGCTCCACCAGCAGTACGCCCACGCCCTCGGCCAGTCCGAATCCGTCGGATTCGGTGGAGAACGCCTTGCAGCGGCCGTCCACCGACAGCCCGCGCTGCCTGGAGAAGCCGGTGAACCCGGCAGGCGTAGCCATCACCGTGACCCCACCGGCCAGGGCGAGGTCGCATTCCCCGGCTCGTACCGCCTGGATGGCGAGGTGCAGGGCGACCAGGGACGACGAGCACGCCGTGTCCACCGTCACCGCCGGCCCCTCCAGGCCAAAGGTGTAGGCGATCCGGCCGGAGATGATCGACGTGACGCTGCCCGTCAGGGCGTAGCCCTCCAGTTCCGGCGACTGCCAGACGGCGTCGTAGCCCTGGTTCCAGGCACCGGCGAACACGCCGGTCTGGCTGCCGCGCAGCGAGGCCGGATCGATTCCGGCGCTCTCCAGCGCCTCCCAGCAGGTCTCCAGCAGCAGCCGCTGCTGCGGGCTCATGGCAAGTGCCTCGCGCGGTGAGATACCGAAGAACGCCGCGTCGAACCCAGCCACATCCGTCAGGAATCCGCCGTACTGGCTGTAGGTCGTACCGCTGCGCTCCGGATCCGGGTCGTACAGCCCGTCCAGGTCCCAGCCGCGGTCGACGGGGAAGCCCGAGACCGCGTCACCTCCGGAGGCCATCAGGTTCCACAGCTCCTCCGGGGAACCGATGCCGCCCGGGAACCGGCAGGCCATCCCTACGATCGCCACCGGTTCGTCGGTCGACGCGGCGAGGGCGACCCGGGGCTGCGGCGCCGGGGCCGCGCCCACCAGTTCGGAATGCAGGAATACGGCAAGGGCGTTGGGGGTGGGGTAGTCGA
>NZ_LIQQ01000487.1 GCF_001418565.1 Streptomyces graminilatus | reverse complement strand
TCCCGTACCTCGGGGGCGGAGCCCCCGAGGTACGGGACGGGTAGGGGCGGCGGGGGCGAGAAAGGGCTTGCGCTGGACGAGCCGCGACGGCCTGGGACAGGGGTGTTCCCGACCGCTCGGGGACAGAACGCACTAGTGTGGACCACCGGTGACATCCCTTGCTCACGGTGAGTTCGCGATGGAGTGGCGACGATGAGTCCGGTATACCCGTTCGACGATGCCGCCACGGCGCGGGCAGTCGTCGATGCGCGGGGCGCGCTGACCGGCTGGAACGAGGGCGCCCGGCAGCTGCTGGGCTGGTCGGCGACCGAGGTGCTGGGCCGTCCCGCCACTTCCCTGCTGGCAGTCGACGACACCGACGGTCAGGACATGCCCGGGCGCCCGGCGGGGGAGATCTGGAACGGCACCCTCGCCCTGCGTCACCGCGACGGCCGGACGGTGTCCTCCTGGCTCCTCGCCCACTACCGTCCGGCCCCGGACGGCGGCCTGGGCGACTGGCTCCTCGTCACCCCCCTGGAGAACGGTTCCCGGCCCCCGGGGGACGCGCTGATGCGGGCGGCGCTGACCCAGGCGCCCTGTGCGACGGCCGTCTACGACGACCGGCTGCGGCTGCACGGCGTCAATGACGCCATGACCGCCGTCATCGGCCTGCCGCTGGAGCGCATCCGGGGGCTCAGACTCTCCGAGATAGGCGGCCGGGAGCACAGCGCGGAGCTGGAGCGGCACATGGTCGACGTACTGACCAGCGGCCGGGCCAAGGACGTCCAGACCTATCTGCGCACCGGCGGCGAGGAGCACGCGCACGCCTGGCTGGCCCGGCTGGCACCGCTGACGGACGCCGAGGGGCAGGTGCGGGGGGTCTGTCTCGCGGCCCACGACTTCACCGAGCAGTACCTCGCGCGGGAGCGGCTCCAGTTGGTCAACGAGGCGAGTGTGCGCATCGGCACCACCCTCGACGTCACCCGGACGGCCCAGGAGCTGGCGGACGTCTGCGTCCCGGCGCTCGCCGACTTCGTCAGCGTCGATCTGCTGGACCCGCCGGAGCACGACGGCGACCACCGTCCGGCCGAGCTGACGCTGCCCCTCAGTCTGCGCCGGGCCGCCCACCGGTCGATCATTCCGGGCAGCCCCGAAGCCGTGACCAAGCCGGGACAGCTCGACCAGTACCCCGCCTCCTCACCCCAGGCCGACTCCCTCCTCGCGGGCCGCACCATCGTGGCCACCGTGCCCTCGGGAGACTTCGAGCAGTGGCTGGCCTGGGACAAGGCCCGCTCCAGCCGGGTCAAGGAATTCGGCATCCACTCCACGATGTCCGTGCCGGTCACGGCGCGCGGTACGACGCTCGGCGTCGCCGTCCTGAGCCGGTACCGGCGGCCCGACCCGTTCACGGCCGACGACGCGCTGCTCGCCGAGGAGGTGACCGCCCGGGCCGCCGTCTGCATCGACAACGCCCGCCGGTTCTCCCGCGAACGCGAGACCGCGCTCGCCCTGCAACGCAGTCTCCTCCCCCGGACCCTGCCGCGCACGGCCGCCCTGGAAGCCGCGTCGCGCTATCTCCCGGCGGCCCGGGCCGGGGTGGGCGGCGACTGGTTCGACGTGATCCCGCTGTCCGGGATGCGGGTCGCGATGGTCGTCGGGGACGTGGTCGGCCACGGCATCCAGGCGTCCGCCACCATGGGCCGGCTGCGCACCGCCGTACGCACCCTCGCCGACATCGACCTCGCCCCGGACGAGCTGCTCACCCACCTCGACGATCTCGTCGTACGGCTGTCCGCCGAGGCCGGCACCGAGGGCGGCCCGGGCGAGGTCGGGGCGACCTGTCTGTACGCGGTGTACGACCCGGTGTCGCGGCGCTGCACCCTGGCCCGCGCCGGGCATCCACCGCCCGTCATGCTCACGCCGGGTGGCACGCCCCGGCAGGTGCGGCTGCCCGCGGGTCCGCCGCTGGGTCTGGGCGGGCTGCCGTTCGAGTCCACGGAGCTGGAACTGCCCGAGGGCACGGTCCTCGCCCTCTACACCGACGGGCTGATCGAAAGCCGCGAGCGGGACATCGACGCCGGTCACCGAATGCTGTGCGACGCGCTGGCGGCGTACGCGGACTCGCTCGACGAGACGTGCGACCGCGTCCTGCACACCCTGCTCCCGCCGGGCGGCGCGGCGGACGACGTGGCGCTGCTGCTGGCCCGTACCCAGGGCCTGCCCGCCTCCCATGTCACGACGTGGGACATCCCGGCCGACCCGGCGCTCGTCGCGCCGATCCGCAAGCAGGTCGGCGAGCAGCTCGACGTATGGGACCTGAGCGCGGCCACGTTCACCACCGAGCTGGTGGTGAGCGAACTGGTCACCAACGCCATCCGGTACGGCTCGCACCCCATCCGGCTGCGGCTCATCCATGACGCGGCCACCCTGATCTGCGAGGTCTCCGACACCAGCCACACCGCCCCGCACCTGCGGCGCGCCAGGACCTTCGACGAGGGCGGGCGCGGTCTGCTGCTGGTCGCCCAGCTCACCGAGCGGTGGGGCAGCCGTCACACATCCGACGGGAAGACCATCTGGGCGGAGCTGTCCCTCACCGACGAGATGTGAGTCCGTCCCCGGTTTTCGGGCCCCGGTGTTCGGGCCCCGGTGTTCGGGCCCCGGTGTTCGAGTCGGCCGGTCTTCCGTCCCGGTGAGGGTGGCTGACCCGGTCGAGGGGCCGGCGAGCGGGGGCTGGTTTCATGGAGGGGTGCCGACATCCCTGTCCCGGAGGACCGAACCCTGAACTCCCTGTCCGCCGAGACCCTGTCCGTCGTGCTCCTCGTCGCCGTACTGGCCTGCGCCGTCGTCCGCCCGTTCGGGCTGCCGGAGGCGGTCGTGGCGGTGCCCGCCGCCGGGCTCGTGGTGCTCACCGGGGCGATCTCGCCGGCCCATGCCTGGGAGGAGGCCGAGCGGCTCGGGCCGGTGGTCGGCTTTCTCGCGGCGGTGCTGGTGCTGGCCCACTTCTGCGATGTCGAGGGGCTCTTCCGGGCCTGCGGGGCGTGGATGGCCCGGTGGTCGAAGCACCGGCCCGGCCGGCTGCTCACCTCGGTCTTCGTGCTCGCCTCGGCGATCACGGCGGTACTGAGCCTGGACGCGACCATCGTGCTGCTCACGCCGGTGGTGTTCGCCACGGCCGTACGGACAGGGGTGCGTCCCAAGCCGCACTCCTACGCCTGCGCACATCTGTCGAACACGGCGTCGCTGCTGCTGCCGGTCTCCAACCTCACCAACCTGCTGGCGTTCAGCGCGAGCGGCCTGAGCTTCACCCGGTTCGCCGCGCTGATGACGCTGCCCTGGCTGGTCGCGATCGGCGCCGAGTACCTGGTGTTCCGGCGCTTCTTCGCGGCCGACCTGGCGGCACCGGCTCTGATCGCTCCGCCCGGAACCACGGATACGGATACGGATACGGATACTGACGCGGATACGGCCGACGTGCCCGCGCTTCCCCTGTTCGCCCTGGTCACCGTGGCCTGCACGCTGGCCGGGTTCGTGGTGGCCTCGGCGCTGGGCATCGATCCCGCGTGGGCCGCGCTGGCGGGGGCGCTCGTACTGTCGGGACGCGCGCTGCTGCGGCGCCAGGCCACCCCGCTGTCCGTGCTGCGGGCCACGGCGCCCGGATTCCTGGCGTTCGTGCTGGCGCTGGGCGTGGTCGTCCGCGCGGTGGTGGACAACGGGCTCGCGGACGCGCTCGGCCGGGTGCTGCCCGACGGGACCGGGCTGCTCGCGCTGCTCGGCATCGCCGCGCTGGCCGCCGTACTCGCC
>NZ_LIQQ01000486.1:12659-13075 GCF_001418565.1 Streptomyces graminilatus | reverse complement strand
CCTCGCCGACACCGAGGAACGCCTCACCGCGAGCCTCGAAGGCACCCCCGGCACCCGGGTCCTCGCGCTCAGGATCGGCGCCGTCACCCTCGCCGACTACCTGGTCACCCGTACCGTCGAACTCGTCGTCCACACCGACGACCTGAACGACGCCGTTCCGGGCCTCGACATCCCGTACGACAAGCAGGCGCTGGCCACCTGCACCCGCCTGCTCGCCGACAGCCTCGCCGCCAAGGCGCCCGGCGGTTCGACCGAGGTCCGTATCCCGCCGTACGCCGTCGTGCAGTGCGTCCAGGGGCCCCGGCACACCCGTGGCACCCCGCCCAACGTCGTCGAGACCGACCCGCTGACCTGGATACGGCTGGCCACCGGCCGGGTCCAGTGGGCCGACGCCCTCGAAAAAGCGCAGGTCAGCG
>NZ_LIQQ01000486.1:0-12649 GCF_001418565.1 Streptomyces graminilatus | reverse complement strand
ACGACGGCCGGGCGGCGACAAGGAGGTGCCCGTACGCCGAAAGCGGCGCGAAAGCGGCGCGAGCGACCGGCGGACGGGAACCGTCAACCCGCCCCCTCCGTCACAGCGGCATGAAGAAGCAGCGACTGACGAGCGTCAGCCTCAGCATCCTGGCCCTGACCGTCATCCCCCTCGCCGCCGCCTGCGGCAGTGAGAAGGCCAGTAGCAGCAGCCAGACCGTCGGAGCCGGGACCGGGACGGGCAAGGGATCGGGAACATCCGATGGCACCCGCGTCACCGGTGTCCACTGGGCCATCGACGACCTCACCGTCGACGGGAAGAAGAGCCCCGCCCCCGCCGGCGCCTTCCTCCGGATCGACAAGAACGGCAAGGTCAGCGGCAACTACGGCTGCAACACCTTCGGGTCCACCGCCAAGATCGACGGCAACTCCATCGACCTCGGGCGGACCCAGTCGACCGACATGGGCTGCCTGGGTGATCGGATGACCTTCGAGAAGAACCTTTCCAAGGCGCTCGCCGACGGAGCCCTCATCGCCAAGGCCCAGCCCGGCGTAAAGGGTGAGAACGGGCTCACCCTCACCACCAGGTCCGGCGACATCATCCACCTCAGCGAGGCGAAGGACCGCGCCCTCTACGACACCAAGTGGACGGTCACCGCACTCGGTTTCACCCAGGAGGAGAGCGAGGGTGACACCGACTCCGGCAGTGCCGTCGGCGCCCCGCTGCCCTCCGGCGCCCAGGCCTACCTCGTCTTCGACAAGGAGAAGGGGACCGTCAGCGGCAAGGCCGGCTGCAACAACGTTTCCGCCGAGGCAACCGTAAGCGACGGCACTATCACTTTCGGCAGTCCGTCGACCACCCGAAGGATGTGCGACGGCTCACTCATGGAGACGGAGAAGGCGTTCCTGAAGATCTTCGACAGCAAGGTGAAGTACGAGATCAATCAGGGCTCCCTGTCCCTGACCAGCGCAAACGGCACCACCGCCGACGCGACCGCCACCGATTGAGCCACTACCGCACCGCACGGCCCCACAACGCCCGCACGTCACAGTCGCATTCCCTAATTCGGACCAGTGGTCGATCTCGCCTACACTCGGTGGCGTGCCACGTGGTGACGGTCGACTCAGTCATGATCTGCTCCCCGGCGAGAAAGGCCCCCAGGACGCTTGCGGCGTCTTCGGGGTCTGGGCCCCCGGCGAAGAGGTCGCCAAGCTCACTTACTTCGGGCTCTACGCCCTCCAGCATCGAGGCCAGGAATCCGCCGGTATCGCGGTGAGCAATGGCTCGAAGATCCTCGTCTTCAAGGACATGGGGCTTGTCTCCCAGGTCTTCGACGAGACCTCACTCGGCGCGCTCAAGGGTCATATCGCGGTCGGTCACGCCCGCTACTCGACCACGGGCGCGTCGACCTGGGAGAACGCCCAGCCCACCTTCCGGGCGACCGGCCACGGCTCCATCGCCCTCGGCCACAACGGCAACCTCGTCAACACGGCGCAGCTCGCCGAGATGGTCGCCGACCTGCCCAAGCAGCACGACGGCCGCACCCCGCGCGTCGCGGCGACCAACGACACCGATCTGCTGACGGCCCTGCTGGCCGCCCAGACCGACGACGAGGGCAACCCGCTGACCATCGAGGACGCGTCCGCGCGGATCCTTCCGCAGGTCAAAGGCGCCTTCTCGCTCGTCTTCATGGACGAGGGCACGCTCTACGCCGCCCGCGACCCGCAGGGCATCCGCCCGCTGGTCCTCGGCCGCCTGGAGCGCGGCTGGGTCGTCGCCTCCGAGTCCGCCGCCCTCGACATCTGCGGCGCGGCCTATGTGCGCGAGATCGAGCCGGGCGAGTTCGTCGCCATCGACGAGAACGGCCTCCGTACCTCCCGATTCGCGGAAGCGAAGCCCAAGGGCTGCGTCTTCGAGTACGTGTACCTGGCCCGCCCGGACACCGACATCGCCGGCCGGAACGTGTACCTCTCCCGCGTGGAGATGGGTCGGAAACTCGCCAAGGAAGCCCCGGTCGAGGCCGACCTGGTCATAGCGACCCCGGAATCCGGCACGCCCGCCGCGATCGGGTACGCCGAGGCCTCCGGAATCCCCTTCGGCGCCGGACTCGTCAAGAACGCCTACGTCGGACGTACGTTCATCCAGCCGTCCCAGACCATCCGCCAGCTCGGTATCCGGCTCAAGCTGAACCCGCTGAAGGAAGTCATCAGGGGCAAGCGCCTGGTCGTCGTCGACGACTCGATCGTGCGCGGCAACACCCAGCGGGCGCTTGTGCGCATGCTGCGGGAGGCCGGCGCGGCCGAGGTCCACATCCGGATCTCCTCGCCGCCCGTCAAGTGGCCCTGCTTCTTCGGCATCGACTTCGCCACCCGCGCGGAGCTGATCGCCAACGGCATGACCATCGACGAGATCGGCACCTCGCTCGGCGCCGACTCCCTCTCGTACATCTCCCTCGACGGCATGATCGAGGCGACCACCATCGCCAAGCCGAACCTGTGCCGCGCCTGCTTCGACGGCGAGTACCCGATGGAACTCCCCGACCCCGAACTGCTCGGCAAGCAGCTCCTGGAGACCGAGCTGGCCGCAGGACCCGCAGCCACGGCCGCGGCCGACGCCATCCGTCGCCCGTAAAGCCCGTAAGCGGCCAAAAACCTGCACCACGAGCAGTACGAAACGAAAGTCCTCAAAGCCATGCCTGAGAACCCTGAGACCTCTGGGACCCCTGGGACCACTGGTGCCAGCTACGCAGCCGCCGGCGTCGACATCGAAGCGGGCGACCGCGCCGTCGAGCTGATGAAGGAGTGGGTGAAGAAGACGCAGCGCCCCGAGGTTCTCGGCGGCATCGGCGGCTTCGCCGGCCTCTTCGACGCCTCCGCCCTCAAGCGCTTCGAGCGCCCGCTGCTCGCCTCCGCGACCGACGGCGTCGGCACGAAGGTCGACATCGCCCGCCGGCTCGGCGTGTACGACACCATCGGCCACGACCTGGTCGCCATGGTCATGGACGACATCGTGGTGTGCGGCGCCGAACCGCTGTTCATGACCGACTACATCTGCGTCGGCAAGGTGCACCCCGAGCGTGTCGCCGCGATCGTCAAGGGCATCGCCGAGGGCTGCGTACTGGCCGGATGCGCCCTGGTCGGCGGCGAGACGGCCGAACACCCCGGTCTCCTCGGTCCGGACGACTTCGACGTCGCCGGCGCCGGTACGGGCGTTGTGGAGGCCGACCGCCTGCTCGGCGCGGATCGCATCCGTACGGGCGACGCGGTGATCGCCATGGCGGCCTCCGGGCTTCACTCGAACGGGTACTCGCTGGTCCGCCATGTACTCCTGAACCAGGCCGGTCTGTCCCTGGACGCCCACATCGAGGAGTTCGGCCGCACCCTCGGCGAGGAACTCCTCGTCCCCACCAAGATCTACTCCCTGGACTGCCTGGCCCTCACCCGGACCACCGACGTCCACGCCTACTCGCACATCACCGGCGGCGGCCTCGCCGCCAACCTGGCCCGCGTGATCCCGGACACCCTCCACGCCATCGTGGACCGCTCCACCTGGACCCCGGACCCGGTCTTCGACCTCGTGGGCAGGACGGGCTCGGTAGACCGCCTGGAGCTGGAAAAGACTCTGAACATGGGCGTGGGCATGATCGCCATCGTCCCCGAGGAGTCAGCGGACGTAGCCCTCGCCACCCTGGCGGACCGAGGCGTAGACGCCTGGGTGGCAGGCGAAATCACCGACCGCACAGACGCCCACACAACAGGCGCGGAGCTGGTTGGCGACTACGCCACCAACTAGCCGCATCCCCCCCTGACTGGCAGGCGGCGCAGCCGCCGCCAGTCAGGGGCGCGGGGAACTGCGCGACCAGCCCCAACGCACCCGCACCCGCCACCCGGCAGCAGCCCCCGCCCCAATAGGCGCGAGTCGGCCCAGCCCAACCCAGTGGAACGACAACGCACGAAACCCGGTCCGGCGCTTGATTCGCCCGGACCGGGTGAGGTGCGGCTGATGCCCCAAAGGATCACAGGGATCCCAAGGATCACAGGATCTGTGTCGCCCTTTTCAGCGCGCCGCAAGCCGACGTAAGACGTCAAGCCCCACGGCGATGTTGCGACGCGGGACCTGAGGACTGATCGTCCTCGTCCTCATCGTCGTCGTTGTACAGATCCGCGTACTGGGCGTACGGGTCGTCTTCTTCCTCGTCGTCGTCCTCGAACGGCTCGCCATTCGGCGGCTGGCTCGAAGTCGAAGCGCCCAGCTCATTGGCCAGACGCGAGAGGTCAGTCCCGCCGCTGCTGTACTTCAGCTGGCGGGCGACCTTCGTCTGCTTGGCCTTTGCCCGGCCGCGCCCCATGGCTCGACCCCCTCGGATACGGGGCTCGATGGCCCCAGAGTCTTGACACGCGTTCATGTTATGGAACGGGCTCTCCGTGGAGAGACCGGTCCGTAGGGCTTCCACGGTACCTGAGCCCACGCCCATACGGTACGTCGCCCGCAGGACGTGCCGGTGCCCAGAACCCGCGAGGTGCCCTGTCCTCGCTGGTCAACCGCGATTTTAACCACTTATTGGCGGGCGACCCGCCGACGGGGGTGTGAGTTCGCTCCAACTCCCCGCCGGCAGGTACCTCCGCACCCGCTCCGGCTAGCGGCTCCGGCGGGCCTCCGCCATCCTCTGCTCGGCGATCCGGTCGGCCGCAGCGGCCGGCGGAATCCCGTCCGACTTCGCACGTGCGAATATGGCCAGCGTGGTGTCGTAGATCTTCGCGGCCTTCGCCTTGGCCCGCTCGAAGTCGAACCCGTGCAGCTCGTCGGCCACCTGGATCACGCCACCGGCGTTCACGACGTAGTCGGGCGCGTAGAGGATCCCGCGGTCCGCGAGGTCCTTCTCGACGCCCGGGTGCGCCAGCTGGTTGTTGGCCGCCCCGCACACCACCTTGGCGGTCAGCACGGGCAGGGTGGCGTCGCTGAGCGCCCCGCCCAGCGCGCAGGGCGCGTAGACGTCCAGCCCCTCGGTCCGGATCAGCGCGGCCGTGTCGGCGACCGAGGTGACCCCGCCGTTCGGGTGGGCGGCCAGCACAGCGCGTACGGCGTCCTCCCGTACGTCGGTGATCACGACCTCGGCGCCGTCCTCGCGCAGATGCCGCACCAGGTGGTGCCCGACCTTGCCGACGCCCGCGACACCGACCCGGCGCCCGCGCAGCGACGGGTCGCCCCAGAGGTGCTCGGCGCTCGCCCGCATGCCCTGGTAGACGCCGAAGGCGGTCAGCACGGAGGAATCGCCCGCGCCGCCGTTCTCGGGGGAGCGTCCGGTCGTCCAGCGGCACTCGCGCGCGACCACGTCCATGTCGGCCACATATGTGCCGACGTCGCACGCGGTGACGTACCGCCCGCCGAGCGAGGCCACGAACCGGCCGTACGCGAGGAGCAGCTCCTCGCTCTTCACGAGGTCCGGATCGCCGATGATCACGGCCTTGCCACCGCCGTGGTCGAGCCCGGCCATGGCGTTCTTGTACGACATTCCGCGCGCGAGGTTCAGGGCGTCGGCGACGGCCTCCGCCTCGCTCGCGTACGGGTAGAAGCGCGTACCGCCGAGCGCGGGGCCCAGGGCGGTGGAGTGGATGGCGATCACGGCCTTGAGACCGGTGGCGCGGTCCTGGCAGAGCACGACTTGCTCATGACCCCCCTGATCCGAGTGGAACAGGGTGTGCAGTACATCAGCAGGCGCGCCGGTTACGTCGGTCACTGTGGTGACTCCAGGGAAGTAGCGGCGGTTGGGGCCCGGGGCCCGTACGGGTGGCGGGCCTCCGTGGGCTTGAGAGTAGAGCTCCTCCCCGGCCTCCGGGGGCCAACTGTCCCCGCAGTGCCAAGGATCACCCATCGGTGACCTGCGGCCATATGACACTTTGTCTAGTTTTCCCGTGCCGCCGTGTGCCGGTCACACGGGTTTTCCCGGTCGTCCAGGGGGGAGGGAGCAGACGTGCCCAAGGTGTCCTCGGTGATCGTCCCGTATGCGTCCTACTTGCGTGTCTACGAGCCTCTGGCGGCCTTCCCGGAGCCGGAGCGCAGCCACTGGGCGCGCTACGCCCGGCGGCCCGACCGGCCCTCGTACCAGGACGAACTCCGGCGTTCCCTGGCCGATTTGCTGCCCACCCCGCCGGTCGCGGTGCCGGTGCAGGAGAGCGCGGACGCGTTCGTGACCGAGGTCGGGGGCGTGGTGTGCGTGTGCCCCTGGCGCACCAGGCTGCGCGGCTGGCAGGCGCTGGGCGCGCTGGGGCGGGAACTGCCCGCGCCGGTCCTGGACGCCGTCCTGCCGCCCCTCGTACGCCACCAGGCCGCCCAGGACTACGAGCGCTGGCAGACCCGCAACCCGGACGCCCGGCCCTGGATCCGCTCGGCGACCTGGCAGGTGCCGCTGAACTGGTTCGTGCTGGTGACGGACGAGGAGCGCGAGTACGACAAGGGCTCGGGGGACGCGGGGCAGGCCGGGGCCGACGGCGGCACGGCGCCCGTGCTGCGCTACCGCACGCCCATGGTCCAGGCCCGGCGGCGGGTGGCCCGCGCGCTGCGGACCCTGCGGGACACCATCGACGAGGGGCCGCTGACCGACGGTCTTGTGGACGTGGGGCGCTGGCTGGAGGAGTTCCATCCGCGCTCCCTGGTCGAGCTGGACTACGGCGGGCTCGTGCACGTGGTGCCGGCCGGTGAGCTGGCCGCCGACCACTCGGCGGCGGACGTGGCCGCCGGGATCGAGGCACTGCGCGCGGGTGACGGCGAGGCGGCCGGGGAGGCGTACGGGAGGCTCGTGGAGAGGTGGCGGGCGGTGCGGGACCGGCGGTCGGCCAACTGATCGTTTGCCTGAGCTTTGCCCGACGGTTTGTCTGATGATTCGTCAGACAAACCCTCCCTGGAACGTGAGTTCCTTTTGTATGGGACGCTCTTGGGGCTGCCGTGGGACGTAGGTCCCGATCCGGGCGTTTGTGTCAAGCGTGACGGACCGCACGTACAGGTGGCTTGCGTCCCTTGCCCCTCCTCGTGCCAAAATAGGACAAGGAGTCCGGGGGAGGCTCTATCTGCCCATCTTTGGGTGGAATCTCAGCATTGCACGCTATGGGGGGTCTCGTGACTCCTGATCGCCACTGTGACTGATCGTCACAGTGGCGTGACTGTCCGCTATGGCATGGTCCATTGGCTTCCGTCGCCGATGGACGTCTGGGAGGGCAATTCCATCGGTTTGGCCTACGCGGTTGGACAGATGGTGTAGTTGTAGTGCCGAGGACAAGCCGTTCGTCCTATAACCGACTCGACCCGCATCCGCCATTTCGGGCAACGCGGGTCAAGGTGCAGAATTTAGAGGAATGAACCGAGAAGGTTCGGTTCTCCCGAGGAGGCCGCTCATGACCGCTCGCACCCCTGATGCCGAGCCGCTGCTGACCCCCGCTGAGGTCGCCACCATGTTCCGTGTGGACCCGAAGACGGTCACGCGGTGGGCGAAGGCCGGCAAGCTCACATCCATCCGCACGCTCGGCGGGCACCGCCGATACCGCGAGGCCGAGGTCCGCGCCCTGCTTGCGGGTATTCCGCAGCAGCGCACCGAAGCCTGACCAACTGAATAGCCGGACAAAAGCGGCAGATCCCCCAACTATCTGCCGAGCTGTCCGGCGGGCAACACCCGCAACACTCGCAACACCAGAGTCACCTGCTTCACGACCAACAGCTTCAACCGACGCGGGTCCTGCCCCAACAGGCCCCACGCCCAAGGCAGTTCCATCAGTTTCATAGCTTCAAGGGTGCGTCGTAGAGATCGCGCTGGACTCCGCCGGGTCCAGCGCGATCTTTTTTGTGCCGTCGGCCGGGGCGGCGCGGGGGTGGCATGGCGTGCTCTGAGCGGCCTTGTTGGACTCTGGGGAGGGGTGTCGGATCGGCTCCGGAGCGGCCGTCGAGGCTGGTGCAATTGCACATATTAAATTGACTTGTTGTGAGAGACCGGTAAGAACCCGCATTTTGAAAACCCGCGCGGTGACACCTGTCACATGCTGCGCATCTTGCTGACGGCATGCCATGAGTGTTATTGGGGATTGCTGTTGGTGCCCGGTGTCTCGTCGCCCTCGGTGTCCTCGTCGGTCTCGGCGCAGCGCTCCATGGCGAGCCGCTGTAACCGGTGGCAGATCGGACAGTGCCGGGTGAGATGCGGGTACCCGCTGGCGGCCGACAGATGTGCCCGGAGCAGAGCACGCGTCTCGTGCCGTCGCGCGGTCGCCGCCATACGCCACCTCCGGAAGGGGGGAAGGGCGCCGAAGGCCCTGTCCCCTGGGTACCGGTGCGGGGCGGCCCCGTCAATAAGGCCACAGCGACCGGCAGGGCGACATGCGCGGCCACGGCCACAACGAGAGAGGGCCCGAGTCCTGAGACTCGGGCCCTCTCTCGTACTTCTTATCGTGCGGTCCTGACGGGATTTGAACCCGCGGCCTCCACCTTGACAGGGTGGCGAGCACTCCAAACTGCTCCACAGGACCAGGTTTCGCGGCACTTGATGTTGCGCTGTGCTGCGAAAAGAGACTGTACAGGAGGGGGAGCCCAGGGTCGAACTCACCCACCGTACCGACCTCGTCACGCTCCGGGTGCCCGATTCGCGGGGGCCTGTGCGGCTTTACGGGGCCTGCGCGTCGATCGCCTTCACGATCCGCTTGTCCGACACCGGGTACGCGGTGCCCAGCGCGTGGGCGAAGTAGCTGACGCGGAGTTCCTCGATCATCCAGCGGATGTCCGTGACCGCCGGGGGCACCGGCCGGCCCTGCGGCAACTGCTCCAGCAGCCAGGCGTACTCGTCCTGCATCTCGTGCACCTTCTCCATGCGGGTGGTGTCCCGCTGGACGTTGGTCGGCATCTGCTGGAGGCGCCGGTCCACGGCGACGAGATAGCGCATCAGGTCGGGCAGCCGCCGCAGTCCGGCCGCCGTCACGAACCCGGGCCGTACGAGGGCGTCCAACTGCCCCCGCACGTCCGCCAGGTTCGGGAGCAGGACGGCGCTCCGTACGCCCTTCAGACGGCGCTCACAGGCCTGCCAGGCGGCCAGCACCTGCTGCACCTGGCCGACCGTACGGACCGTCGTGTCGACGATCTCCGCGCGCACCTTGTCGTACAGCTTCCGGTGCGACTCCTCGTCCCACGCCGGGCCGCCGAAATCGGCGATCAGCTTGTCGGCCGCGGCCATCGCGCAGTCGTCGAACAGGGCCTGGATCGAACCGTGCGGATTCGCGGACAGCGCGAGCTTCGCCGCGTTGGTCAACTTCTCGGACGCGAACTTCGCAGGGTTGACCGGGATGTTGCGCAGGATGAGCCGCCGGCTGCCCTTCCACATCGCCTGCCGCTGCTCGTCCTCCGTGTCGAAGAGGCGTACGGAGACGGTGTCGCCGTCGTCGACCAGCGCCGGGTACGCCTTCACCGGCTGGCCGGCCCGGCGCGTCTCGAAGAGGGGTGCGAGGGTCCCGATCGTCCAGTCCGTGAGGCCGGTGCGTTCGAGGGACTCGCCGCCCGCGCGCTCGGCGGTGGCCGCCGCGGCCTGCGAGATGGCCTGGCGTGCCTTCGGCTTGAGCCGGAGGCGGAGCACCTCCAGGTCCTTGTCCTCGGCCAGCTTGCGGCGCCGCTCGTCGACGATCCGGAAGGTGATCCGGAGATGGTCCGGGATCCGGTCCTGGTCGAAGTCGTCGGCGGTGAACGGGACTCCGGCCATGCGCTTCAGCTCGCGGGCCATGGCGGTGGTCAGGGGCTCCTGGAGGGGCGCCGGGACGACGGCCAGGAAACGCTGGGCGAAGTTGGGCGCCGGGACGTAGTTGCGGCGGATCGGCTTGGGCAGGGAGCGGATCAGCTCCGTCACCAACTCCTCGCGCAGGCCCGGGATCTGCCAGTCGAAGCCGTCGTCGGTGACCTGGTTCAGCACCTGGAGCGGGATGTGGACGGTCACACCGTCGGCGTCCGCGCCCGGCTCGAACTGGTACGTCACCCGGAACTTGAGCCGCCCCTGGTGCCAGGCGTCCGGATAGTCGTCCTTGCTGACGTCCCCGGCGCGCTCGTTGATGAGCATCGCCCGCTCGAAGTCGAGGAGTTCGGGCTCCTCGTGCTTCTTGTGCTTCCACCAGGAGTCGAAGTGGGCGCCCGACACGACATGTTCGGGCACCCGTTCGTCGTAGAAGTCGAAGAGGGTCTCGTCGTCGACCAGGATGTCCCGGCGGCGGGCCCGGTGCTCCAGCTCCTCGACCTCGGTGAGCAGCCGCCGGTTGTCGGCGAAGAACTTGTGGTGCGTCCGCCAGTCGCCCTCGACGAGCGCGTTCCGGATGAACAGCTCCCGGGACGCCTCCGGGTCGATGCGCCCGTAGTTCACCTTCCGCTGGGCGACGATCGGTACGCCGTACAGCGTCACCTTCTCGTACGCCATCACGGCCGCCTGGTCCTTCTCCCAGTGCGGCTCGCTGTACGTGCGCTTCAGCAGGTGCTCGGCGAGGGGCTCGACCCACTCGGGTTCGATACGCGCGTTGACGCGGGCCCACAGCCGCGAGGTCTCCACCAGTTCCGCCGACATCACGAAGCGCGGGGGCTTCTTGAACAGGGCGGAGCCGGGGAAGATCGCGAACTTGGCGTTGCGGGCACCGACGTACTCGTTCTTGCCGGCGGTGTTGCGGGGGCTGTCCCCTGTCGCCGAGGACGCTCCGGTCCCGGTCGTCGCGGCCTTCGTCGGTACGTCCTTCATCCCGATGTGCGAGAGGAGGCCGGCGAGGAGGGAGACATGGACGCTCTGCTCGGGGGCGTCGTCCTCGTTGGGGTGGATGCCCATCTGGCGGGCCACCGTACGGAGCTGGGTGTAGATGTCCTGCCACTCGCGGATGCGCAGGAAGTTCAGGTACTCCTGCTTGCACATCCGCCGGAACGACGACGAGCCCCGCTCCTTCTGCTGCTCGCGCACATACCGCCAGAGGTTGAGCAGGGCGAGGAAGTCGGACGTCTCGTCCTTGAAGCGGGCGTGCTGCTGGTCGGCCTGGGCCTGCTTCTCGACGGGCCGCTCGCGCGGGTCCTGGATGGAGAGCGCGGCGGCGATCACCATGACCTCGCGGACACAGCCGTTCTTGTCGGCCTCCAGGACCATCCGGGCCAGGCGAGGGTCGACGGGAAGTTGGGCCAGCTTGCGGCCGGTGTCGGTGAGGCGCTTCCGCGGATCCTTCTCGGCGGGGTCGAGCGCGTTCAGCTCCTGGAGGAGCTGGACACCGTCACGGATGTTGCGGTGGTCCGGCGGGTCGATGAAGGGGAACTTCTCGATGTCGCCCAGGCCGGCCGCGGTCATCTGGAGGATGACGGAGGCGAGGTTCGTCCGCAGGATCTCGGCGTCCGTGAACTCCGCGCGGGCCTCGAAGTCGTCCTCGCTGTAGAGCCGGACGCAGATACCGTCCGACGTACGGCCGCAGCGGCCCTTGCGCTGGTTGGCGCTGGCCTGCGAGATCGCCTCGATCGGCAGCCGCTGGACCTTCGTACGGTGGCTGTAGCGGGAGATACGGGCGAAGCCGGGGTCGATGACGTACTTGATGCCCGGCACGGTGAGCGAGGTCTCGGCGACGTTGGTCGCCAGAACGATCCTGCGCCCGGTGTGCTGCTGGAACACCCGGTGCTGCTCGGCGTGCGAGAGCCGCGCGTACAGGGGGAGTACTTCCGTGAACCGGTAGTTCTTCTTGTTGAGCGCGTCCGCCGTGTCGCGGATCTCGCGCTCGCCGGAGAGGAAGACGAGGATGTCGCCCTTGCCCTCGCCCTGGAGCTCCTCGACGGCGTCGCAGATCGCGGTGATCTGGTCGCGGTCGGAGTCCTCGCTGTCCTCTTCGAGGAGCGGCCGGTAACGGACCTCGACGGGGTACGTACGGCCGGAGACCTCCACGATGGGGGCGTCGCCGAAGTGCCGGGAGAAGCGCTCGGGGTCGATCGTCGCCGAGGTGATGACGACCTTCAGGTCCGGCCGCTTCGGCAGCAACTGGGCCAGATACCCGAGCAGGAAGTCGATGTTGAGGGACCGCTCGTGGGCCTCGTCGATGATGATCGTGTCGTAGGCGCGCAGCTCGCGGTCGGTCTGGATCTCGGCGAGCAGGATGCCGTCCGTCATCAGCTTGATGACCGTCGCGTCCTGGTTCACCTGGTCGGTGAAACGGACCTTCCAGCCGACGGCCTCACCGAGCGGCGTGTCCAGTTCCTCGGCGATCCGCTCGGCGACCGTACGGGCCGCGATACGACGGGGCTGGGTGTGCCCGATCATGCCGCGTACGCCGCGCCCGAGTTCGACGCAGATCTTGGGGATCTGGGTGGTTTTCCCGGACCCGGTCTCACCGGCCACGATGACGACCTGGTGGTCGCGGATGGCGGCGGCGATCTCGTCCTTCTTCTGGCTGACGGGAAGCTGCTCGGGATAGCTGACCGACGGCACACGGGCGCGCCGCTCGGCCATGCGCAGCTCGCCCTTGGCGACCTCCGCCTCGATCTCGGCGAGGACGGCGGCACGGGCTTCCGGCTTGCGGATCCTGCGCGCGCCTTCGAGCCTGCGCCCGAGCCGGTGCGCGTCGCGCAGGGACAGCTCGGTCAGGCGGGGGGCGAGATCGCCGAGGGCGGGAGCGCCGGGGGCACTGAC
>NZ_LIQQ01000485.1 GCF_001418565.1 Streptomyces graminilatus | reverse complement strand
CCCCCTCAGGATGCGTCCCATGACACCCTCTGCCTCGACCCCACCTCGCCTCAAAACGGGTCAACAACACACCACGCAGGCCCTGTTGGCCGAACACCGGCCGGCGTTGGTCGCGTACGCGGAGAAGCTCCTCGGCGACCGGCACACCGCCGAGGACGTGGTCCAGGAAGTCCTCATCAGGGCCTGGCATCACATGGACCGGCTCATGTGCCGGTCCGGGTCCGTACGTGGCTGGCTCATCACCGTGACCCGGAACCTCGTCATCGACCGTCTGCGCAGTGCGGCCTCGCGCCACGAACTGATCGGCGCTCAGGACACCGATGTCGCCCAGCGCGATCACGCCGACGCCGTGGTCGCCTCGATCGAGACCGCCGCTCTGATGCGGCAACTGCCCCTGGAACACCGGGAGGTGCTGTTCCACACCTATCTCTGCGGTCGTACCGTCCAGGAGACCGCCCGGCTGATGGGGGTTCCGGCGGGTACCGTGAAGTCCCGCCAGCACTACGCCATCAGCAGGCTCAGACGGCGCTTCCACGTCGACAGCCTCGCCCGAGGGGTCACGCGGGGGCGGTGATCCTCAGCCCGAGGAGCGGGAGTTCGACCGTTCCCCCGGCCTCGGCGTGCCAGCGCCAACGGGCGTCAGGGGCTTCCCCGCACACCAGGCCCGTCCAGCCGGCGCCTCCCGGGCCGCACAGTTCGAGGAGTTCCGCGGTCTCCTGCCGGGTAGGGGTACCGGCGACCACCACGACCCCACGCACCGGGCGCCGCACCGCACCCGCGCGGACGGTGCCCGTACCACGCACGTCGCGGGAAGTGGGGTGTCTGTCCGTCCCGGTGGGCTCGCGCAGCGCGGCAGGCAGGGTGAGTCCCGGGCCTCCCCCGGCTCCTTGCCTCAGAGTCACCGGGATCTCCGGACGGCTGCGGGCGAGTTCCGCCAGCAGACCGGTCACGACGGCACGGGCGACCCCGGCATCCCCGGTGACACTCAGCACTCCGTCCAGCCGACTGAGATCCACCAGCACGGGAACCCCGTTCTCATCGACGCCGACCCGTACCGGGCAGGCCGCCGAATCATCGGGAGAACCCGTACGAGCCTCGGTCGTCGCCCCGGCGCCTCGCCCGAGCCAGTCACCCGCCCGGCGGCGCCAGCGGGTCGAGTCGATCCGCTGCCAGGGCGCCGGAGCCTCCGCCGAGGCTTCGAGCCACACCGTCGTCCCGTCGGCGTCCACCCGTACCGCGTGCACCGTTGTGCCCGGACGGCCGCCCTCACCGGCGAACTCCCGCAGCACTCCGTAGGCACGCCGTACGGGACCGGCGTCGGCGGAGAACTCGGCGGAGAGCGCCACACGTCGACGCAGGCGTCGGCGGCGCCGGCCGGGCTCGCCCAGTCTGCGCGCCTGGCGGAGAAACGCCCGCCAGGTGCTCCGCACCCGCCTTCTGGCCAGGATGGCCGCGGTGACCAGCGCGAGCAGCACCGCTCCGGCGACCGCCAGGAGAGCAGGCAGCGGCACGACCACGGCGGCGGACCCGGTCCGTCCCGCCGTGTCGCCGGGAGCCGCGTCCGGTGGCGGGGCGCCGGGTGACGCGCTCTCCTGACCGGCCCCGGTCTCCCGTGCCAGCCGCACGTCCGGTCCTGCGGCGTCCTCGGGAAGCCGCAGGATCCAGCCGGCGTGGAGTGGCTCGCCCGGGGCGGTGAGCGCTCCTCCGTCGGGCTGGGCCAGGCCGCGGTTGAGGGTGAGGATCTCGGCGGCCCGCGAGGCGTCGCCCAGGGTGCGGGCGGCGACCGACGCCAGGGTGTCACCACCGGGAGCCCGCACGACGAACACCTTGACGGGATCGCCCTCCACGGCTGCCACCGGGCCCGTCGTGCCCGCCGTGGTGAGGGCGACGACGAGGGCGATCAGCAGTGCCGTCACGCGCGGGGCGGCCGGTGTCCGCCGCACCCCTCGCGGCCGGCGTGATCCGTTCCTGTCCGCCGCGCCCGTCATGATCGGTCCATCCGTGTCTCCCGGTGTACGTGTCGGCGCTGTGCGCGGCCGGCGCGCCGAACGCCGACTGCCTTCAGCCGGTGACCGGTGGCCGCGCACCGGCACATGTCAGGGGGTACACGGGGCCGCCACGAGAAAGGTTCGCGTTTCTCCCCGGTCGCGGAAGGCCGGTACCCGGGTGAACCTCTCGGGCGGCTGCCTCGTGTACCTGCCGACCAGCGGACGAGCCCCCGGGAGATGCCGTGGCACGACAGCACGACTCCGGCTTCGAGGTCCTCGGTATGTCCGAGGACCCGACGCCCGGCGATCCCACGGAGATCGGCCGTCTGGTGGCTCGCTATCGCGCCATCGGCGAGAGCGCCGAGACGGTCGCCAGGCATCTGGGCAAGGACGGCGCGGTCGAGAAGGGCACCGGTCTCGCCATGGATGCCCTGCGGGCCAAGCTCAGGGATCTGCCCGACAAGATGCGCATGACCAAGGAGTCCTTCTTCGCCGCGGCCGAGGCGTACAAGACGTACGCGATCGCGCTGACGGAGAGTCAGGCGATGGTCGATCGGGCGATGCGTGACGCACAGGAGTTCGCGAGCACCGCCGCCCGCGTGCTGCCGGAGCTGCCACCGGAGTCCACCCAGGAGCAGCGGACGGTCGCGGCACGGCAGCGGGAGCAGGTGTCCGCCGCCCAGGGTGGGCTCAGCGCGGCGAGGCGGCTCGCCGAGGATGCCCGTGGTCTGCGGGAAAGGGCCGCGCGCAGTGCGCAGGACACCCTCGACGACGCCGCGAGCCGGGCCATACCCGAACGGGACTTCTTCAGGAAGGTCGCCGACTTCTTCCAGGACTTCCCGTTCGTGCAGATCCTGCTGTCCATCGTCATCGCGGTGACGTCGATCTTCTTCCCCGTGGTCGGATTCCTTCTGGGACTCGGCACGTTCGTCTTCAATCAGATCGTCGCGGGAAGAAACGGCGCTCTGAAACTCGGCGACCTCCTCATCGGGATCGTCGCCCTGATTCCGGGCGCCGCCGTGCTCAAGGTGGGTGGTGCGGCACTGGCCAGGGTCGCGCCGCTGGGCAAGCTCGTCAACGGCTTCATATCCAAGGGCCGTGGCACCCTCACGGGATTCAAGGACGCCTTCGCCGCGACCCGCGTCGGCGGGGCTCTGCTGGGCAGCACCACGGCACGGATCGGCGGGGACGTCGTCGGGAAGTTCGCGGTGGGGGCACTCACCGAGCTCGCGGTCAAGGGTGCCAACCACGACAAGATCACCGCGGGCAACATTCTGGCCGGTGCGGCGGCGGGTGCGGGGGCCGGCGGCCTCATCCGCGCGGGCGGCGCGCTACGCGACAGGGGTGCGGGGGCGTCCACCCGCACGCCCTCGCCGGACGGTCCCCCGCTGGCCGTCCCGCCCTCAACTCCGAGAACGGCTCCCCGTCCCGTGGTCGACGCGCCCGCCACACCACCCGCACCCACACCCGCGCTCTCGCTCGGTGAGCGCTTCAAGGCCGGGCTCAAGCAACAGGCCGAGTTCCTCGCCCCGGCCGCCGCGGAGTCGGGTGCCAAGGTGGGCGTGGCGGTCGGCGAGGGGACACCGTTGAACGAGGCGGTGGCGGGCGAAGCGGCCAACCTCGTTCCGAAGGCACCCGGGCCGGTGGCACACAGGGGTCTGGAGTCGAGGGCGGACGGACTGGACTCGGCCGGAGTCCTCTGGCCGAGGAACCCGTCCGCCCTCGACTCCAGACCCCTGTGTGCCACCGGCCCGGGTGCCTTCGGAACGAGGTTGGCCGCTTCGCCCGCCACCGCCTCGT
>NZ_LIQQ01000484.1 GCF_001418565.1 Streptomyces graminilatus | reverse complement strand
CGCCGACCATGTGGACGCCGACCACGGCACCGTCCTTGACCTGGACGAGCTTGATCTCGCCCGCGGTCTTGAGGATCTTGCTCTTGCCGTTGCCCGCGAGGCTGTACTTCAGAGCGACGACCTTGTCCGCACCGTAGATCTCCTTGGCCTTGGCCTCGGTGATGCCCACGGAAGCGACCTCGGGGTGGCAGTACGTCACCCGGGGGACACCGTCGTAGTCGATCGGGACGGCCTTCAGACCGGCCAGCCGCTCCGCCACCAGGATGCCCTCGGCGAAGCCGACGTGCGCGAGCTGGAGGGTCGGGACCAGGTCACCGACGGCGGAGATGGTCGGCACGTTCGTCCGCATGTACTCGTCGACCAGGACGTAGCCGCGGTCCATCGCGACGCCCTGCTCCTCGTAACCGAGACCGGCGGAGACGGGCCCGCGGCCAACCGCGACGAGCAGCAGCTCGGCCTCGAACTCCTTGCCGTCGGCAAGGGTGACCTTGACACCGTTCGCGGTGTACTCGGCCTTCGAGAAGAAGGTGCCCAGGTTGAACTTGATGCCGCGCTTGCGGAACGCGCGCTCAAGAAGCTTGGAGGAGTTCTCGTCCTCGAGCGGGGCCAGGTGCTTCAGCCCCTCGATGATGGTGACGTCCGTACCGAAGGACTTCCACGCCGAGGCGAACTCGACGCCGATGACACCGCCGCCGAGGACGATCGCCGACTGCGGCACCCGGTCCAGGACGAGGGCGTGGTCCGAGGAGATGATCCGGTTGCCGTCGATCACCAGGCCCGGCAGCGACTTCGGCACGGAGCCGGTCGCCAGCAGGACGTGGCGGCCCTGGATCCGCTGCCCGTTCACGTCGACGGAGGTGGGGGAGGAGAGCCGCCCCTCACCCTCGATGTAGGTGACCTTGCGGGAGGCGACGAGGCCCTGGAGTCCCTTGTACAGACCCGAGATGACCTCGTCCTTGTACTTGTGGACCGCCGGGACGTCGATGCCCTCGAAGGTGGCCTTGACGCCGAACTGCGCGCTCTCGCGGGCCTGGTCGGCGATCTCGCCCGCGTGCAGCAGGGCCTTGGTGGGGATGCATCCCCGGTGCAGGCAGGTACCGCCGACCTTGTCCTTCTCGATCAGGGCGACGTCGAGCCCCAGCTGGGCCCCGCGCAGCGCCGCGGCGTAACCGCCACTGCCACCGCCGAGAATCACTAGGTCGAAAACGGTGCTGGCGTCGTTCGCCACGTCACGTCCTCCATGCATTGCGCCGTACGCCGGGCTTCTTCGTCCCCTTGCCGGGGGATGACCGGTCGGTCGGCTGGTGTCCGGCCGCTCTTTCTTCGGCCCTGTGGTGGGGGCCCCATCCTGCCGAGGCCATCTTCGCACTTGTCAGACCCCAACGAGACGCCGGGTGACTGTGACGGACACCCCACACTTGCCAGAACTTTCCAGAGAGGGGCGCGGCACCCCACCTAAGGGGCGCGGGGAACTGCGCGACAAGCCACAGCGGACCCGCACCCGCCACACAACGCACACGACCGAGCCGGTAGGCGAAACGGGACCCCGGCACTACCCGCACGCGAGGTCCCGTCACTAAAAGCACCCTCAGCCCAGGTCACCGACAGCAGTCAGCTCAGCCAGTCGAACAAGGGTCCGCACAGCCGACCCCGTACCGCCCTTGGGCGTGTAACCGAAAGGCCCACCCTCATTGAACGCGGGCCCCGCGATGTCGAGGTGCGCCCAAGTAATGCCCTCACCCACGAACTCCCGCAGGAACAGCCCCGCGACCAGCCCACCCCCGTACCTCTCACCCATGTTCGCGATGTCGGCGGTCGGGGACTCCATCCCCTTCTTCAGGTGGTCCGGCAGCGGCATCGGCCACGCCGACTCCCCGACCTCCTCCGCCGCCTCGTGCAGCGCGGAGCGGAACGCGTCGTCGTTCGCCATGATCCCGTACGTCCGGTTGCCCAGCGCCAGCATCATCGCGCCGGTCAGCGTCGCCACGTCGACGATCGCGTCCGGCTTCTCCGCCGAAGCGGCCCACAGGGCGTCCGCGAGGACGAGACGGCCCTCGG
Source organism: Streptomyces graminilatus (assembly GCF_001418565.1). Taxonomy (GTDB): domain Bacteria; phylum Actinomycetota; class Actinomycetes; order Streptomycetales; family Streptomycetaceae; genus Streptomyces; species Streptomyces graminilatus. The sequence continues at coordinate 1,384 of NZ_LIQQ01000484.1, read as the reverse complement.
CGTCGGTGTTGAGGACCTCGACGGTCTTGCCGCTGTACATGCGCAGCACGTCACCGGGACGGGTGGCGGAGCCGGACGGCATGTTCTCGGCGAGCGCCAGCCAGCCGGTGACATTGACCTCAAGGCCCAGACGTGCGGCGGCGACGACCGCGGCGAAGACCGCCGCCGCACCGGCCATGTCGCACTTCATCGTCTCGTTGTGCCCGGCGGGCTTGAGCGAGATGCCGCCCGAGTCGTAGGTGATGCCCTTGCCGACGAAGGCGAGGTGCTTGCTCGCCGCCTCGTGCGTGTACGTCAGCTTCACCAGCCGGGGTCCGGCTTCGGAACCGGCGCCGACGCCGAGGATGCCGCCGTAGCCGCCCTCCTCCAGAGCCTCGACGTCGAGCACCTCCACCTGGATGCCGTGCTCCTCGGCCGCGGCCTGCGCGACGGCGGCGAAGGCCTCCGGGTTGAGGTCGTTCGGCGGGGTGTTGACCAGGTCGCGGGCGCGGTTGAGCTCCTCGGACACGGCGGTGGCGCGGGCCACGGCGGCCTTGTACGCGGCGTCGCGGGGCTTGCCGCCGAGCAGGGTGACCTCGCCGAGCGGCCCCTTGCCGTTCTTGGCGTCCTTGCCGATCTCCTTGTACGCGTCGAAGGCGTACGCCCCGAGGAGGGCGCCCTCGCCGATCGCGCCGGCGTCGGCGGCGTCTTCGATCGGCAGGGCGAAGGCGGCCTTCTTGGCACCGGCGAGGGTGCGGGCGGCGACACCGGCGGCCCGGCGCAGCGACTCCGCGCCGAAGGTCTCGTCCTTCTCGGGCAGCGCGCCGAGGCCCACGGCCACGACGACGGGTGCCTTGAAGCCGGCCGGGGCGGGCAGCTTGGTCACCTCGCCCTCGGCGCCGGACGCGCCGAGGGTCCCCAGGACGTCGCCGAGCTTGCCGTCGTACGCCTGGTCCACGGCCTCGGCGCCCGGTGCGACGACGGGGCCCTTGGCGCCCTTGGCGACACCGACGACGATCGCGTCGGCCCGAAGGCCGGGCGCCGCGGCGGTGCTGAGAGTGAGAGCAGTCACGGTGGTGAATTCTCGCTTCCGTCTGAAAAATTCTGCGGCCGAGTGGAATGGGTCGACCAGGCCCGACAAGCGACCCTAAATCCAGCCCTGGGGGGCGGTCCGTACCGGGGTTGGTACACCCGCCACGAGCCTACGCTCGGTCGTCGGGTTCGCTCATTCCAGCGAGCGTTCACCGGACGGTGGTGTTCAGGTCATTTCCCACCCGTCACACCGGCCACCGGCCACCGGCCCTGGGGTTCCATGAACCGACGCCCACTGGACGCGCCCTGAAGGGGCGCGGGGAACTGCGCGACCGGCCACGACGCAGCGTCGGACAACAGACAACAGACAACA
>NZ_LIQQ01000483.1 GCF_001418565.1 Streptomyces graminilatus | reverse complement strand
GGCGGGACGTTCTGCGCGGGGGCCGACATCTCGACGCTCCAGGGCTCACCGGAGGCGGCGCAGCGGCTGTCCGTGCTGGCGGAGGACGCGCTGGCGGACTTTCCCAAGCCGGTGCTCGCGGCGATCCGAGGGCACTGTGTGGGCGGCGGGGCGCAGCTCGCGGCGGCCTGCGATCTGCGGTTCGCCGAGGAGGGGACGCTGTTCGGGGTGACTCCGGCGAAGCTGGGCCTGGTGTACTCGGCGTCGTCCACGCGGCGGCTGGCGGCCCTGGTCGGTCCGGCGACGGCCAAGTACCTGCTGTTCTCGGGTGAGCTGATCGACACGGAGCGCGCGCTGCGCACCGGGTTCGTCGACGAGGTGCTGCCCGGCGACGAACTCGACAAGCGCGTCGCGGAGTTCGCCCGGGTCCTCGTCTCCCGCTCACGGCTCACCCAGGCGGCGGCGAAGGAGTTCGTGAACGGACGCACCGACCGGGACGCGTACTGGGCGGAACAGGCCCGGGAGAGCGGGGACGCCGGGGAGGGGGTCGCCGCGTTTCTGGAGCGGCGGGCTCCCGCCTTCTCATGGACGGTGCCGGGGGCGGCGGCGCGGCGGTGAGGCGGCCGCGTGAGCGCGGCGGTTCGGTCACACGCGCGGGGGCCCGGTGCGGGGCGCCGACGTCGTAGGGCGGCTGCGGGTCCGTTCTTGTCCCCCGCGCCGAGCGGCCCATGCTCATTACTCTGCCGCTCATGCCCAACGCCACAAGCCCCGCCGACATCATGTTCCAGCGTCTCGCGTGCTGCGTCTGCGGCCGGAGCACCGACGACGCCGACGACCACGTACTCCTCGGGATCAGCGCCCCGGGCAACCCTGCCGAGCAGTGGCTCGGCGCGCACGCCGAACACCTCAACGGCGTTCTCGCCCGCGGCTTCTCCGTCGAGGTGCACAAGATGTAGCCCTGGGCGTGCCGCAGGCCGAGCACGCGACCACGCACAGCTCGCGTGAGGTGTGGCGCCCTGGGCCCCGGATGTCGGTGCCACCTGCCACAATTGCCGCGCAACCCCAGTGGAGAAGGCGGTACGGGATCGTGACGACACCCCTCGTAGGGTCCATCGAAGGCAGGATCGCCGAGGAGCTCGGCGTACGGGAGCGGCAGGTGCGGGCCGCAGTCGAGCTGCTCGACGGCGGTTCGACGGTGCCCTTCATCGCCCGCTACCGCAAGGAAGCGACCGAGATGCTCGACGATGCGCAGCTGCGCACGTTGGAGGAGCGGCTGCGCTATCTGCGGGAGCTGGAGGAGCGGCGGGCCGCGATCCTCGAATCGGTGCGTGAGCAGGGCAAGCTGACGCCGGAGGTCGAGGAGCGGATCCGCGGCGCCGAGACGAAGGCGCGCCTGGAGGACATCTATCTGCCGTTCAAGCCGAAGCGGCGGACGAAGGCGCAGATCGCGCGCGAGGCGGGACTGGAACCGCTGGCGGAGGGGCTGCTCGGCGACCCGTCCGTCGACCCGCTGGCCGCTGCCGCGGCCTTCGTGGACGCCGGCAAGGGCGTCGCCGATCCGCAGGCCGCGCTGGACGGCGCCCGGGCGATCCTCACCGAGCGGTTCTCGGAGGACGCCGACCTGATCGGCGAGGTGCGCGAGCGCATGTGGGTGCGCGGGCGGCTGGCCGCCAAGGTGAAGGAGGGCAAGGAGGAGGCGGGCGCCAAGTTCGCCGACTACTTCGACTTCACCGAACCCTTCACCGCCCTGCCCTCGCACCGCATCCTCGCGATGCTGCGCGGCGAGAAGGAGGACGTCCTCGACCTGGTCCTGGAGCCGGAGGAGCCGACGGAGGGGCCTTCGTCGTACGAGGGGATCATCGCCCACCGGTTCGGCATCGCCGAGCGCGGCCGTCCCGGCGACAAATGGCTCAAGGAGACCGTGCGCTGGGCCTGGCGGACCCGGATCCTGGTGCACCTCGGCATCGACGTACGCCTTCGGCTGCGTACGGTCGCCGAGGACGAGGCGGTCAAAGTGTTCGCGGCGAACCTGCGCGACCTGCTGCTCGCCGCTCCGGCCGGCACGCGCGCGACGCTGGGACTCGACCCCGGGTTCCGTACGGGCGTCAAGGTGGCCGTCGTCGACTCGACCGGCAAGGCCGTCGCCACGGACGTGATCCATCCGCACGTACCGGCGAACAAGTGGGACGAGGCGATCGCGAAGCTGGCGCGGCTCGCCAGGGAGCACTCGGTCGACCTGATCGCGATCGGCAACGGTACGGCGTCCCGGGAGACGGACAAGCTCGCCGGTGAACTCATCGCCAAGCACCCGGAGTTGAAGCTCACCAAGGTGATGGTGTCCGAGGCGGGCGCGTCCGTGTACTCGGCGTCGGCGTTCGCCTCGCAGGAACTGCCCGGCATGGACGTGTCGCTGCGCGGGGCGGTGTCGATCGCCCGGCGGCTCCAGGACCCGCTGGCCGAGCTGGTGAAGATCGACCCGAAGTCGATCGGGGTCGGGCAGTACCAGCACGACCTGTCCGAGGTGAAGCTGTCGCGGTCACTGGACGCGGTGGTCGAGGACTGTGTGAACGGCGTCGGGGTCGACGTCAACACGGCGTCCACGCCGCTGCTCTCGCGGGTCTCGGGCATCTCCTCCGGGCTCGCGGAGAACATCGTGGCGCACCGTGACGCCAACGGGCCGTTCACCTCACGCTCCCAGCTCAAGAATGTCGCGCGGCTCGGGCCGAAGGCGTACGAGCAGTGTGCGGGGTTCCTGCGGATCCGGGGCGGGGACGATCCGCTGGACGCGTCGAGTGTGCACCCGGAGGCGTATCCGGTGGTGCGGCGGATGGTGAAGTCTGCGGGGAGCGGGGTGGCTTCGCTGGTCGGGAACACCGCGGTGCTGCGGTCGCTGCGGCCCGACGACTTCGTGGACGACAAGTTCGGTCTGCCGACGGTCACGGACATCCTGCGCGAGCTGGAGAAGCCCGGGCGCGACCCGCGGCCCGCCTTCGCGACGGCCACCTTCAAGGAGGGGGTCGAGAAGATCGGTGACCTGGTCTCCGGGATGGTGCTGGAGGGTGTCGTCACGAACGTGGCCGCGTTCGGGGCGTTCGTGGATGTCGGTGTCCACCAGGACGGGCTGGTGCATGTGTCCGCGATGTCCAGGACGTTCGTCAAGGACCCGCATGACGTCGTGAAGTCCGGGGACATCGTCAAGGTGAAGGTGCTGGATGTCGACATCCCGCGGAAGCGGATCTCGCTGACGCTGCGGCTGGACGACGAGGCGGTGGCCTCCGGGGAGCAGCAGCAGGGGCGGCCTTCGCGTGGGGGTCGCCCGCCTCAGCCCCGCCAGCAGGGGCAGCGGCAGGGGCATGGCCAGGGCCAGGGCCAGGGCCAAGGAGGCGGAGGGCCTCGGCAGGGGACCCCTGCGCCGGGGAACAGTGCGATGGCTGACGCGTTGCGGAAGGCCGGGTTGGTGGACCCCAAGCGGAGGTGAGTGGCCGCGCCGGGTGCCCTTCGTTGGTGGGGCGCCCGGCGCCGATGTTGAGCAGCGGGTGGGTCGCGCCGCCCGGCGCTGTACGGGGTGCCGCCGCGCCCACCCGTG
>NZ_LIQQ01000482.1 GCF_001418565.1 Streptomyces graminilatus | reverse complement strand
ACGGTGGACACGGCGTGCTCGGCGTCGCTGGTCGCGCTGCATCTCGCTGTGCAGGCGCTGCGGTCCGGCGAGTGCGATGTGGCGCTGGCCGGTGGTGTGACGGTGATGTCGTCGCCGCTGTCGTTCGTGGAGTTCTCGCGGCAGCGGGGGCTGTCGGTGGACGGCCGGTGCAAGGCGTTCTCGGTCGACGCGGACGGTACGGGCTGGGGTGAGGGCGCGGGTGTGCTGCTGGTGGAGCGGCTGTCGGATGCTGAGCGGCTTGGGCATCGGGTGCTGGCTGTGGTGCGGGGCAGTGCGGTCAATCAGGATGGTGCGAGTAATGGGCTGACGGCTCCGAATGGTCCGTCGCAGCAGCGGGTGATCCGGCAGGCCCTGGCCGTCGCCGGACTCGACGCGGCCGAGGTCGACGCCGTCGAGGCACACGGCACGGGCACCCGTCTCGGCGACCCGATCGAAGCCCAGGCCCTGCTGGCCACCTACGGCCGGGAACGGTCGGAGGAGCGTCCGCTGTGGCTCGGTTCCGTCAAGTCCAACATCGGTCATACGCAGGCCGCCGCAGGCGTCGCCGGTGTGATCAAGATGGTCGAGGCGATGCGCCACGGTGTTCTTCCCGCCACCCTGCATGCGGAGGAGCCGTCGGATCAGGTGGACTGGTCGTCCGGCACTGTCCAGCTTCTGACCGAGGCGCGGGAGTGGCCGGAGGCCGACCGTCCGCGACGGGTGGGCATCTCCGCCTTCGGCGTCAGTGGCACCAATGCGCATGTGATTCTGGAGCAGGTGTCCGAGCCCGAGACCGACGGTGCGGCTGGGGCGGGGGAGTCCGGTCCGGTGGCGTGGGTGGTGTCGGGGCGGAGTGAGTCGGCGTTGCGGGAGCAGGCCGTACGGCTTGGTCAGCGGGTTGAAGCCGACGGTCTGCTGGATCCGGTGGATGTGGGGTTCTCGCTGGCGAGTGGTCGGTCGGTGTTCGAGCACCGGGCTGTGGTCGTGGGTGACGGGCGTGCGGACCTGGTGGCGGGGGTGTGGGCGGTGGCGTCGGGTGCGGATGTGCCGGGTGTGGTGCGGGGTGTGGCGGGGGCTGAAGAGCCTGATGTCGCTGTGTTGTTCTCGGGTCAGGGTGCGCAGCGGTTGGGTATGGGGCGGGGTTTGTATGAGGCGTTCCCGGTGTTCGCGGGGGCGTGGGATGCGGTGTGTGAGGTGCTGGATCCGCTGCTGGGGGCGCCGCTGACGTCGGTGGTGTGGGCCCCGGACGGGGACTTGCTGGATCGGACGGTGTGGGCTCAGGCGGGGTTGTTCGCGTTTGAGGTGGCGGCGTTCCGGTTGGTGGAGTCGTGGGGTGTGGTGCCGCGGTTCGTGGTGGGTCATTCGGTGGGGGAGATCGCCGCTGCCCATGTGGCCGGTGTGCTGTCTTTGGGTGATGCGTGTCGTGTGGTGGCGGCGCGTGGCCGGCTGATGGACGCGCTCCCCGGCGGCGGTGTGATGGTGGCGGTGGAGGCCTCGGAGGAGGAGGTGTCCCCGTATCTGACCGAGGGTGTCTCCGTTGCTGCGGTGAATGCTCCGGGTTCGGTGGTGGTCTCGGGTGAGGCCGGAGCCGTGCAGGGGGTGGTGGAGCGGTTTGGGGGGCTGGGTCGGCGGACGCGGGCTTTGTCGGTGAGTCATGCGTTTCATTCGGTGTTGATGGAGCCGATGCTGGAGGAGTTCCGGCGGGTTGTGGAGGGGGTGTCGTTCGGGCCGGCGCGGCTTGCGGTGGTGTCGACGTTGTCGGGTGGTGTGGCGGGTGCGGAGTTCGGTACGCCGGAGTACTGGGTGCGTCAGGTCCGCGAAGCGGTCCGCTTCGCGGATGCGGTGGAGTGGCTGGCCGGGGAGGGTGTGTCCACGTTCCTGGAGGT
>NZ_LIQQ01000481.1 GCF_001418565.1 Streptomyces graminilatus | reverse complement strand
CGGCGGGGGCGAAGAAAACCCGCCACCCGCCCGGATGTGCGTCCGCCACCCCCGTTGCACGATGGCTGCATGCTGCTGAGCAGGCTCGCCCACGTGTCCCGGGAGGTCGCCACCGCCTCCGCCCGCTCCCGCAAGATCGCCCTGCTCGCCGAACTCTTCCGGGACGCCGCCCCCGACGACGTACCGATCGTCATCCCCTACCTCGCCGGACACCTCCCCCAGGGCCGCCTCGGCATCGGCTGGAAGATGCTGGACCGGCGAGTTCCCGGCGCCCCCGAACCCTCCCTCACCGTCCTCGACGTCGACGCCCGCCTCACCGCCATCGGCGCGGTCACGGGAACCGGCTCGCAGGCCGAACGCAAACGGCTGGTGGGCGAGTTGCTGGCGGCGGCCACCACGGACGAGCAGCGGTTCCTGTTCGCGCTGATCACCGGCGAGGTGCGGCAGGGCGCCCTGGACGCGGTGGCCGTGGAGGGGCTCGCGGTCGCCACCGAGGCGCCGCCCACGGACGTACGGCGGGCCGTGATGCTCGCGGGCGGCATCCAGCCCGTCGCGCAGGCCCTTCTCTCCGACGGACCGCCCGCCCTCGCCCGGTTCCGCCTCACCGTCGGCCGCCCGGTCCTGCCCATGCTCGCGCACAGCGCCTCCTCGGTGGCGGAGGCCGTCGACAAGCTCGGGGCCTGCGCCGTCGAGGAGAAACTGGACGGCATCCGGGTCCAGGTCCACCGCGACGGCGACGACGTACGGCTGTACACCCGAACCCTCGACGACATCACCGACCGACTGCCCGAACTGACCGCCGCCGCAAGGGTGTTGAGGGGCGAGCGGCTCATCCTGGACGGCGAGGTGATCGCCTTCGACGGCGCCGGGCGCCCGCGTTCCTTCCAGGAGACCGCCGGCCGCGTCGGCTCCCGGGTGGACGTGGCGACGGCCGCCCGGGAGACGCCCGTCTCGCCCGTGTTCTTCGACGCGCTGTCGGTCGACGGCCACGACCTCCTCGACCTCCCCTTCGCCGAGCGGCACGCGGAGCTGGCCCGGCTGGTCCCCGAGCCGATGCGGGTACGGCGCCTGCTGGCCGACGGCACCGCCGACCTCCCGGGCGCGGAGAAATTCCTCGCCGACACCCTCGCGCGCGGCCACGAGGGTGTCGTGGTCAAGGCGCTCGACGCCCCCTACAGCGCGGGGCGGCGCGGCGCGGCCTGGCTGAAGGTCAAACCCGTACACACGCTCGACCTGGTGGTGCTGGCGGCCGAGTGGGGGCACGGCCGCCGTACCGGCAAGCTGTCCAATCTCCATCTCGGCGCCCGCAACCCCGACGGTTCCTTCGCCATGCTCGGCAAGACCTTCAAGGGCATGACCGACGTGATGCTGGCCTGGCAGACCGAGCGGCTCCGGGCGCTGGCCGTGTCGGACGACGGCTGGGTGGTGACCGTACGGCCGGAGCTGGTCGTCGAGATCGCGTACGACGGTCTGCAGCGCTCCACCCGCTACCCGGCCGGCGTCACCCTCCGCTTCGCCCGTGTCGTGCGCTACCGGGAGGACAAGTCCCCGGCGGAGGCGGACACGGTGGAAACCCTGCTGGCCACGCATCCGGAGGCAACCCGATGACGGAGAAGGCGAAGAAGACCGGGACGACCCGGGCTCCCGACGGGAAGCGCAGCGCCGGACTGCTGCTGTTCCGCCGCCCCGCCCCGCCCGGTCAGGGGCTGGAGGTGCTGCTCGGGCACATGGGCGGCCCCTTCTTCGCCCGGCGCGACGCCGGGGCCTGGACGATTCCCAAGGGTGAGTACGGCGACGGGGAGACGGCCTGGGACGCGGCGCGCCGGGAGTTCGAGGAGGAGCTGGGGCTGGCGCCGCCCGACGGGGAGGCCCTGCCGCTGGGCGAGGTCAGGCAGGCCGGCGGGAAGGTCGTGACGGCGTGGGCCGTGGAGGCGGACCTCGATCCGGCGGCCGTGGTGCCGGGTACGTTCCGGATGGAGTGGCCCAGGGGTTCGGGGCAGGAGCGGGAGTTCCCGGAGCTGGACCGGGTGCGGTGGTTCGGCCTCGACGAGGCGCGGGCGGTGATCGTGTCGGCGCAGGCCGGGTTTCTGGACCGGCTGACGGAGCACTCGGGGAACTGAGACCGTCCCCGTACCGATGTCGGCGTACGCGTTGCGGCGGCACCCGGCGCGCGGGAAGGTCGAGGGACAGCCATCGACCTGGAGGCACGGCATGGCCATCGCGACGGTGAACCCGGCGAACGGCGAGACTCTGCGGACGTACGAGGCCATGGGCGGCGAGGAGATCGAGCGCAGGCTCGCCGTCGCCGAGGCGGCCTTCCGGACGTACCGTACGACCGGCTTCGCCGAGCGGGCCCGGCTGCTGGGCCGGGCCGCCGGTCTGCTGGACGAGGACCGGGACGACATCGCCCGCACCATGACGACCGAGATGGGCAAGCCGGTCACGCAGGCCCGCGCGGAGGCCGCGAAGTGCGCGAAGGCGATGCGCTGGTACGCCGACCACGCCGAGGAACTCCTCGCCGACGAGGAGCCCGCCGAGGCCGACGTCAAGGACTCCGGCGCCTCCCGGGCCGTGGTCCGCTACCGTCCGCTGGGGCCGGTGCTCGCGGTGATGCCGTGGAACTTCCCGCTCTGGCAGGTGATCCGCTTCGCGGCGCCGGCGCTGATGGCGGGCAATGTGGGCCTGCTGAAGCACGCCTCGAACGTGCCGCGCACCGCCCTGTACCTGGAGGACCTGTTCCGCCGGGCGGGCTACCCCGAGGGCTGCTTCCAGACGCTGCTGATCGGGTCGGGCGCGGTCGAGGACGTCCTGCGCGATCCCCGGGTGCGGGCGGCCACGCTCACCGGCAGCGAGCCGGCCGGGCGCGCGGTGGCGTCCGTCGCCGGGGACGAGGTCAAGAAGACGGTGCTGGAGCTGGGCGGCAGCGACCCGTTCATCGTCCTGGCCTCCGCCGACGTCGACCGGGCCGCACGGGTGGCGGTGACCGCGCGTGTGCAGAACAACGGGCAGTCGTGCATCGCCGCCAAGCGGTTCATCGTGCACACGGATGTCTTCGACGCGTTCGCGGAACGCTTCTCGACGGCGATGGCGGCGCTGAAGGTCGGCGATCCGCTGGCCGAGGACACGGAGGTCGGGCCGCTCGCCAGTGAGCGGGGGCGCGCGGAGCTGGAGGCGCTGGTCGACGAGGCCGTGGAGAGCGGCGCGACGGTTCTGTGCGGTGGCGAACGCCCCGAGGGCCTCAGGGACCGCGGCTGGTACTACGCGCCGACGGTCCTCGCCGACGTCACACCCGAGATGCGCGTTCACCGGGAGGAGACCTTCGGCCCGGTCGCGACGCTGTATCGCGCGGCCGACCTGGACGAGGCGTTGGCGATCGCCAACGACACGCCCTTCGGGCTGAGTTCCAATGTCTGGACCCGCGACGAGGCCGAGGTGGACCGGCTCGTCCGGGATCTGGAGGCGGGCGGGGTGTTCGTCAACGGGATGACCGCGTCCCACCCGGCGTTCCCGTTCGGCGGGGTGAAACGGTCCGGGTACGGGCGCGAGCTGTCGGGACACGGAATCCGCGAGTTCTGCAACATCACCACGGTATGGCACGGAGCGTGAGCGTTCCGCGGCTACGATCCCCCCTGTGAACCGCGAAGTGACTCTGCCTCTGATCGTCGACGACCGCGGCACGTTGCAGGTTGCCGCCTCCGACGTCAGCAAACTGCTGCGCACGGTCGGCGGCCGCTGGCTGCACCTGGTGGAGGCCGGCCAGGACCTCGACGAGGACACGGTGGCCGCCCTCACCATCGAACTCGCCAAGCTGGCCGACCGCATCGACGTGGCCTGCATCGCCCACAGCAGCGGCCCCACATCTCGATAGGGGCTGCGTTGACCGACCGTCTTTAGGGGCGCGGGGAACTGCGCGACAAGCCACGACGCACCCGCGGCCCGCAGCACACCGCACCCCCCACGGCGCTACCGAATCGGCATCCCCGACAAGGTGCGCGCGATCACCAGCCGCTGAATCTCACTCGTACCTTCGAAGATCGTATAGATCGCCGCATCCCGGTGCATCCGCTCGACCGGGTACTCACGGGTGAACCCGTTCCCCCCGAGTATCTGGATCGCCTGCCCGGTGACCTTCTTCGCCGTCTCGCTCGCGAACAGCTTCGACATCGACCCCTCGGCGGCGGTGAACGGCTTCCCGTTGATCGCCATCCACGACGCCCGCCACGTCAGCAGCCGCGCCGCGTCGATGGACGTACGCATGTCGGCGAGCTGGAAGGCGACCCCCTGGTTGTCGATGATCGGGCGGCCGAACTGCTCGCGGGTCATCGCGTAGTCGAGGGCGACCTCGTACGCGGCACGTGCGGTGCCCACCGCCATGGCGGCCACGGCGGGACGGCTCGCCTCGAACGTGGCCATCGCCGCGTTCTTGACGCGCTCGCCGCCGGACTTCGCGCGCTCACGGGCCCGAGCGAGGCGCTCGTCGAGCTTCTGCTTGCCGCCGAGGAGGCAGGAGCCGGGGATGCGGACGTTCTCCAGGACGACCTCGGCGGTGTGCGAGGCGCGGATGCCGTGCTTCTTGAACTTCTGGCCCTGGGACAGGCCGGGCGTGTTCGGCGGGACGATGAAGGAGGCGTGGCCCTTGGAGCCCAGCTCGGCGTCGACCACGGCGACGACGACGTGGACGTTGGCGATGCCGCCGTTGGTCGCCCAGGTCTTCGTGCCGTTGAGGACCCACTCGTCCTTGGCCTCGTCGTACACGGCGCGGGTGCGCATGGAGGCGACGTCGGAGCCGGCGTCGGGCTCGGAGGAGCAGAAGGCGGCGACCTTGACCTCGTTGGTGTCGCCGTACATCTGCGGGATCCAGGTGCCGATCTGCTCCTCGGTGCCGTTGGCGAGGACACCCACGGCGGCGAGGCCGGTGCCGACGATGGAGAGGGCGATGCCCGCGTCACCCCAGAAGAGTTCCTCCATGGCCATCGGGATGCCGAGGCCGGTGGGGTCGAAGTACTGCTGGGCGTAGAAGTCCAGGGAGTAGATGCCGACCTTCGCGGCCTCCTGGATGACCGGCCAGGGGGTCTCCTCGCGCTCGTCCCACTCGGCGGCGGCGGGGCGGATCACATCGGCGGCGAAACCGTGGAGCCAGTCGCGGACCTCTTTCTGCTCGTCGTTGAGCTCCATGGTGAATTCGGCCATGACCCCTCCATCGCTCCACTAGCATGTTACCTGCGGTAACTAGAGTCTGTTACCCGTCGGTAGGAAAAGTCAACTCCCAGGCTGCGGTCGGCAACCCGTTCGATGGGCATGGACCGATCAGTGCTATTTTGCGCAAGCGTCGCCGAAATCAGCACGGGTGGGGAGAAACCATGGACACCACGCAGCAGACCGATCAGCAGCGGTCCGCCGACCGCCGTCGGCGTGAGCTGCTGGAGGCCGCGGACCGGGTGGTGCTGCGCGACGGCCCCGGCGCCTCGATGAACGCGATCGCCGCCGAGGCGGGAATCACCAAGCCGATCCTGTACCGGCACTTCGGCGACAAGGGCGGACTTTACGCCGCGCTGGCCAAGCGGCACACCGACGCCCTGCTCGACTCCCTGCGGGCCGCCCTGGACGCTCCGGCGGAGCGGCGGGAGCGGGTGGAGGCCACGCTGGACACCTACCTCGCGGCGATCGAGGCGCGGCCTCAGGTGTACCGGTTCCTGATGCACCCGGCTGACGGAGTGTCGCCCGGCGACCCCGGGTTCGATGTGCGGAAGCACTCGTTGCCGTTGCTGCGGCTGATGGGCGAGGAGTTGGCTCGGGTGATCGAGGAGCGGGTGGATCTCGGGCCGGCCAGTCAGCAGCTGGCCCGGGTCTGGGGGCACGGGATAGTCGGGATGATGCACGCGGCCGGGGACTGGTGGTTGGGGGAACGGCCGTGTTCCCGGGCTGAGTTGGTGCGGAGTTTGGCTGATTTGCTGTGGGGGCGGTTGGCTGCCGCCGGGGATCGCG
>NZ_LIQQ01000480.1 GCF_001418565.1 Streptomyces graminilatus | reverse complement strand
AGAGCACAGGGAGGGGGCTCAGCGCGGGGAGCTGATGGCGCTGCAGACGCGCTGGAGGTCGATGTGACGGCGGGAGGTCAGCAGCGGGGTCGGCCGGGGTGCGTGAACCACCCGACTGGCGTTCGACTCCACGCGCATCGCGCTTCCCTACCTTTTCACTAGGATTCCTCTTGGGGAGTGTCGATCGGCTCGCGGCCCACGTCAAGGGCGTCTCGTACGGCGGACGGCGCCCGCCCCGCCGGTCGCCGGTGCCGCCGGTCTCCGGTGCCCGCTCCCCCGAGGGGTCCTCGCGGTGGGCTCGTAAAGCTCGTGAAGACAGAGCCGACGACGCCGACGGCATCCGAGGACGTAGAAAAGCAGGGGGACGACATGAGATTCCTGGAGCGCGAGCGCGCGGCCCTCACCAGGTTGCTGCCCGGCCTCGACGACGGGCTGCGGGCGCTGCCACTGATGGTGTTGGAGAGCCAGAAGAGTCCGGGCATCGGATTGTTCCGTGAGTGCGGCGGCCCCGGGCTGCTGGCACCGGCGTCCCTCCAGGGGCGGGGCGCCACCGCGCTCGACACGGTACGGGTGCAGCGGGCGCTGGGCAGCCGCTCCCCGTCGCTGGCGGTGGCGACGACCATGCACCACTTCTCGATGGCCACGCTCGTCGGGCTGAGCGAGTCCGGCGGCGGCGAGGGGCTTGAGTGGATGCTTGTCCAGGGCGTGGCGGCCGACAACCGGCTGATGGCGTCCGGTTTCGCGGAGGGCCGCAGCGGCACCGGCATCCTCTCCCCCGCCATGACCGCCACGGTGACCCCCGAGGGCGTACGCATCACCGGCGTGAAGAAGCCGTGCAGTCTGGCCCGTTCCATGGATCTGCTCACCGCCAGCGTGATGGTGCCGTGCGAGGACGGCGAGGGCGAGGAGCTGGCCGTGGCCCTGGTGCCGGCCGAGACGGAGGGGCTCAGTGTGAGCGCCTTCTGGGCGAGCGGTTTCCTCGCGGGCGCCGAGAGCGACCAGGTCACGCTCGACAACGTTCTCGTGCCGCCCGAACTGCTGGTACGCACCGCATCCCCGGCCGGGTCCCGGCTGGACGAGGTGCAGACCGCCGGACTCGTCTGGTTCGAACTGCTGATGACCGGCAGCTATCTCGGTGCCGCGAGCGCCCTGGTGGAGCGGGTGCTGGGCCAGGACCGGGTGCCCGAGGCGGAACGGGTGCGGCTGCTGGTGGAGACGGAGGGCGCGATGGCCGCCGTGGAGGGCCTGGCCCGGCGGGTGGACGAGGCCGCCCCCGACGAGTCCGCGCTCGCCGACTCCCTGTACGTCCGCTACACCGTGCAGGACACGCTCGCCCGCGTCGTGCCGCGCGCGGTGGAACTGCTCGGCGGGCTCGCCTTCATCGCCTCGGACGAGGTCGGCTACCTGGCCGCCTGCGTCAACGGCCTCGCCCTGCACCCGCCGTCGAGGTCCCGGATGACGGGCCCGCTCGCCGCCCATCTGGCCGGGGCGCCGCTGACGGTCGCCTGAGGTCTTTCTGTACGAGGCCCACGCGCCGTACGCCCTGACACCGACCGGCCCCACCTGGTCGCGATCAGACCGACGCCGACCGCCGCCAACCCGAACCGAACGAGGGGGAAGTCCGCCATGCCCGAAACCCGGACCACAGCCGCCCGGACCACCGGTCCCCGGCCCACCGTGCTGCTCACCGGTGGCACCGGAGTACTCGGCAGAGCCCTGATCGACGAGCTGCTGCCCGCCTTCCGCGTCGTCTGTCTGCGCCACCGCACCCCGGTGGACGATCCCCGGGTGCACGAGTTCCGCGCCGATCTGATGGAGCCCCGACTCGGCCTGTCCGATGGGGAGTTCACCCGTCTCGCCGCCGGTGTGGACATAGTGCTGCACTCCGCCGCCGCCACCAACTGGCAGTGGGAGCCGGGCCTGATCCGGCGCGCCAATCTCGACGGCACCCGCACGATGCTCGACCTGGCCGCCCGCGCCGGGGCGCCCTTCTTCCATATGAGCACCGCCTTCGTGGCCAACCCGCTGGCCCCTGAGGAACAGAAGCGCTTTCCCGGCGCCGCCGCCTATCTCGCCTCGAAGACGGAGGCCGAACAGGCGGTACGGGAGGCGCCGGTACCCGGGGTGATCATGCGGCCGTCGGTGGTGATGGGCGACTCGGTGACCGGCCGGATCGCCGGGATGCAGGGGCTGACGCGGGCGCTCGGGGCCATCGTCAAGGGTCAGGTCCCGGTCATGCCGGGCGGGCCGGACTCCCGGATCGACATGGTGCCCCAGGATGTCGTCGCCCGTGCGGTGGGTGACCTGATGCGCGGCGGGGTCACCGGGGGCGAGTACTGGCTGACGGCCGGCTCGGAGGTGCTGTTCCAGACCGAAGTCATCGACAACTGCCTGGAGTTCGCCGAACGGTACGGGTCCCGGCCGCATCCGCCCCGGCTGATTCCGCTGGAGTCGGTGCACCGGCTGCTGCTGCCGCTGATCGAGGGGCCCACGTTCCCGGAGTCGCTGCGCCGCCGCTTCCAGACGTACGCGGAACTGCTGCTGGTCTTCCAGCGGGCGCTGCCCTTCGAGTCGTCCCTCGGCACCCCGCACTGTGGCCGGGCGGTCGTGAAGGAGGAGCTGCGCGAGGCCCTCGTACGCAACCTGGAGGCCTGGGCCGCCCGGCCCGGCGGAATGCGCGGCCGGGCGCGCCTCCAGCCGGCGAGCGCCGCCGCTGCACGCCGGAAGGCTGTCCACCAGACGTCTCAGGAAGCAGTCCAGGCAAGGGAGTTGGCGTCATGACCACCTTTCCGATCGACTCCCTGCTCCACTCCGGCACGGACCCCGGGACCGACAACGCCACCCACATCGCCCGCCTCTACCGGGAACATCTGTCCTCCGGCCGCGCCGTCATGGGCACGGTGCTCGGCGGCATGCTGGAGACGGCGTCCGAAGGGGCGTGGATCTTCACCGAGGACGGTCGCCGCTATCTCGACTTCGGCGGCTACGGAGTCTTCATCCTCGGCCACCGACACCCCGCCGTGACGGCCGCCGTGCACTGCCAGGTCGACGCCCATCCGCTGGCCTCCCGGGTCTTCCTGGAGCCGGTCGCGGCCCGTGCCGCCGAGGCCCTCGTGGCCCGCACCCCGGCCGGCCTCGACCGGGTTCACTTCGTCAACTCCGGTACGGAGGCCACCGAGGCGGGCCTCAAACTGGCGCGCGCCCACGGGCACACCGCGCTGGTGAGCATGGCGGGCGGCTACCACGGCAAGACCCTGGGCGCGCTCTCCGCCACCGCCAACGCCAAGTACCAGGACCCGTTCCGCCCGCTGCTGCCGAACAGCCACGTCGCCCCGTACGGCGACACGGAGGCGCTGGCGGCGCTGCTCGACCGGCTCGGCGAACGGGCCTGTGTGATCGTCGAGCCGGTGCAGGGCGAGGGCGGGGT
>NZ_LIQQ01000048.1:11805-12427 GCF_001418565.1 Streptomyces graminilatus | reverse complement strand
CGGCCCGGGAAAGGGCCATGAGGGCAGCCGGAAGAGCAGCCTCCGGGGCCCCGCCCGGCCTGACCCGGCCCGGCCCGGCTCGGCCCGGCTCGGCTCGGCCCGGCCCGCGAGTCGTAGACCGGGCGTCCGCGACGGTTTCGTGGGGCTGCGTGATCTGCGTGATCTGCGTGATCTGCGGGTTGGGCAGGGTGGGCGGGGTCGGGGATTCGGACGTTCGGGCAGTGCGGGCGGGTTACGTCACCCTTAAGCTCTGGTGGACTGTGGGCCAGCGCATCATGATGGGCTCATGACGGCGACCTTGCGTGCCCTGACGCAACTCGTGAGCTGGCCGGACCTGACAGAGGCCGAGCCCAGCTGCCGCACCGGCCGTGCCCTGCGCTCCGGCGGAGCCGAGATCGTCCACTTCCACTCCGATCGCCGGGTCGACCTGCACCTCACGGCCAGGATGATCCAGCACTTCGAGGGCGACCTCAGCCGGTCGACCGCCATCCAGTTCGTGCCGGGCTCGCAGTGGGTGACCATACGTCTGGAATGCGACGCGGACGTCGATCTGCTCATGACCTTGATCAGCCTGGCCCTCCAGGCCCACAAGGGCCGGCCGAACATCGACAGCCCGCCCGCG
>NZ_LIQQ01000048.1:0-11785 GCF_001418565.1 Streptomyces graminilatus | reverse complement strand
GGCTGGACTTGGTCCATATCGCGGTTGTCAGATCACTCTTTTTCATAGCTCCCTGCCACCTCAGTCCCGACACGACACCCAGGTGCAGTCCCGCGCTGAAAGGGGATCACCTTGATGGTGCCCGTCGGGTTACTCACCGACCTTCAGCAGGTGTAGGAGTTGCCCCCACGACGGTGGTTCCATCGAGCTCGTTCGGGTCCCAGCACATCGAGACCCAGATGTGGCGCGGTTCCTGGAGCGGCCCGCGCGGCTACGACGTCTGGCACGCCACCAGGCCCACCACCAATTCCTTCATCGACTACGGCTGGTCGGTCGACTGCAACGACGGCGGCGGCACCTACACCTACTACCCTGTCATGAAGGGGCTCGTCACCGGCGTCGGCTCCAGCCCGACCACCCGGGCCGACAACGAGCTCCGGAAGAACTGCGGCACCACGGCTCCGTAGGAGGAGACATGGCCCGGGATCCCGAGGAGCGCTACCCCCGTGAGGGGCGTTCCCTGAACCCGCTGAACAGCGAAGAACGCGGTTACGCAGTCAGCTACTCGACCTCCACCTCTACCGTCCGACGGATCTGGTGGAAGGTCAGAGCGGCACTGCATTCGCCGGTGCGGGCCAGACGGCACCAGCGGTAGGCAGCGAACTCTCAAAACGGGCCAGCCCCGTACGCACCCCGTTCCTTAAGGTGTGTACGGGGCCTTCTTGTACGTTGCCGCGCCGGAGCTCCCGGCTTACGACCGGCCACCGGCACCCCGGCGTGCAGTCCGGAATCGGACAGCCCGTTCACCGACCGTGAAGGCTCCCCGTGATCGCTGTCAGAGCCTCGCATTCAGGGACTCCGGACGCTTCCGCCATCCGAAGATCGCCAACTTACCCGGGTGGTTCTCGGGCTGCCATCGCAAAACAGGCGAGCACCCCCGACCGTGTGTGGTTGAGGGTGCTCGCCTTCTGCTCTGCGGTCAGTGCTTGAGCTGCTCCACAAAGGCGTCCCAGGCCACTCCGGAGGCAACCAGGATCGGGCCGTGGGGGTTCTTGCTGTCGCGGATCGGCACAGTGCTGTTGCCGAGGAGGGCGACTTCCACACAGGCCGACTGCGCGTTGCTGTGGCTGGACTTGGTCCATATCGCGGTTGTCAGATCAATCTTTTTCATAGCTCCCTGCCACTTCAGTCCCGACACGACACCCAGGTGCAGTCCCGCGCTGAAAGGGGATCACCTTGATGGTGCCCGTCGGGATACTCACCGACCTTCAGCAGGTGTAGGAGTTGCCCCCACGACGGTGGTTCCACCGAGCGGGCACCTCAACACCGCTTCGTTCAGGACAACGTTCAGCCGTGTCGGTTCGGTGATCAGTAGCGGTAGCCGGGCCAGTCAGGGTCCTCCCAACGATCGGCGCCCTTGAGGCCGAACAGCCGTATTCGGTGGAGCAGTTCATCTGGTACGCCATGGGCCCCGAGCCGGGCAGGTGCATTGCGGACCAGCCAGGTGGTCAGCTCGGTGCGTGCCTCTTCGATTGCCTCTTCCTCGCTACGCCAATAGGCCCACGGGAGTTCGTCTCCGAGTAGGTCGTACTCCCACTTTGCTACCGCCTCGGCAAGGTGATCGTCGGCCGGGTGGCCGGTCAACGTCTCCCAGGTGCTGAGCCACGGGGTGAGCGTGCCGGACGCCACCTCGACCAGCGCCAGGACCTCGTACGCGGGCACCACGGGATCCGGATCGGTGAGCGTCTGGACCCACCAGGCGTCCAGAAATTCCCTCACTGCTTCGGCCTGTTCGGCGGGCCACTGCTGCCAATGACCGAGGGCGAACGAGCCGCCGGCTTCCTCGTAGCCGGAGAGCGCCGTGACGGAGCCGTCGACGAGTCCCCTGGCGAACTGGGGCAGGATCCGGCGCAGTACGGATGCGTGGTCGTCCCAGTCGGGGGCCTGCCAGGTGCGGCGCAGGAGATCGGGGTCCAGCTCTGCGTCCGGGACCTTGAGCTGCGCGAGTTCTTCGGGACCGCCCCAGTGGCACACGCAGTTGTGCTCGTCGGGGTGGGCCGTCATCCCGACGAAGGTTGCGGCCAGGCCGTCGAGCGCGGCAGCGAGGCGAAGTCGTGCGGGGAGTTGGTCGGGGTCGGGGTTCGTCATGGCGTTCGCATTCCGGGACTCCGGGAGCTTCCGCCATCCGAAGAACGCGAACTTACCCGGGTGGTTCTCATGCCGCTACCGAAATCACGCATCCCGGCGCCAACCGGCCCACCGCTGCCGCCCCCGACCATGTGGACCGGGACTGACGGGCACACCCGAAGAAGGGAACCACCGTGTTGTACGGGGCGTCGACTGCCCCCTGGTCCGTGCAGGTGTGACTTCAGGCTGCCCTTCGTCGTACGGCGCGGAACACGTTCGTGGCGATGGGCGGGTCGTATGCGCTGCCCGGGTCGTGGATGGTGTCGGTGTGCGTGGTTTCGAAGCCGTGCTCGTCGCAGAGCCTGTGCCATACGGGGATGTCGAGGACCCACCGCAACATCGTGCCCGGCGTACCGTCCGGCCGTCGGGTGGAGATCGTGGCGGGGCGCGACTCCGTCTCCGGGGCGCGGCCAGTGCGGTAGTGCGCAAGGGTGGAGAAGACGAGCAGGCCGCCGGGTCGCAGCCCTTCGGCGATCGCCGGCAGCAACTCGTCGGGATCGGTGAAGTCGAGTGCTCCGAAGACGCAGTACGCGACGTCGAAGGTGTCGGGATGCTTGGCCATGTACGTGGCTGCGTCATCGCACACCAGCTCCAGCCGGGAGATGTCCCCGAAGCGTTCACGACCACGAGCGTGCTGGGCGGGGTCACGGTCGACGGCCACCACGCGGGCGGGCCGGTGGACGCGGGCGAGGTAGGCGGCCTGTCGCCCTGAACCGGCGCCGATTTCCACCACGGTCCGGTCCGTGAGGTCACCGAGGAGTTCGGAGCTGGGCTCGGCGCGCTGGTACCAGTCCCAGTGGAAACGGTCCACGATGCCGCTGTGCGGGCTGCTTGTGGCGGTTGTTGAAGGTGGGGAGAGGGTCACGGCCCCATCCTGATGGGTTTTCCGTGATCGCCGAGGGCTTTCCCACCTGATTCACTCGCAGCCGTGTCGGTGGCTGTCCGACGAGATCTGGTCCGCCCCCTCAGGAGCGGACCAGACCGGGGATGCTGGTCAGTGGCTGTCGTTGCCCGGGCTGCAGGGCCCGCAGTCGGCCGAGTCAGCCTGCCACAGCGGGAGGTCGACCTCGAATCCCTGCACCGCGATCTCGTGCGCGGTGCGCATGACCGATCCGTCGGCCTTCATGTCCACGAGCGGCACGTGGTGCAGGAAAGCGCCACCGTTGTAGCGGTCGCACAGTTCGGCGTACGCCACGGTGTCGAGGATGACCGTGTGGACGCCGATGTCGACGATGTGACCGGGGGTCAGTCCCAGGCCCTTGCCACGGCTGGCCATGGCGGTGAACAGGTACGCGTACGCCTGGCCGAGCACGCGCGTAGCCATGACCTCGTCGTACGGGTAGTCGCGCATCAGGAGCGCGACCTGCTTGTTCCACAGCTCCGGCGTGACGAAGGAGCGCTGGTCCCTGAACGGGGACGACTCCGGTCCGGCGGCCGCTGCAAGAGCCGGGCTTTCCAGGGCGATGGCCATGTCTGTTGTCCTCCTTCTGTGGGCCCCACGGGTTGAGGGGCGCTATGGGAAGGTCACCACCTTGCGGAGGACAGTGGTGGTCAACTCTCAAGCTGTGCAAGCGGTTTGCAGATCGTGCACACGCCCTCGACTGCTCTGGAACGCCCCGTCTACGGTGATAGCCCCCGTCTCGTGGCGTGTGGAGGGCAGCATGCTCAGCGATCCGTTATGGACGTCGGCGCAGGCCCGCACCCTCATCGAACGACGCGCGCCCGGAGGTCTTGTCCGCATGGGCCGTGTCCAGCGCGGCTGGCGGCAAGCCGACCTCGGTGGCAGGTTGGGGTGCTCGGCTGCCACCGTGTCGCGACTGGAATCACGCGGCCGGGTAGCCGACCTCGAACTGCTCAGGCAGGCAGCTCACACAGTAGGGATGCCGTCACACATCCTGATGGAAGCACTCGGCATTACCGGCACCGGGGCCCTTGCCGCCACTAAAGTGGCGCCGGACGGTCCGTGTGACGCCGAGGAGGACCCCATGCGCCGCCGCACTCTGCTCGCAGCAGCCGGGGCAGCAGTCCCTGCCCCTCTACTTCTCGGAGTCGACGACGCACTCGCCGGAACTCCTGAACCCAGCGGCAAGGCAGTCCCATTCGACGCCCAACTAGCTGATGCCCGCGCACTGTTCGACGGCGGCCGACACGCCGAACTTGCCGGGAAGCTCCCGGGGCTGCTCGGTGACGGTCATCTCGCCGCCCGATCGCGCACGGAACTGGGCTACGCGAGGCTCTCAGCCTCCTACACCCTGGCTTCTCAGCTCCTCGCCAAACTCGGCCGTTACCAGCAGGCACGACTGACCGCCGACCGGGGCATCACGTATGCGGACCTGTCCGGCTCCGCGCTCGTCGCTGCGGCTGCCGCCCGCGAGCTCGCGATCGTCCTGCGTCACCAGGACCAGCCCGCAGCAGCCCAGCGCCTGATACTGAAAGCCGCCGCAGACATGGAGTCCACCGGGCTCACGACATCGGCGCAGGCCGCCGCGTACGCACAGATGTTGTGCACCACCTCGTACACGGCAGCCGTGGCCGGAGACCGACACCAAGCCCTCGCGATGATCCAGGAAGCGCATCGGGCCGGGCGCCGCCTTCCGCAGCAGGCGCCGAAAGGGCGATTGTTCCCGCTCAACGGTGCCGCCGTCGACCTGTATGCGGTGGGCGTGCACTGGGCGCTCGGAGACGCCGGCGCCGCGCTTGAAGCCGGCCGCAATCTGCGGCCCGAGCAGTTCGCCACCGCCGAGCGCCGCAGCCGGATGCACACCGATCTGGCGCGCGCCTGGTGGCAGTTGGGCAAGCCGGAACAGACCGCGACCGAACTGCTGGCCGCGGTGCGGGTCAGTCCCGGCGAAGTACGGGACCGGTCCTCGATCAGGCAGATCGTCACGGACCTCGGCGCACGCCACCCGCGTACGGTCGGCGTACGGGAACTGACCACGGTGGTGTCGGCCAGTCCCGTGGAGAGGGCGGCACGCGGGCTGCGGAGTGAGCGAGGCCCGCTCCGCGATCACAGGGACTGATTGGCCGAGCCTGCGTCAAGGCGCACCCGAACTTCGATTGCTCCGGTCCCGGAAGAGGGGCGCCCCCGACCGCGCGGTGGGGGTGCCCCTTCTGTGCTCTGCCCTTAGTGCTTGAGCTGGTCCACAAAGGCGTCCCATGCCGCTCCGGAGGCAACCAGGATCGGGCCGTGGGGGTTCTTGCTGTCGCGGACGGGGACAACGCCGACGAGGTCCTTGGAGACCTCGATGCAGACGCCGCCGCCGTTGCTGTAGGAGGACTTGAACCAGTTCAGGCCCTCCAGGTCGGAGGCATTGACAGAGGCAGGCTGAGTGTTCATTCCGTGATCTCTCGCGATAGCTGGTGCAGGAACTTCGGGGTGTCCCGAGGAGGGAGGGCGTTCGATGCCATCGCGTCGAACATCCTTGAGAACCGATCCACTTCGCGGGGCTTGTCCGTGACAGCGACGGTGAACCACGCCGTGTCGCTCACGACAGTGGTCGGCAGACCCTCGCCAAGGATCATGATGCTGACGTCATGGAGCGCCACGTAGCCACGTCCCCCTTGGGGAAGGACCTGGATGGTGACATTCTCCAAGTCGGCCACCCTGGCGAGTTCGTCGTACTGCTCGCGCATCAAGTCGGCACCCCCGAGAGGGTAGCGCAGGGCAGGTTCATGGAGGATCGCCCGCAGCTTCACGGGGTCTCCGTCGCGCGTCAATGCCTCCTTCCTCCGCGCCCGCAACTGCATGCTCTGCCGCCTGAACTCCGTTGTGGTCTCATCGATCAGTCTGTGCAGATCGTGCACAGCCAAGGCATACGCCTCGGTCTGGAGCAGGCCCGGGATGACGACGGGATGGAATGCACGGATCTCCTGTGCTGCGGCCTCGATCCCGAGGAAGCGAGGCATGCCGGACAGCATGTTCGTACTGCCGTCCGCCCACCACTCCCGGCTGGACGCTTCCCGCTGGAGAGTGACCAGCCGGTCCATCTGCTCCTCGTCGGTGATGCCGTAGCGCTCCAGCAGTTCCCGAAGGTGGCCGGCCTGCCGGAAGGATTTCCAGCCGGTCTCGACGCGCTGAAGGGTGGTCTCGTCGACGCTCAGGCCGTCGACCGCCTGAGCAATGGTGAACCCGGCCGCCTTGCGCAACTGCCTTAGTTCATGGCCAAGTCCGATCCGCCTAGCGGTGGGCTGAGGTTTTGCGGCCATGTGCTCCTCGATCCCGCGCATGTGCGCGCCTTGCCTGCGATGTGTTCAGCCTCGCATCAGGTGCGCACGCTACGGAGGCCATGCGTTTGCATTGGCATGTGCCATTTCTTCATCCAAGGCTGATTTCTGCCTGATTCTATTGCTGATGCTGAGCGCCGAGGGGGACGGTGAACCCGAGAAGAAAAGACCCCGGCGAGTCGGCCAGGACTCCCGGGGCGTGGCCCACCAACTTGTTGGAGTTGATGAACATGGCCGAGCGTAGCGCTGCCGCGCCGCACTGGGTTGTGGTGATCCTGGTTCTCCGGGGACTCACCCGCCTGATTCCGCCCACCGGCATCGGCCGTCGCCGACCGCCGCCGACGCACACCGCCCTGATCAGGGAAGATCCAACAGATCTCGCCGATTGGACAGTACCGGTGCCCGCCGCGCGCTGGCAGCCGTACAGCACCGGCCAAGGCCCCCTGGACGGTTCCGCGTCCCAACTGTCACGGCCCTACCTGTGCTCTCTCGCGTACCCGGCTCCGAGGGCGCACGATCGTGCGGTGACCCGATGACAGGCCAGAGGGGTACGAGAGTCCAAGCCGCCGTACGGCAGGCCGAGTTGCCCATGCTGCGTGCCTATCGGCTCTGGTTCGAGCATGCCCGCAAGTGCGACGACTGCAAGCGGGTTCGCACGGCACAGGACGGGTGTGGGACCGGGCAAGGGCTGTGGGACGACTACCGGCGGGCGTACGACGGGGGTGCCGGATGACAACTCGGTCCACCGATGCGTGCGGAACGATCCGCGCCTCGCTGTTCTACCGCGCGCCGATCCTCAGCGAGAGCGGCGCATGCGTCCTGCCTGTCGGACACGAGGGCGACCACCAGGACTCCAGGGGCGGAAGCTGGTATCTCATCCCCCTCGTCGGCGGATCGGACCTCGGCTTCCCGGGACAGGGGCCGGCGGTCACCAACCCCAACGAGCCTGCCTGGACACCCGAGCCCCCGTTCCGGTCCCCCCGCTGCGTACTGAGCCAGCACCCGCAGTGCCAGGACTCCGAACCCCGCGACACCGGCGTACCCGGAGTGCACTATCTCGTGTGCACCTGCGCTTGCCATCACCAGGCATCGGCGAGCGGAGGTGCCGGCTTGTGATGTCCCACCGGGCCCGTAGGAAACGTCTGGAGTCATGGGTGTGGACGCTCACCCTCATGGCCATGTCCGGGGCGGCGGTCCTCCTCATTCTTGGTGTCCTGGAGACCGTCCGCTGACCCACGCCCAATCCGGTCGTGCCCGAGGACAGCGCGGCGGACGGCACAGGGACCCGACCGTGAGCCCTGCCGGTCGCGCCCTCTCGGTCGCGACCGGCAGGATCGTCAGCTCAGCCGCACGGCACCTCGTACTTGGTCCACTTCCCGTGGACCTGTACCTCGATGTAGCACTTCTTGGCGGTGTCGGTGGCGGTGGCCGCCGACGCCGCTACGCCGCCGCCTACGGTCATCCCGATCACCGCGACGAGTACGCCGATCGCGGAAGCCGTTCGCTGCTTGCGGGTGCGTGCACTGTGGGGCATGGTGCTCGTCCTTTCGACTGGGCGCCGCCGGACCGGCCGGCCGCGCGGTGGGTGCCCCCGGTGACAGGGGCGCGGTACGAGGTTGCGACGACCGGGATGCCCGAGGGAGGTCACACCATGCCCTGGCGGGATCACGCGGCGAGGCTCGCGCCTACTGGCAGGCGCCGGGACCGGCGACAAAGATGCCTGGCATGGACACCTTCGACGCCCTGCGCGACTTCCTCCTCTCCCGCCGGGCCCGACTACGCCCCCAGGACGTGGGGTTACCCGACCACGGAGTCAGACGGGTGAGGGGACTGCGCCGCGAGGAGGTCGCCACGCTCGCGGCCGTCAGTGTCGAGCACTACATACGGCTCGAACGCGGACAGGCGTCCCGGGTGTCGGACGCCGTGCTGGACGCCGTGGCCGAGGCGCTCCGGCTGAGCCCGGGCGAGTGTCGCTACCTGCGCAGTCTGGCGAGGCCGAGCAGCACGGGCTCCGGCCACGAGGGCTCCGGCGGCGTACGGCCCAGTGTGCAGCACATCCTCGACTCGATGGCCGGCACTCCCGCCTACCTCGTGGGCCGGGGAGGCTCGATACTCGCGTGGAACCGCCTGGCGGCGGCCGTCTTCGCCGACTTCGGCGGCATCCCCGCCGCACAGCGCACCGTCGGACGGCTCGTCTTCACGGATCCGCGCGCCCGGTGGCTGTATGTCGACTGGGAGGCGAAGGCCCGCGAGGCGGTGTCGTACCTGCGGACCGAGACCGGCAAGAGGCCCCGGGACCCTGAGCTCATCCGGGAGATCGACGAACTCGCGCACCACAGCGAGGACTTCCGGCGGCTCTGGTCGGAACAGCACGTCCTGGAGACCACGCACTCGACCGTCGTCGTGCGCTGCCACCCTCCCCACCAACGGCTGGAGTTCTCCTGGGAGGGACTCCAACTGACCAGCGACCCGGACGAGATAGTGCTCGTGTACACGACCACCCCCGGTTCGCCGTCCGCCGCGGCCCTGCTGGAGATGTTCCACGCGAGCAGGGGCGGTCGGTGACCTTGTCGGCGGCGCAGGCACAACCACGGCAGTCACGGCGGCCGGCCACCGGTGTTCGACGCGCAGGGGCGGTACTCGCGGAGGTGCCGGATCCTGTTCTCTCCGGCACCTGTTCGCACCGACTACCGCACCGGGCAAGCCAGTTCGGGCCGTGCGCGGTTCGGGGAGCACGTCACCACGGCCAGCGAGAGGTACGAGGGGCGTTCCAGGTAGACGCCGAGTGAGACGTCAGCGCCCGCGTTCAGCCGTTCGGCGGCGGAGTTGAGCAGTGCGGCGAGACGGGGGGTGTCGCAGTCGCTCTGGAAGGCGAACCTGGGCGCGTACTCGGACAGGCGCTCCCCGAGCCATGCCGCCGCCTCCTTCGCCTCGTCCCATGTGCCTCGTACCAGGGAGCGTGGCTTGATCAGCCAGTACGACGTCTCCAGCGGTGGGAGATCCACCACCGGGAACTCCGCGGCCACTTCACGGTAGCGCTGGATCAGGTCCGGTCTGGTGTCTGCCGGGGGCGGAGTGGGATGCGGTGGCCGCCGTAGGGCCTCTTGGTCGAAGCGCTCCTTCGGGCCTGTCCATAGATAGCCGTGGTGGTGCAACAGCCGTACCTGTTCTCGGTGTTGGGGGTCGGAGAGCCGGCCGGTCCCGGTCCCTGCGAATGGGGACCGGGACCGGCCGGCTTGGGGAGTCGCCGGTCAGACCGGCAGGCCGAAGCGCGCCGGGTCGATGCCCGCAGCGTCCAGCTCCAGCCACTCTTTGCCGCCGCCCTCGGGCCAGAGGAAGGCGACGGGAAACCTGCGGCGTTCGCCCGGCGGTTCTGCGGGGTCTTCGTAGTCGGGGATCACGTCACGGAGGACTCCGGACCGTCCCGACGCGTCCTGGACGTACCTACCGATGTCCTCGGCCGTGACGCTCACGGCCGGTCCCCTGAGTGCTTGCCCTCATGATGTTGACGCAACTCCACGTTCGCGTCCGAAACGCTGCTGAAGTCTCCTCTGGAGCGGGCGCTCTCTCGGCGCACGCCGATTTCCCGGCATTCCATGCAACCTGGAACTGTCTTCGGTTCCGGAGGTAGTTCCGTAAGTCTGTATCCCTGAGGCTTCTGCGCACCCGCCATCGATCCTCCCCGGCTTCATGATTCATCCATGATCTACCGGTTGACGGATACTGACGACCACTATTCCCGTTATCTACTAAAGATCAACGATAGAGGTCTGCCCATTCCGCAAGAAGGGTCCTCGCCTCGTCGCCAAACATGGCTAATTGTTCATATCGGCTGAAGATTTCCAGGTGCTCAGCGATGTCACGGGAGTCACGGAAGACTGTTCGCCCCGTGAACGTCTCGACGGTGGCCAGCCTGTCGTCGTAGACCGTGAAGGTGTTCATCGGGCCGCGACTTATGACCGTGCCCGTGCGGATTATCCCGATCCTCACATTCGGCAGGCGGGACAGCGAAGCGAGGCGATCGATCTGCACGGCCATCGCGGGAGCCGGGACCACTGCCCACCTGGTGGCCTGCTCAGTGAGCAGGAAGGTGAACTGCTTCGTGGTGTCGTAGAGGACCTCTTGCCGCTCCAGCTTCCGCGCTACGGTTTTGGAGACGTCTCCTGGTGAATATTCGAGGCTGGCTCTAATGTATTCAGGGCTGGCCAACAAACCTGTAATCATTGCCGGGAGGAAGTAGCGCAACTCCCGCGCTTCTGTCTCCAGGCCGACCAGCTCAGCTTGCCGCTTCTCCAGGCCGCGCCGCCACAGCGCACGAATGGGCTCCCACTCAGTGTTCGCCAACCGGGCAAGAGCCTCGACTTCGGCCGTCATCTGCTCAGACACTTCAAGTGCCCGCAGGATCAATTCGACGTCCACCAGACTCGGTATGATCTCAGCGGTTTCGATCTTACTGATTTTCGATTGAGACATATTGCAACGCCGAGCGAGCCGGACTTGGGAAAGTCCGACTCGCTTCCGAAGCGTTTTCAGTGTCTCGGCCAGGTCCGCTTTCGATTGACCCAGTCGCTGAGGGTCAAGCGTCAAGACCCTTCACGTACTCCTCGAAGGGCACCGATTCCGCGATGGCGATGCGCTGGTACTCCAGGAACGGCTCAGGGGCGCCCTCGTACACTTCCCGGCTGATCTGGGTGCCGTCCGGCTCGTAGTGCATCAGCACGATCCGGGACCGGTCGAACATCCAGAAGTCCTGCACCCCCTCAAGGGGGTTCGGGCGACGGGTCACGTCGAGGATGCGAATGGCTTCCCCGGCTTCGACGTTGTGCCGGTAGTACTCGAACTCGAAGCGGAGGTAGTCCGAGAGCGGTTGCGTGACGATGTGAACTCGTCCCACGCTGCGCCCGTCGGCCACATACCCGTGGACGCGGTCGAACCAGGGCTGTGTCGCTTCGCGCGTGACCGGCTCCCCGTCCAGGAACCGGCGTACGAGATCCTTCTCCTGGGGCACGCGGTAGACAGGCAGAGTTTCCAGCCGCCATGCCTCCTGCCGCATGCCATCGAACGTCCTCCGCCAGTCCTCACCAGCCAAGAGCACGGACAGCCTCCCTCAGTACCGCCTCCGGGATCTCCACGAGCGCTTCTCCCGCCGGCGGGACGAAGGCGTTCGATGTGTCCCCTTGGACCACGAACGACCCCGAGGCCGTTCGGTACACGTTGGGGCAGTCGTCGCCCCCACATTCCCCGTTGCCGTTGCCGTTCCCGGTGAGTCGGGTCAGTTCCTCACGCGCCATCGTGCCCCCCTCTTTGCAGGGCAGGTCACCTGCCCGCCGTGCCGAGTGACGACATCCGCGCCAGCAGCAACGCACCCCCCGCCACCACCCCCACCTGCCTCTTA
>NZ_LIQQ01000479.1 GCF_001418565.1 Streptomyces graminilatus | reverse complement strand
CTCGTAATGCGTAGGTCTCGGGTTCGAATCCCGAAGGCGGCTCTGGAAAACCCCGGGACTCACTCGCCGTGACCTGGGGTTTTTCCTTGCTCTTGACCTTTCTTGGTGAGGGCTGAAGCGCTCAGAGGGCCTGCCGACGGTGAGGTGAGGCCGAGGTGCGGCCATTCCTGCAGAGGCCCTGCAGGTGTGTGGCCAGGACGCGTGAGCTGGGAGCCGGCAATACAGCAGGCGCTTTGTTCGATCTCCACAAGCGCAGAGGTGTATGTCAGCCCTACCCTGCCGAGGGCCCGTTGTCACACCCCCACGTCACCATGGGTGGCATGACGGACACGAACCGCGTCACCGACACCTCGCGACAGATCCCGGCCTGGGTCACCACCGTCGGCCCCGGATGGACCGAGCTGCTAGACCAGCTCCATCGCGACCTGTCCGCGCTCGATCCCGCCTACCGGGTCGAGGAGTTCGGCACCCAGCTCGGCGGGCTGCGGGTCAGCGTCGCCGATCGCTTCGAGGCCGGCGAGTTCGACGGCGAGTTCGCCGACCAAGCCGCCGCTCTGACCGATGTCGCCGAGACCGCGTCCGAGCACACCTGCGAAGCCTGCGGAGCCGCCGGGCGCATCCGTTTCCGCGGCGACGGCTCCGGGATAAGGATGCAATCCCTGTGCGAAGACTGCCGCAGCCTCGGGGTCTTCCCTTACACCGCGCATCGCGAGCACCCGGCCCCGCACTGACCAGGCGAATCCCGCTGCGAGTTGACGCGACTCGTCACACGGGGTCGGATGGCTCGTCGATATGGATCACGCTGTCGACTCGATTGTTCCCACGGCTCCTCACGCTCGTGGTCACCCGGGTCGGCCCTCCGTTGCTTCCCTCTGGGCGGCCCGCGAGCTCATCCGACCGGGTGTCAACCTCCATGTACGCGACGATCCGGAACTGTGAAGTGACGTCCAACGGCTCGAACACATCCGCCGGACGCGCCTCGGCCTGCACGAGCTTCCCCGAGCCCAAGTGGATCGCGACCCGCGGCCGGCACCGCGCATCCGACTCCCACCCCAGGAGAATGCTCGGCAGCCGGAGGGTGGACCCGGCCCGCACCACCACGGGGAACTGGATGCCGCCGTTCCCGTCCCGCAGCCACCCGTTGCCACTGACATTGAACGAAGGCGGCAAGGTGACCAGAGTGCTGCGTACTTGGGCGAGACCGACCTTGAACAGCATCCGAGCCTTCCACCGCAGACGCTTCCACAGCATCCCGTCCAGGTCTAACCAGACGGTGTACCCGTGCACAGTCACGTCCTGGCGACCGATGTTGACCACCGATGTCGATATCTCCCAGCGATCGTCGCTGCGGTGTCCACGTAAGGCGAGCACCTGAACTCGACCGCCCGTGAGCCAATGGCTCCAGACCTGCCAGGCCACTCCGAAGGCGCCCGTACTCGCACCGAACACAGCAAGCGCAGTAGTCCAACTCATGGTCCGCGAACGTATAGATCCTCCCGGCTCCGCGCCAGAGGGCCACTGCCCATCGCCATGGGGCTGCCGGGCTACGGCCCGACGTGCGCGGCGACGGTCGAGCTTCGCGCCTTAGGCAGCGCGATGCCCTGGTCCTGAGCGGCCCTGCCCGGGCGCAGTGTCCACGGCACGGGGCTCGTGTCCATCAACCATTCGTTCGCCAGCAGCCGTTGCACGATGAAGCCCCGCACTGATCGGTTCACGCCCCAGCCCATGCCCGAGCACAGCTGGTTGTAGGACGGGCCGTGGCCGTGCTCGGCCCGGAAGGTCACGGTGAACTCGGCCGCCTGCGGGCCGCGGTCGGGGTGGGAGTCCTTCCAGTCGCCGTAGGCGTCCTTGATCCACTTGGGGAAGAACTGAGGGCGAACGCGCCCCATGAATGCCTCCGCGACCCGCCCCGGTTCCAGAGCGCACATGGCGCAGTACTCGACCGTCTCGACGTGCCGTCGCAGTGCAGGGGTTGCCGCTGTCTTCCACGCTGACCAGGCGGCAGCGTCGAACTGGAACTCCGGCATTCGAGGGGGCACAGTCTTGCCTTCGGCCTTCGCGGGTTCCGCCGCCCGCTCCTCTTCGGTGGGACGGCGCAGGCCCGACAAGTGGCGTACTGCAGGGTCGAGCCGGCAACGGCCCTCGGACAGCTCCGCGAGGAATCCCTTCCGCAGGAGATCAGGCAGGGCGGCACGGCAGGCTTCGGGAAGGTCGGGCGGGATCTGTCCATGGAGCGCGGACGTGCTGTGCGCGGCGAGGAACAAGCCGGCCAGCCGCGCGGCGGGCGGGAGCTTCTTGACCGGCTTGGCGGACAAGGCCCTCGTGGTCCATCCAGACACCCGTGAGCGCACGTTCTTCCCGAACGGAAGGGGGCGGTCAGCTTCCCGTGCCAGGTCAGGGACCGTGACGGGTACCGGCGTTGCCGGATCATCGCCGTCGAAGAGGGCGTCGTCCACCTGCCAGCCCAGGGCGCGGAGGGCATCGACGGCCCCGCGCGCATCGCTGAGCCGCAGGGTGGACAGGTCCGTCCCGGTGAGGTTGCCGACACCGCCACGTGCGGCCCGGATGGCCACCACCACAGCGACGAGCTGGGCGTCGGAGTCAGGAAGGCCGAGCGAGACTACGTAGCTCAGCAACGTCCGCGCAGCTTCACCTTGCTGACTCGTCAGGAGGAAAGGCAGCGTCTGGGGCTTTCCGGCCGGGGCAGTGCTGACGTTGCTGGATTCGATCTTCGACACGACGAGTCCAACGCATGCAGCAGGTCAGGGTCACGATCCATGCGCCATCTGGCGGACCGTCGCCCCTGGCGCCCCGGACCGGTTCGGAGACCTCCGAGCAGAGCCGGACAGGCGACGGCAGCCCATCCGCCGATTTGGTGCGCCCGCCTTGCGCTGCGTTCAAGCGAATTTTGGCTACGATGCGCGTGCAGCGCTCAGGCGCTGATTCTTTGTAGCGTGGGCGGTGTCGGCGTGTACATCGCGCCGACACCGCCGCGCTGCGGTACAAATCGCCTCCATGTCGAGGACCACCCCCACTCCGCCCAAGCCGGCACGCGTGATCGCACGCAGACGTAATGGAGCCGCTCGGCGCGTCGAGATCTCCGCCCAAGAGATGGAGGAAGCCTTCCGGCTCCTGCAATACGCGCCAGCTCCTGAGGCCCGTCAGCTGCGGGACAAGTTCGCTGCCATTCTCCGGCCGGTGTGCTTCTGGGCATCGTCGCGCACGGAACCGCACTCTAACTACCCGGCCTGGGGCCATTGTGCCGCGTTTGTCGGTGCGCCGAACGAGCGCTGCGTCGAGCACCAGTGGCCGCTGCCCGCCGACGTCCCGGATCCCTTCCCGGACCGGTGCACCGTGACCCTGGATGAGGAACTCCAGGACTCCCGCTGGGTGCGCTACTCCGGCGGACTGCGCTGCCCGTTCAACCGGCGTACGGAAAGCGACCGGTGTGCACATCACGATCCGCGCGACCGTGAACTGTGCGGCTATCCCCTGGGTGACGGCGGCACCTGTACGACTCCCCAGGGGGTCTTCGCATGCCACGACCACCGGTACAGGAGACTCACGGATGTCAGGGACCGACTCGAACGGCTGCCGTTGACGCTGGGCTGCGGTTTCTGCAATGCCGTCTCGGGCGAGAGCTGCACCAATGGGAACGGCCGAGTTGTCGCGTTCCACAAAAAGCGAGTCAACTCCGTCCAGGGCTCGGAGGAGCGCCAGGACCTGTCCGACACGATCGAGTGGCTGAGCCGGTGAACGGACCTGCGGCGCCCATTTACTCCCGCACGCGCTGACGCCTGCCCGGGCCAGGGCAGGCGCATGCGTAAGGACGCGCCATCCGCCGTCCTCCTGACAGGTGAACCGCCCGGTCCCGGTCCTCTGTCCCTCGATCGAGTAGATCTTGGGGGCTTCGTCCTGGTTCTCCTGGGTGACCGCCGTGCGCAAGTGCGTGCTGGTCACTGGCGTCCCGTCCCAGACGGTCGCAGGACTTGTTCGTCAGCCGCTGCGCACAGGAGTGCTGGTTTGCTACATGCCACATCATTTCTTCTGTTTCTCCTTGAAGGTAGAGATGGCCCCTGTATCACCCAATTCGACTGCCCGTGTGCCACACCCCGCGTCTGGTTCCCGTGTTGCTCTTGAGTCGGTGGATCCGCATGTTTTCTCCCGGCTGTTGGAGGCGGCGTGGGCGAACCGCTACTTGCCTCCCGAGGTCGCTGCGGAGGCCTCCGCACGTGGAGGGTCTGGACGTCTCGGTGTCAAGGATCTGCGTCTGCTGTTGATGCGGGCCTCGTCGCTCCCTTCCGCCGAGGCGGCTGTCTCCGGGGCGTGGGCGATTGTGTCGGCGCGTCCGGAGCTGGCCACCTCCGTGCTCCATACGCACTGCCAGGACATCGGAGCTGCGTCGGCCTTCGTGATCCGCGAGGTGCCCAGCGCGAACCCGAAGCTGTTCAGCGCTCAGGCCGGGTGGCGGCAGCCCGGCTCGAGCACCCACGGTGCCGTGGTGACCCGCCCCAGCCGCAAGGCCGCCCATCAGTGCGCGGCGGTGAGTCTGCTCGGTCACCTGTGTGGAGCCGAGCAGGTCGAGCAGGACAGCACCCTCGCCGGATGGGTGCCGGCCGGCCGCTTCTCGTCGGCTTCGCCGCCGGCCCAGGCCCGGGACGGGTCCTTCCCGACCCGCCTCCAACAGGCTCTGGAACGCCCCCAGATCGCGCCGGCAGAAGTGGCCGAGATCGTGTTGCGGATCAACGCAGGAGAGTTGATCCCGCGCGACCTGCACGCTGTTCTGTTCACCGCCCGAGCTGCAGCGTGGCTGCCTGCTCGCGAGGCGGCCCTGGCTGGGGCGTGTGATCCCGGCGTCGCTGTCGCCGTGCTGACCCTGCATCAGTCACTGCGTTACGGGCCGACGCCTTCCTATACAGAAGAAGTACGCAAGAGCGATCCCGGTCCGCCGCTCTTCCGATCGCGCGCTACCTGCATGATCGACGGAGAGCAGATCAGCGAACTCGGTCCATGGCGCAACAACAAGCGGCAGGCGCGCGGAACTGCCGCACACCGGCTGCTGGCCCAACTGGCCGGCCTGCCGGTGCAAGCGCCGCTGCCGATCCAGGCCGCAGAGCCCCACCCTGCGGCAGGCAATGGCCCCGCGCAGGAGGAGGATCCGCTGGAGCCGCTGAAGGTACTCGCCGAATCCGGCACAATCACCGAACTCGTCTTCAAAAGCGCGCCCGGCATCACGGGACTGGAACCGTTGTTCGTGTGCGTCGCCGCCTGCGTGTACCGCGGTGAGCTGCTCACCGTGACGGAGCGGGGACTTGGCCGCTCCAGCACGCGGGCATCGGCAGCGCGTCAACTGCTGGGTACCGTTCAGCGCGCCATGAAGGCAGGCCGAGGTCTGCGCCTTGGCCGCGTTCCGGTGCCGGCGCTTGGCGGCAAGAATCCGCTGATGCTCCTGAACGAGCTCAAACAGACCGGCAAGATCAGCAAGTTGGGGATCGAGGACCCCGACCAGGACTCCGCAGGATTCGTCGCACGGATCACCTGTCAGGTGCACGCGGAGTGGCTGGAGACCCTGGGGCAGGGGCCAAACAAGCGCGACGCGCAACGCCGAGCCGCCGAGGCCATGATCGAATTGCTGGCAACTCCGGCGGAGGGGCAGGGCCACGATCGGAACGCTCCCACCGCTCCTGATCCGGCGGTGGCGGCCTCCAGCTCAGGAGCCGTAGGCGCCCATCGCAATCCGGCCGGTCTCCTCGCGGACCGCGACGAGGCGGCAGCCGCCGAGGACACACTCGTTGAACTGCTGCGGCAGGACATGGAGATCACCATCGATCTGCAGGACGGCGTCGGCCGCTTCCTGCTCTACCGGGCCGACGGGCTCCCGTTGGAGGCTATCTGCCGCCGCCCGATCAGATGCTGCACGGCAGACCTCGTCCTGCCCGGCCAGGGCCTCGCGGTCGGCCCCCGTATGGTGAAATGCTGGCAGGTACCCGTGCGACTGCTGGCCAACGCCATGGCCCGGACAGCCGACGGCGACAAGATCGCCCCGTCCGCCCAGATGTGGCGCCAGGTGATCCAGCTGGGGATGGCCGTGGTCGCCGACGGCCGGGTGTACCCGACACTGGACAGCCACGGCACCGACGTGTGGCGTCTGGGCCCGCTCAACGAACACGAGCTCCAGCGCGCACGGCAGCTCCGGCAGGCCCTTGTGCCTCCCGCGCACTGCGGGGCAGCCAACGACACCCGGCCCTATCTCCTGTGGGCGCCGCGCGTCGCGATCCGCGCCGGGCTCGACGCGGTCGCCGAGGCGATGCTGCGCGGCCCCGGCACCGCAGCGGTGCTGGGACACACCCCGTTCATCGCCCCCATCCCGCAGCAGCAGCGCAGTGCCGCACTGCACCAGTGGGCCGATCGCGCCGAGGACGATCGTGCCGAGGTGCCGGCTGTGGACTTGAAACTGTCCGTACAGGCCCCGAAGAAGGGCAGCCCCAACGACACGGAACTGCTGTGGGCCGAACTGCTGGTCGCCCAGCCCACTGCGGACAGCCGTAAGCAGCAGCTGTTCCGCCGGGTTGAGCAGGTGGCCGGCGACGAGACAGTGGTGGGGCACATCCGCCGACGGCTGCGGCGCATCGCCGAGGTGTGGGAGCCGGCCAGACGGCTCCTTGAGGGCCCGGTGCCCGACCGGTTCACGCTGCTCGCCGGTGAGGCCGTCCTGCTGCTGGGCGCCACACGGGGTCAACTGGAGCGGGCCGGCCTGAGCGTGCACTGGCAACAGCAGTGGACCGACCTGCTGCGCACCCGCGCAGTGGTCGGGGGACAGCCCGACGCGTCCGCAGCCGTGCCCCGGCCGCGGTTCTCTCTCGACGACGTGCTGGACGGCCGGTGGCAGATGTCGCTCGGTGACGCCGACCTCTCGGACCAGGAGATGGACGACATCGCCCAGGCGCCACGGCCGCTGGCCAAGGTACGGGGCCAGTGGGTGATGGTCGACGAAGACACCGCCCGCCGTGCCGCCGACCGCCGCATCGGCCCGATCTCCTCGCAACAAGCCCTCCGCGCGTCCTTGACCGGGACTATCGATGTCGACGGGCACGTCATGCCCTGCGAGCCGACGGCCGCGCTCGCCGACCTCGTGGACTTCCTGCGCACCGGCTCCCGCACAACACCCGTCCCCGCGCCACAAACCTTGCAGGCAACGATGCGGGACTACCAGCATCTGGGTCTGGCCTGGCTGGCGAACACCACCAGCGCGGGCTTCGGCGCGCTGCTCGCCGACGACATGGGCCTGGGCAAGACCCTGACCGCACTGGCGCTACACCTGCACCGCCGGGAATCCACGTCCGGCGCCACCGGACCGACCCTGATCGTCTGCCCGGCCTCCGTCGTCATCAACTGGGAGCGAGAAGTCCACCGGTTCGCCCCGACCGTGCCGACCCTGCGCTACCTGGGAGCCGACCGCACCCTCGAAGACGCCACCTCCCGCACGATCATCATCACGAGCTACGAGACGCTCCGCCGCGACGTCGACCTGCTGGCCCTGCTGCACTTCGACCTGGTCGTCGCCGACGAAGCCCAGATGGTCAAGAACCACCGCACTGCCACCGCCCACGCCCTGCGCCGTATCCAGACCGCAGTCCGGGTGGCACTGACCGGCACCCCGGTGGAGAACAACCTCACCGAGGCATGGGCCCTCATGGACTGGCTCAACCCCGGCCTGTTCGGAACACAACGCGTCTTCCGCGACCAGTTCGCCCGCCCCATCGAGGACAACATCGCCGACACCGAGCGAACCACACGGCTGTCCGGCCTCATGAGCGCGTTCATGCTCCGCCGCCGCAAGAGCGACCCAGGCATCCTGACCGAACTGCCGCCCAAGGACATCCGGCCACGCATCGTCAACCTCAGTCACGAACAGATCCAGCTCTACCAACAGACAGCCGACGACACTCTCCAGGCAATCCGCGACGCCCAAGGAGTGCACCGCAGAGGCCTGCTGCTGGAGCTGTTCAACAAACTGCAGCAGATCTGCAACTCACCCGCCCAGTACCTCAAAGACCCCCTGGACGACGACTACGACCCTGAGCAGGCGGCATCCCGGTCCGGCAAGCTCGGCGCGCTCGACGACCTGCTGCCCGCCCTGACTGCCCCCGACGAATCCACGCTGATCTTCACCCGGTACCGGTTCATGGCCAAGCTCCTCGTACGGCACCTGCGCGGCCACGGTCACGACCCGCTCTACTACAGCGGCGACATCCCTTCCGTCCGCGAACGCCAGCGCATCATCGACACCTTCCAGGCCCGCTCCGGCCAGCTCATGGTGATGACGGTCAAGGCCGGAGGCACCGGCCTCACCCTCACTCAAGCCAGCCACGTCGTGCTCTTCGACCGCCCCTGGAATCCGGCCAAGGAGAACCAGGCCATCGACCGCGCCCATCGCCTGGGGCAGCAGCGCACCGTCACGGTGCACCCGCTCATCACGGAGAACACTCTGGAGGATCGCGTCGATGAACTCCTCAACCACAAACGGGCCCTCGCCGACGCCGTGCTCGCCGACAGCTACTCCGCCCTCACCGAACTGACCGACGACCAGATCATCGACCTGATCGCCCTGGGAGCACAGCGATGACCCCGAACGCATGGGCCCACACCTGGGAGACCATCCTGCGGGCCGCCATCAACGACGACGCCCTCTGGCTCGCCGGCCACAACGACCTGTCCGCGGGCGGCCTCACCCACCTCGCCCTCGAACCCGGCCGAGTCAGCGCCACCGCCAGCGACCGGCACCACACCACACCAGCACACCCGACGATCACCATGCCGGTCCTCACCGACGACCAGACCACGGCCTGGCAATCCGCCTCCCCCACCTGCGGGCACCACCAAGCCGTCCGCACCGGCAAACTCCCCGAATGCCTCACCAACCCGGCTCATACCGGCGGCGTGCCCATCCAGCCCACGTCTGACGAGATCACCTTCAGCTGCGACTGCGGCATCTCACCGTGCCGCCACATCGCCGCCCTCACCCACGCCATCACCGCACGCCTGACCACCCGCCCCGCCGACTTCGCCGCGCTGCGCGGACTCCCCGAACGCCCCCCGCAACACGACCAGCCAGTCACCACCACCCGCACGACGCCCGGCGGAAAGGTCCACATCCCCGCCCACCACGCATGGGCCTGGTACCGCGAGTGCTCCGAACCGCCCCTGCTACCCGCCTACAC
>NZ_LIQQ01000478.1:8798-9308 GCF_001418565.1 Streptomyces graminilatus | reverse complement strand
GAGGTGCAGGGCGGGGCCGATGCGGTGGGGGCCCGGTCCGAGGCAACCGGCACCGGGGCAACGGGAGCCGGAGTCGGTGCGGCCGGATCCACGGCGGCGGAAGTGACGGTCGGCGCGCTCGGATCCGGCGCGGCGGAATCGGAAGCGGAAGCGAGGACCGGACCCGCGATGGCGGGACCCGCGATGGCGGGAGTCGGAGTGGTGGGAGTCGGCGCGGTGGCAGCGTGGGGCGAGGGCTCGATGCGGCGCAGGTCGCGTTGTGAGCGGCGGTCCGCGCGGCGGGACTGGCGGGGGTTCAGGTGAGCGGGTCCGCGGCCGCCGATGACGCGGGCGAGCGTGAAGAGGAGCAGCACCAGCGCCAGCAGCACCAGCGCCGTACCGAAGGCACGCGTGATCATGGCCGGCTGGGGCGACCTGATGAACGTGAACACAGCCAGCGGCAGCGACATCATCGGGCCCCGGGTGGGGTCCACGTTGAGCGCGGCCGTCGCCCCGGCGGTGAGCAGCACC
>NZ_LIQQ01000478.1:0-8767 GCF_001418565.1 Streptomyces graminilatus | reverse complement strand
CATCGCCTCGACGATGGTGCGTACGAACCGGGAGAACCGTCCGGGCACCTGACCGAGGTACACGGCGCAGGTGATGCCCAGCGGGATGGTGACGGCGAGCGCGATGCCGATCTGGATCAGGGTGCCGGCGACCGCGTGCTGGACACCGCCGACGGTGACCGGGTCGAGCGGACCCGCCGCCTGCATGTCCTGCGTGTAGAAGGCCCCGTGAGGCAGCGCGCGCCAGCCGCGGGCCGCGGTGAAGCCGATGACCAGGACCAGCCCGGCGAACAACAGCGCGGCGGCGGAGGTGAGTACGACGGTCAGCAGGCGGTCGCGCACGGCCGGCCCGGCGGAGGAGTCGGAAGCCGAGGAGTCGGAAGCCGAGGAGTCGGAAGCCGAGGAGTCGGAAGCCGAGGAGTCGGAAGCCGAGGAGTCGGAAGCTGGGGAGTCAGAAGCCGGGGAGTCGGAAGCCGGGGAGTCGGAAGCCGGGGAGTCGGAAGCCGGGGAGCCGTCGGACGAAGGGTCGTCGGACGAGGCGTCCATCCAGACCAGCACCGCGTAGACCAGCAGAAAGATCAGGTAGGCGACGACGGCGAAGCCCAACGGCCCCGAGAGCGGCGCCAGTTCGCCGAAGAGCAGCCAGGCCAGGCTGAGGCCGGTCGTGGCCGCGCCGGCGAGGGCCAGCAGGTCGCCCCGGCGCGCTCCGCCCACGCGGCGGTGCTCCTCCGGCTCGGTCGACGGGTCGCGGCGCGGCACGACGGTCGTACCCGGCCGGGACGTGGGAGGCGACGGCTTGTCGAGAGTGGTCGTCATCGGCTCACGCCTCGCTCTGGGCGCCGGACCGCGAGCGGGCCACGATCGACGACGCGGTGAAGTTGACCACCAGGGTCAGCAGGAACAGGGCCAGCCCTGCCGCCATCAGCGCGGAGACTCCGAATCCGGAGGAGTCCCCGTAGTGCAGGGCGATCAGTGAGGAGACCGAGTTCGAGCCGGTCTGAAGGATGTGCGGCTGGATGCTGAAGACCGGCGAGATGATCAGGTAGACCGCGATGGTCTCGCCCAGGGCGCGGCCGAGCCCGAGCATGGTGCCGCCGATGATGCCGGCGGCACCGTACGGCAGGACGACGCTGCGGATCATGCCCGCCCGGGTCGATCCGAGCGCGTAGGCGCCCTCCCGTTCGCCGACGGGCGCGCGGCTGAACACCTCGCGCATCACCGAGCACTGGATCGGCGCCACCATCAGCGCGACCACGATTCCCGCGACGAACGTGGAGGCGGTGTACACGCTGGCGGAAGCGAGCGGGTCGTCCTGGTTCGCCCCGTCCACGTGCAGGAACGGGATCCAGCCGAGCCAGGTGGAGAGCCAGCGGGACAGGCCGATCACCTTGGCCTGGAGGAAGAACAGGCCCCATAGTCCGTAGACCACCGACGGCACCGCGGCCATCAGGTCCACCAGCGCGATCAGCGTGTGCCGCAGCCGGGCCGGTGCGATCTCGGAGATGTACAGGGCGGTGCCGAGCGCCAGTGGCACCGACACCACGGCGGCGACGGCGGCGATCAGCAGGGTGCCGGTGAGTACGGCGGCGATGCCGAAGTCGTGGGTGTCGGGTTCCCATCGCTCGGTGGTGAGGAAGGAGAACCCGGCGGTCCGCAGTGCCTGGAGGGCGCGCAGCAGCAGGAACAGGCCGACGGCCGCCATGATGGCGAGCACGGCGAGACCGGAGCCGCGCAGCGCGCCGCGGAAGAGGCGGTCACTGGTGCCCCGTGCGGTGGACAGCCGTCGTGGCGTGTCCTCGCCGGGCGGCGGCGCCGACGCGGTCAGCGGGAGGCTCAAGGCCGTGCTCCTTTCTGGTTGCGGGTTACGGGTTACGGATAGCGGGCCACTGAGGTGCGGCTGTTTACGGCACCCGGGGGCTGGGGCGGGGGCTGGAGCCGGCGCAAGCGTCGGCTCCAGCCCCTTTCAGGCACGATTCAGCTGGTGAGCCCGGTGCTGAGCCGGAGTCAGAAGCTCGTGATGGAGATGCTCTTGGACTTGGCGATCACGAAGCCGTTGCCCAGGTAGCGGACGCTGAGCGTCTGCTTGCCCTTGGCGAGCCTGGCGATGGTGACGGTCACCTTGCCGCCGTTGAGGGTGCCGCTGCCGACCAGCGTGGAGCCCTTGTAGATCCGGACCTTGCCGGTCGGGGTGACGCCGGTGGCGCTCGCCTTGACGGTGATCGCGGCGCGCTTGGTGTGGCTGATCCGGGCCGGGGCGGTGACGGTGAGGGCCGGGGTGGCCTTGACGACGGTGAACGTGACGTTCTTGCTGGAAGCGGTGTTGGCGCTGTCGCCGCCGTAGCGGATGCTCAGGGTCTTGGCGCCCACGGCGCCGAGCTTCGTGGTGCCGACCTTGACCGTGGCCTTGCCGTCGGCGTTCAGGGCGGCGGACCCGACCTTGGTGCTGCCGTAGTAGGCCGCGACCGTGCCGGTCGGCGCGAGGGCGCCGGTGTGGCCGACGGTCACCGCGATCGACTCGGTGGTCCCGTACGCGGGCTTGGCCACGGCGGCCGAGGCGGTCACCGTGGTCGCCGTCCTCGCGGCGGCCACGGCCACGTTCGTCGTGGTCGCGTCGCTGTTGCCGTTGATGTCGGCGGCGATGACCGTGACGGTGTACGAACCGGCCGCCAGGCCCGTCAGGTTCGCGCCGGTGGTGGCGGCGGGCACGTCCTTGTAGGCGTAACCACCCACAGGCGCGCCGGTGCCGTCCTGCACGGTGACGCGGTAGTCGCTCACCGCGGCGCCCGAGGCCGGGGCCCAGGACAGCTTGAGCGCACCGGCGCCCGGCGTCGCGGTCACGGACGGGGCGGCCGGGACCGCGGCCGAGAGGTTGCCGTCCTCCAGGCCGCCCCGCTTGACGTGCTTGTTGGTCGGGTCGGCTATGCCGTTGTAACCGACGTTCAGGAAGCCGAACTTGGCGATCACGGACTGGGCCGGACCGGAGGCGAGCGCCGCCGTGTGGCTGTCGTCGGTCACGAAGACGTCGTAGAGGGGCTTGTTGAAGAAGACGCTGGTGGGGTCGATGGCCCGGGTGGAGACCACGTTGGAGGCGTCGCGGCCGAAGGTGGTGTCGGCGAAGAAGTCGGGGTTGGAGGAGATGGTTCCGTCGGCGTTGTGGATCACCGGTGCGGTGTAGGTGCCGTTGTTCTGCTCGTCCAGCGAGCCGAGGAACGCGCCCGCGCTGACGGCGGCGGCGCTGCGGTCCGGGGCGACGCCGTTCGTCTGGGCGACGAGGCTGGCGACGGAGAGCGGGACGAGGTCACCGTCGTTCTCGATGACCTTGTTCAGACGGTTCTGCTGGACCGGCTTGCCGTCGTGGTCCAGTGTGTCGACGTTGCTGCCGAGCTGGGCGTCGGTGACTCCGATCGCCTTCTGGAAGAAGGTGCGGGTGCCGGCACCGGAGTTGGGGATGAAGGGGTGGACCTTCACCCCGTTCACCTCCGTCAGGGCCCCGGTGTAGATGTCGTGCAGCTGCTGCTTGGTCAGCTGGGCGAGCGCGGAGCCCTTGGCCCCGTAGCCCACGGCGTCCCGGGCGAAGGGGATCGCGGTCAGCGCGGTGCCGGAGACCGTGGGCGCGCTGGTGTTGCGGGCGAAGTCGATCTGGTCCTGGATGTTCACCGTGCCGTCGTTCGCGCTGGAGGAGACGGCGTAGTTGCCGCCCGCGATCGAGTCGCTCAGGGCGAGGCGACCGGCGTTGGCGCCGTTGGGACGCAGGAACTTGGGCCCGCTCACGTGGGGCTGGATCTGCGAGGTCGTGGCGCCGGTACCGGGCTCGGTCGCGTCGTAGGACGCGATCGTGTAGCCGTCCGCCGTGACGGCGGTCGCGGCGTAGCTGGTGCCGTTGACGGTGTCACCGGCCAGCGCGTCCAGGACGTCCTGGGTGACGTCCGAGCCGACGCCGACCAGTTGGTGGGTGGTGACCCCCGCACCCGGGTCGGC
Source organism: Streptomyces graminilatus (assembly GCF_001418565.1). Taxonomy (GTDB): domain Bacteria; phylum Actinomycetota; class Actinomycetes; order Streptomycetales; family Streptomycetaceae; genus Streptomyces; species Streptomyces graminilatus. The sequence goes on along the minus strand of NZ_LIQQ01000478.1, from coordinate 4,810 downwards.
GAACGCGGTACCGGAGGTCAGGGCGAGCGGGGAGGCGAGCGTGGCGACGACGACAGCGGTCGCCACGACGGAAGTACGGCTCAGACGCATGGTCGAACTCCTCGTAAGGGGGCCCACGGGCAGGCCGCAGCCGCGCGGGTAGCAGCGAGCGCGGGTGCGGGCGACGGACGCGGGCACGGGAAAGCGGGAGGCAGGAAGACAGGAAGGCAGGAATGCCGGAATGCGGATGACCGCAGGGCCGGGAGGACCGGGAGGACCGGGAGGCCGGACAACCGTCAGCCGACCAACCGTTCAGCTGAACGGCCGTTGACTGAACGGCCGTTGGCCGGACGTCCGGGGGAAGGGTTCACCTTGGCGTGCCCGCGCACGTGGGGGTCACGGCCGGGAGGAGTGAGCGCGCGTGTGAGTGTCGTTCAGACTCAGCAGCAGGCCACGGCGTCGCCCGGGCAACAGCTCGTGCTGCCCACGCGCATCAGATCGACGGCGAGACGCCGCGTCAACGCCGGGAGGGATGTCCGAATCACGGCGCGAACGTTATCAGCGGCGCCCACAGGAACCACACAAGTCCGGCATCATCTCGTATGCCGATACGAAGTTGTTCGTACGCAACCGTTTCAACCCGTTTTGCCCACGTCGTTTTTGAGACGACCTCATCCCACATACCGTCGGTGTCGTGTCACTTCCGGCAGGTGATGTCGGCGGAAGGCAGGACTCCGGTCCGCAGGCAGTCGTCGACCGCGTCGTCGACGCACTGGTTCCTCGGGGCGAAGAGGCCCGCGTAGACGGTGTGGCGGAAGGCGCCGCGCAGGGTGACCGGGCGTGAGCCCCTCAGGTCACGGTTGGCCGCCAGTCGGCGCTCGTAGACGGCCGCCGGGTCGCCGGTGTCGCCGACCATCAGCAGCGGCACATCGTTGTGGACCTCGACCGGAGGCTCCGCCGGGGCGACCGGCCAGAAGGTGCACGGTGTCACGGTGCGGGTGAGGGGGCCGAAGAGGGGATCGTCGGCGCGGTGTGCCTCGATGTCCCGGTAGTAGGTCTCCGGGTCGCGGGAGGTGGCCGCCCGGTCCGCGCACGCGACGGCGGTCTGGACGGCGAACGCGCCGTCGGCGTCCGGGGCCGCCAGGCCGGTCAGGAACTGGTCGAGGACCGGGGTGGGGGTGACCTTGTCGCCGTGGGCGGCGCTCACCAGCACCCGGCAGGCCCTCACCCCCTTTTGTCCGTCCTGCGGGTTCCCGCATTGCGGGGTTCCGAACAATGCACACGGTTCAGACCGCCTCCCGCGCCGGGAAAGCTCTCACCGAACGAGGAAATCATCGACCGGTGCGGAATTCCGGGCAAGGGAAAAGGCGGTGGCGCGGGTGGCCGGAATGGCCGTGGTGACCGGGGCGAGCGGCGGAATCGGCGCGGCGACAGCTCGCCGGCTGGCGAAGGACGGTTTCGACGTGGTGGCCGTGGCCCGGCGTGCGGAGCGGCTGCGCCGGCTGGCCGAGGAGACCGGCGTACGGCCGTACGTCCTCGACGTCACCGATGGCGAGGGCGTACGGCGGTTCGCCGCCGAACTCGGCTCCTGCGACGTCCTGGTGAACAACGCGGGCGGCGCCCTCGGCGCGGACCCCGTGGCCGGGGCGGACGTCGCGGACTGGGAGTGGATGTACTCCGTGAACGTGCTGGGCACCCTCCGTATGACCCAGGCCCTGCTGCCGCTGCTGCGGGCCGGGCGCGGCGGCACCATCGTCACCGTGACCTCCACCGCGGCCTTCACCGCCTACGAGGGAGGCGGCGGCTACAGCGCCGCAAAGCACGCCGAGCGCGCGCTCGCCGAGACCCTGCGCCTGGAGCTGTGCGGCGAGCCCGTCCGGGTGGTCGAGGTGGCGCCCGGGATGGTCAGGACCGAGGAGTTCGCCCTCAACCGGATGCGCGGTGACGCCGATCGGGCCGCCGCTGTCTACGAGGGTGTCGACCACCCCCTCACCGCCGAGGACGTCGCCGAGTGCGTGGCACTGGCCGTCGGTCTGCCCCAGCACGTCAACGTCGACCGGCTCGTGGTCCGCCCGCTGGCCCAGGCGGCCCAGCACAAGCTGCACCGCGGGCCCCTGTTCGGGGACTGAGCCACCCCTTTCTCCCCGCACGGGTCCTCCCTTCACGAGCTGCCCCCGCACGAGTTCCGCCTTCCCGAGTTGCCCCTTCACGAGTTGTCCCTTCATGAGCCGAGGAGTGCGTCCGACGTGAAGCTCCAGCGTGATCAACTGACCCCGCAGATGCAGGAGTACGCGCGGTTCGACGACCGCGGCGAGGCCCGCTACCTGCCCTACCTCATGTACTTCCACCGGGCCGACTACCGGTCCTCCGTCATCAACACGGACCGGGCGGGCTTCCGCCTCTCGCACGGCCCGGACGGCGAGACGGCCTCCGCCGCGGGGCGTGTGCCCGCCGGCCCGGTACGCCTGATATCCGGCAGTTCCACCGTGCTCGGCATCGGTGCCACCAGTGACGCCACCACGCTCGCCTCCCAGTTGTGGCGCAAGCACGCCCCGTCCGTGCCCTGGCTCAACTTCGGCGGGCGCTGCTACAACTCGACGCAGGAACTGCTGCTGTTCGCCCTCCACCGCCATCTGCTGCCCGAGATCGACGAGATCGTCGTCTTCTCGGGGCTCAACGACCTCACGGTCGGCAGGCTGCCCGAGTGGCAGCAGGGCGACCACGGCGCGTTCTGGTTCTGCGGCGAGTACTTCGACAAAATGGAGGAGCTCCGCGAGAGCAACCGCAGGGCCGCCGCCGCCGGCAAACTCCTCGGCCGCCGCCCCGAGCGCCGCCGCACCATCTCCACGCACGACGACGTCCGGCGCGATGTCCCCGCCGTCATCGACGCCGCCGCCGACCTGACCCTCCGCCATCTGGACAGCTGGAGGCGGCTGGCGGGGCCGGCCGCCCGGCTGACCTACGTACTGCAGCCGATGGCGCTGTGGATGCGGGACCGGCACGCGCCCCAGGAGCGGCTCCTCTTCGACGAGATCGACCGCATCTCGAAGCTGGGCACCTGGGAGGCGCTCTACGGCGACATCTCCCGCAAGGAGGTGGCCCGCGCCTTCTCCGAGAAGCTGAGCGTCGGCTGCGAGAAGCTCGGCATCGGCTACGTCGACCTCAACCCGATCGTCGCCGAGGCGGTCACCGAGCGGGACTGGATCTACGTGGACCGGGCGCACTACACCGACCACGGCTACGACCTGGTGGCCCGCCTCCTGGCCGAGACCCTCAGCCTTTCCTGAATCCCCGAATCCCCGAATCCCCGAACATTCGAATCCCCGAACATTCGAATCCCTGAACATTCGATTTCTGATTTCCGATTTCCGAAAGCAGGCGATTTCCCGATGTCCCTTCTGCGAAAGATCGCGGACCTGATCTTCCGGCGCAGGAAGCGCGCCAACCGGAAGAACGACGCATCCATCTATCCCATGTTCTGAGCGGCCGACGAGAAACAGGCCGACCGAAAGGAGAAGGATGCACAGCCATACGGCAGCCTCCCCGGCGAAGCCGCACCCGCACTCCGCCCCGCCACCCGGCGACGGCGGACCCGCCCGAGCCGTGTACGCGTACGCCGCCGACCCGGAGGCATCGGTCCCGGGCGGCGGGTTCGTCGAGGAGGTACGCGCCGAACTGTGCCGCACGGACGTCGGGGAGGCCCCCCTCGACGACCTCGTGCGCGAGGCCGCCGACTGGGCCGCCGCCGAGAGCGGGCGGTTCACGGACCTGCTCGGTCCGGAGCACCAGGACGGCCGCCCGGCCGGGCACCAGGAGGTGCTGGTGCGCCGCGCGGTGCTCGGCTGCGCCCCGCTCTCCCTCGTCTCCGGCGCCTGGCTCCAGTGGCTGAGCGCTCCCGGCAACGCCGAGGTCCCGGTGGTCCTGCGGATCCTCGCGCTGTACGCCGCCGACGTGGGCGCCGGCCACCCGCACGCCTCCCGGGGCAGCGCCTTCCTGGAGCTGCTGCGCCGTCTGCGGCTCGCGGAGAACGCCGTACCGGCGGCCAGGCTCACCGGTGACCAGCGCATACCCGAGAGCGCGTTCCGGCTGCCTGGCCTGCTGCTGGCCATGAGCCGGCGGCCCGACGAGTTCCGCGGCGAACTCCTCGGCGCCGACCTGTGCCTGCGTACGGCCGGCCTGCTGCCGGCCCTGGCGATGGTCCGGCGGGCCCGCCCGACGGAGGCCGACTGGGACGCCATCGACCCCTCCCTGCCCCGAACCGTCGCGGACACCGGGGACACAAGCGACACCGGGAACGCCGGGGCCACCGGGAGCGTCGAGGACACGGCGCGGCCGGACCGGCAGTGCCGGGCTCTCGTCGACGAGCTGGTCGCGCAGGACGGTGACCGGTCCGCCGAGGCGGTGCGCCGCGGCTTCGCCTGGACGCTGGGCGCACTGCGCGCCTGGTCGGGGGCGCTGTACGCGGAACTGGTCGCGGCCGGGGACCCGGCGTTCGACATGGCGGAACTGATGCGGCTGCGCTCGCGTGAAGGCGCCGTGTACCACCACCAGTTCCAGTTGGAGGGCAAGCCGCTGGCCCGCTGGCTCGCCGAGTGCCGTACCCATCCGGGGCCGCTGCTGGACGCGCTGTCCCGCAGCAAGCTGGTCAAACCCGGCCGCGCCTCCGCCAGCGCGCTGGTACGGGGTCTGGTCGGCGAACGGGGCCCGATGTTCCGGGTGTTCTCCCCCGAGGACCTGCTCGTCATCCGCCGCTGGATCAACTCCCTGCCGCCCGCGTCCCGCACCGGGCCCGACACTCAGCCCCGTACCGGTACCCCCCTCGCCCTCCCAC
>NZ_LIQQ01000477.1 GCF_001418565.1 Streptomyces graminilatus | reverse complement strand
CTGGCGGCGTCGAGCTCGACGGCCAACCGCACTCCGGGGCCGTACGAGAGCTGGTTGGCGTGGACGCGCGGATGCAGCCCCTTCGCCTTGCCCGCGGTGAGGATCGCGCGTGCCTGGTCGCCGTCGAAGGCGCCCTTCTCGCAGAAGACGTCGACCCAACGGGCGTACGGGGCACAGGCGTCGAGCATCTCGCCGGTGACCAGGGCGACATAGGCGGCCGGGTCGTCGGCGTAGTCCGGGGAGACGATGTGGGCGCCGAGGTAGGTGACCTCGTCGGTGTGGGCGGCGGCGATGCGCAGGGCGCGGGCCTCGTCCTCGACGGTCAGGCCGTACCCCGACTTGGTCTCGAAGGTCGTCGTGCCCTGGTGGAGGGCCTCGCGGAGGTAACGGGTGAGGTTGGCCTCCAGTTCCGCGTCCGTGGCGGCGCGGGTGGCGGCGACGGTCGTACGGATGCCGCCCGCCGTGTAGCTCCGCCCGGACATGCGGGCGTTGAACTCCTGGGTGCGGTCGCCCGCGAAGACGAGGTGGGAGTGGGAGTCGACGAAGCCCGGGAGGACGGCCCGGCCACCGGCGTCGACCCGATTGTCAGTGGTGGGTGCTTTGCTGGATTCACCGGTCCAGACGACGCGGTCGCCTTCGATGACGACGGCCGCGTCCAGGACCAGCCCAAGAGGAGAACCGTCGCCGAGAGAGGGGTCGTTGGTGACCAGGCTGCCGATGTTCGTGATGACAGTCGTCGTGCCGGTGGTGGTGTCGGTCGTGCTGCCGATAGCGCTGTTCGTCCGGTTCGGACTGCCCGGACTGCTCGGCGTGCTGGTGCTGTTCATCGCGTCCTCATGGGTTGCGGGCCGGGCGAGGGACCGTACCGGCGTGCGTATCGGCGGGCGTACGGGGTTCAGCCGCGCAGGGCTTCGACAGCGGCGGCGAGCGCCTGCGGCACCTCGGGGACGAGGGTGTGCGCCCCGTCTCGCACGACGTGCCGGCCGGCCACGACCGTATGACGCACATCCGCTGCCGACGCTGCGAATACCGCGGTCTCCGCTCCCAGGCGAGGCACCGGCCCCGCAGTTCTGACGGAGTCGAGCGCGATCGTCGTGAAGTCGGCGAGCGCGCCCGCCTCCAGGGTGCCCGCGTCGTCCCAGCCGAGGGCCGCGTGGCCGTCGGCGGAGGCCGCCCGGAGCAGTGCCGCCGCCGTCCAGTGCCCCCGGGTGCGGGTGCGCAGACGCTCGTTCAGCTCCATGGCGCGCGCCTCTTCGAGCAGGTCGATGACGGCGTGGCTGTCGGAGCCGAGGGAGAGGGGTGAGCCCGCGCGCTGGAGGGCGACGGCGGGGCCGATGCCGTCGGCGAGGTCGCGTTCGGTGGTGGGGCACATACAGGTGCCGGTGTGGCTGCCG
>NZ_LIQQ01000476.1 GCF_001418565.1 Streptomyces graminilatus | reverse complement strand
CCCATCGCCCTGCGGAACGACAGCCCACAGCGGGGTGGCAGGGCGGCTGGTGGCTCCTTCCACCAGATGTGGCGCGAGCTCGCGCCCATCGGGCGGCACCCCGAATCCCGCGGCTACCGCCGCTACGCCTGGACCGGGATCGATCTCGAATGCCGGGCCTGGTTCAAGGAGCAGGCCGAGAGCCGGGGGCTGGTCTACGAGGTTGACCGGAACGGGAATCAGTGGGCCTGGCTCGGGGATCCCGGGGCCGGGGACGCTGTTGTCACCGGGTCGCATCTTGACTCCGTGCCCGATGGTGGGGCGTTTGACGGGCCCCTCGGTGTCGTGTCCTCCTTCGCTGCTCTCGATGAACTCCGGGGGCGGGGCGCGCGGTTCGGCAAGCCGCTGGCCATCGTCAACTTCGGGGACGAGGAAGGCGCCCGGTTCGGGCTCGCCTGTGTCGGGTCGCGGCTCACCGCCGGTGCCGTCACCGTCGAGCAGGCCAGGCTGCTGACCGACGGCGACGGGATCAGCCTGCCGCAGGCCATGGAGGCCGCCGGGTACGACCCGGACACCATCGGGCCGGATCCGGAACGGCTCGCCCGCATCGGTGCCTTTGTCGAGCTGCACGTCGAGCAGGGGCGGGCGCTCGACCTGAGCGGCGACCGCGTCGGCATCGCCAGTGCCATCTGGCCGCACGGCCGTTGGCGGTTCGACTTCCGGGGCGAGGCCAACCACGCCGGTACGACCCGCCTCGTCGACCGGCGCGACCCCATGCTGTCGTACGCCGAGACGGTCCTCGCCGCCCGGCGCGAGGCCGAACTCGCCGGTGCCGTGGCCACCTTCGGGAAGATCAGCGTCGAGCCCAACGGGGTCAACGCCATCCCCTCCCTCGTGCGCGGCTGGCTCGACTCCCGCGCCGCCGACCAGCAGGCCCTCGACGCGGTCGTCTCCGGCGTCGAGAAGGCGGCCCGTGAGTACGCCGAGGCGCACGGCATCGATCTCGACGTCGTCCGGGAGTCCTTCACCCCCGTCGTCGAGTTCGACCACGCCCTGCGCGACGAACTCGCCCGACTGCTCGGGAAGGACGGAGAGGACACCCGTCTCTCCGTTCCCGTCCTGGGTACCGGGGCCGGACACGACGCCGGGATCCTCTCCGGGAGCATCCCGACCGCCATGCTGTTCGTGCGCAACCCCACGGGCGTCTCGCACTCCCCGGCGGAGTACGCCGCCGAGGACGACTGCGTGGCCGGGGTGACCGCACTCGCCGACGTACTCGAAGGGCTGGCCTGCACGTGACCCACCCCCAAGCACGGACGTACTGGCTGGAGCACGCCTGGCTCGACACCAACGTCGAGCCGGGCGTCGCCCTCGGTGTGCGGGACGGCCGTATCGCCGCCGTCCGGATGGGCGTCGACGCCCCGCCTCCCGGCGCCGAGATCCTGCGCGGGCTCACCCTGCCCGGTTTGGCGAACGCCCACTCGCACGCCTTCCACCGCGCTCTGCGCGGCACCGTCCAGGTCGGCAGCGGAACCTTCTGGACCTGGCGCGAGGTCATGTACTCCTTCGCCGACAAGCTGACCCCGGACAGCTACCACGCCCTCGCCCGCGCGGTGTACGCCGAGATGGCCCTCGCCGGCATCACCGCCGTCGGCGAGTTCCACTACGTCCACCACGCCCCGGGCGGCACCCCGTACGCCGACCCGAACGCGATGGGCGAGGCGCTTGTCCAGGCCGCCTCCGACGCGGGTATTCGCATCACCCTCCTCGACACCGCCTACCTTTCCTCCGGCTTCGGACAGGCCCCGAACCGCCACCAGCTCCGCTTCTCCGACGGCACGGCC
>NZ_LIQQ01000475.1 GCF_001418565.1 Streptomyces graminilatus | reverse complement strand
CTCACCGCCCCCGCGGCCCCCTTGCCGGGCTTCCCCCGCTTCCCGGAGGCCGCAGGCTTCCGCTCGCCCTCACCAGGAATATCAAAGCCCAGCTGTTCCTCAGCCATTGCGATAGCGCCCACCTTGTCCCGTATTGCCAAAATCCGTGCCACCCGTTGTCGTCCGGCGGCATCGCCAAGACTAGGGCAGCGCGGAACCGGTTCCTCTTCGTTCCACGCCGCCCGCCCCAAGTGGTCACCAACGAGGACGATCGCGCTCTCACTCCTCGACGCCCTCGGTCACAGCGGCACCGCCCTCAGCGATCTGGACCAGGGACCGACCGTCCGGGTCGACCCAGTACTTCGTCCCCTGAACCTGCTGATCGTTCCCCATAGCCTCTCGACGGATAAGGCGCACCAGGCTGGACGGGGAGTACGCCTGACCGTCCGCCTCCCAGACCAGCGGCCGGCTCTTGCTGCTGCGCCACAAGGCATACGCCCGCCTCGGGTCCTCCTGAAGCCATCGGGGCAGGTTCTTGCGATCAGCCTCGGTGTCGGGCCGCAGTTCGAAGCGCGTACCCTCCGCCACGAGCCCCTGCTCGACGATCGTGGTGACCGCACGTGTACTGCGCCCTCCGGCACTCGACGACAGAGAGCCGTGTCTTGCAATGACAAGCGCCATCTCGGCGGCCGCTGTTTCTTCCTCACTCACTTCCTTCGCGCCCTCCGGCGTATCGGTCCTGGAGGGCGCCTCGACCGTCAGCAATACCTCGGGCTCGGTCTCCACCCCGGCGGCCAGAAGCGCGGTGAGTCGACCCACCACCTCGGCGGCCCGCTCGGGCAGAGTGACTGCCCTGGCGACCTGGCTGTTTCGTCCCCACGCGCCATCAACGATGTCGATCAGATGTGCTGCCGCCTGCCGAACCCGCACCGGGACCTGAGCCAGTTGCTCCTGCCAGGCGTCGTCGGCGTCCTCCCCATCCAAATCGACTGCTTCCATCGTGTGAAACAGCACGTGAGTGAGCAAAAATTGTGCGTGCTCAGCCACTTGCGCCACACGGCGGTTGGACCTGCCATCGATCGCGCTGAGCCCGTCCAGAGCGTCGCCCACCGCCCACAGCAAGTTCACGCAACGCCACACGCGGTACGCAGTCGGCAGCGAGCGGAAGATCTCTCTGTAGTTGGTCTGTTCCCAGAGCGAGGCCGGGTTCCGTTTCGCCTCGGCCGCGAAGACCGGGTCCCTGTGCACTGCGGCGAGAGCCAGCGCCGCCGTCTCCATGGTGCAGCCCTCGTTCCGCTCCGGCTCAATCTCGCCCCGCTTGACCGAGTAGGTGAGGTCCAGGGCCAGTTGGAAATCCTCGCGCAGATCGGTCTGCTCCGGCTCCACAGACCGGAGATCACGCGCCTCGATCGGGTTCTGCGTGTTGGCGGCGATCGTGATCCTGTCCCCGAAGTCGTCGGGACACTCTTGCAGCGAGATGACGCGGATCATCACCTGAGCCCGCGCCGCACAGTCGGGGTGGGACTCCATCACCGCACGCACCGCATCCCCGGTCTGCGCACCATTGATCACGCTGGCACCTTCGAGATGCAGACCTATGGGTGCCCACCGGTCGGGCGGATCTACGCCCTTCGGTCCCGCCTGGTCGCAAACGAGGGTGATCCCGCTGTTGAGGTACAAGAAGTGCTCGGGCGTGCGGATCAAGGAGTCGCGGATCGTGGAGTTGACCTCGCTGTCGCTCAGGGCGTCGCGCACGTTGCGGGCCGTGAGCACATCACCGTTCTCACCCGCGTACCAATCGGCCACCGTGGTGGCAGGCACGGTTCCGTAATACAGAGGGAAGGGCTTGTCCGCCTTTCCAGGACTGCACAGTTCGATGTCGAGGTCGACTCTGCGCCGGGCCCCCAGGATCGCCCGGTACATGGCGGGCAGATCGATGATCTCCAGGGAGACCAGATCCGGATCTCTGGGGTGCAACGCGCCTATCTGTTGCTCCAGGCGCTCGCGAATATTGTGGTGCAGCGGGTCACGCGTGACGAGCGCAAGCACCAGCGTAACCCTCGGCCGCTGGGCGGCCAGTGCCCGCGTCAGGTCGGCCACGTGCGGGGCGACCTTGGGCCCGAGCCGCTCGAAGTCACGATTGAACAGGTAGCGCAGCCCGTCTACGACGGCCGCCACGTCGGGCTGTTTGAAGCCGGCGTTACCCTTGTCGTTCCACTTGGACTGGACAACGATGATCTCACGGCCCTCCACGGCCACGGCATCGATACCTTCGTCGCCGCTACCGTCGGTGATCGCCCGCGCCGCCTCCTCGTCCGTCTTCTCGGTCTCCATCGTGATGGCGAGAGCGGCCACCGCACGGCTGAGGAACATCTGCTCCTCGTCGGAACGATCCGCGACATCGTCGGTAATACCGAACGGCCGGAACCGCTCGATCAGTTGCCTGCGCAGGTTCCCCACATGAGCCGGATACGGCACGCGTCCTCCTCGTCCACAAGCGCCAGGAAGGCTAACCCGACGAGCGGCGCGTGTTCCTTTCGTTTCGACGGAACACGATGGATCGCGGCACAGCGGACAGCGCTCAGCGCGCACACCATCACATAAATTGCACACAAGAGTAACCTTGTGCAACCATGTATTCATGACCGAGATCGCTATCAGCGCCGCGCGTTCCCAGCTCGGCGACCTGGTCCGCCGTGCAGCCCACGGTCGCGAGACCATCGCTCTCACAGACCACGGCCATATTGCCGCCCTCCTCGTATCCCCTCAGGTGATAGAGGAGTTTGAAGACGCCCTGGCACTTGCCGACTACGAGCTGAGGAAGGCACGCGGAACTCTGGAGCCAGGGATTCCGCATGAGGAAGTCGGCCGCATGCTGGGGCTGCGGTAAGTGGCCTACGAGATCATCTGGGAACCGCGCGCGACGAACGCCGCCGTGCGATTCCTCAAGGAGGACCCGACCGGCCTGTCCGCGGTCTACGAAGCTGTGGACACACTGGCAAGTCAGCCCCGTCCGTCCGGATCCATCCCGTACGGGTCACAGAACGTTCGACGCCTACACGTCGGCGACTACCGGGTCTTCTACATCATCGAGGAAGACGTGATCCGCATCCTCGTCACCCATCTCGGGCGAACCGCCTGAGTCCAGGCCTGCCCGATCAACAGAGTCGCGCCCCCTCGAACTCGAAGGAGGCGCGACTCGCCCGCGTTCAGCCACCCAGCAGCCCCGTAGCCTGCCCCACCACAGGAATGCTCCCGATCGACTGCGCCTGCGCGACCGGCCCGGTCAACGCCTGGGACGTCAGCGGCTGAAAGTCGGCAAGCTGAGTACCGACCCCGTTGTCGAGCGGGTCAACCCCCGTACCCGCCAACGGATTGGGCTTGAGCCCCTGCACCGCACCGGTGACATAGCCGACCGAGCCGGTGAGCGCCGCGAGCCCCGACTGCGGGTCGATGTTCCCCAGCGAGGTGGTCGGGTTGGTGCGGATGACATCCACCGCGGGCCCTCCCTCGGCGGCGGAGGCCGTAGCCGCGCCCGCCCCCAGCGCCGCGCCGGTGGCCGCGAGGGCGATCAGGGCGCGCTGGGCGGTCTGGTTCTGGATGGACGTACGTCGTGCCATGACTGGTGGCCGCCTTCTGGTGCGCCGGGTAATCGGATCGACACGAAGGGTAGTTGAGGGGTGACGTACCTTTCAAAGCCGACCCGCGGGGTCGGCAGGGGGCGCCCGATGCCTCAGACTGGTGTCTCGTGACCTCCCACCCGCCCATACCCACGCGAGTCGTGCTGCTCTGCGGCCCTTCAGGCTCCGGCAAGTCCCTCCTCGCGGCCCGTTCCGGTCTCCCGGTCCTGCGGCTCGACGACTTCTACAAGGAGGGCACGGACCCGACGCTGCCGCAGGTACTCGGAAGCACCGACATCGACTGGGACCACCCGGAGTCCTGGGACGCGGACACGGCGGTCGCCGCGATCGCGGAGCTGTGCCGCACGGGTCGTACGAAGGTTCCGGTGTACGACATCTCGCTGAGCGCCCGTACGGGCGAGGAGAGCGTCGAGATCGGCCGGACCCCGCTGTTCATCGCGGAGGGCATCTTCGCCGCCGAGATCGTCGCGCGCTGCCGGGAGGAGGGCGTCCTGGCGGACGCGCTCTGTCTGAGCCGGGGGCCGGTCAAGACGTTCCGCCGGCGCTTCCTGCGGGATCTGCGCGAGGGGCGCAAGTCGGTGCCGTTCCTGCTGCGGCGCGGCTGGCGGCTGATGCGCGCCGAGCGTTCCATCGTGGCCCGCCAGACGGCTTTGGGCGCCCACGCGTGCGACCGCGACGAGGCGATGGGCAGACTGGCGGACGCGGCGGCGGGCCGCCGCACCCACACGAGCACGACCGCCTGACCCTCGTACGCACAAAAAGGCGTCACACGACAGGTGTCACACGACAGGTGTCACACAAAGCCGTACACAAGAAGCGGGACTGGATGGACCCCCCGGCCCTCCAGCCCCGCTTCTCTTGTGCTTCCCCCGTGCGGTGCCACCCC
>NZ_LIQQ01000474.1 GCF_001418565.1 Streptomyces graminilatus | reverse complement strand
TCCGTCCCGAGCGCCTGCCCATCGGCAACCGACGGCAGCCCAGACACCGCCGTACGCGGATCGGTGCCCCAGGCCCGCCCGTCAGGGACCGGCGGCGGCCCCGACACCGTCGCACGCTGATCCGTCCCGAGCGCCTGCCCATCGGCAACCGACGGCAGCCCAGACACCGCCGTACGCGGATCGGTGGTCCCGTACCACCCCTCAGCGACCGGCGGCGGCCCCGACACGATCACGCGCGGATCGGTGGGCCCGGCCGACGGGCGGTCCGTCGCCGCGAGGTAAGCCGCCGGGGCCTGCCTCCGGATGAGGGCGGTCGCCTCGGCTGGCAGCCAGGTGTCCGACGGGTACCGGACCGTGAGCCGGTCGAGGAACTCCGACGGGCCGGGGCGGTCGAGCGGGTCCTTGGCCAGGCAGGCGGCGACCAGTCCGCGCAGCGGGTCGGGCACGCCGGTGAGGTCCGGCTGTTCGTGGACGACGCGGTAGGGCCAGGCGGCCGACGCCCCGTCACCGAAGGGAGCGCTGCCGGCCGCCTGGCTGAGCACCACACCCAGGGCGAACATGTCCACGGCGGGGGTGAGCGTGCCGCCGGTGAGCTGCTCCGGCGCGAGGAAGCCGAGCGTGCCGATCTGGAACCCGGTCTGGGTGAGGGCCGTACCGTCGAGGGCCCGCGCGATGCCGAAGTCGATGACCCGGGGGCCGTCCTCCGCGACGATGATGTTGGCGGGTTTCAGGTCGCGGTGGATGACCCCGGCCTGATGGATCGCGGCCAGCGCCTCGGCGAGGCCGGCGGCCAGCACGGTGAGCGTGTCGGCGGGCAGCGGGCCCACCTGGTCGAGGACGTCCCGCAGGGTGGGGCCGGGCACGTAGGCCGTCACCAGCCAGGCCGGGTCGCCCTCCGGGTCGGCGTCCACGACCGGCGCGGTGTGGAAGCCTCCGACGCGGCGGGCCGCGGCCACCTCGTCGGCGAATCGGCGCCGGAAGCCCGGTTCCGTGCTCAGTTCGGGTCGTACGACCTTGACGGCCACCGCCCGGCCCGACCGCGAGCGGCCGAAGTAGACGACGCCCATTCCGCCCTGGCCGAGCCTTCCGACCAGCCGGTATCTGCCCTCTCCGACAGAGACGGGATCACCTGCTCCGAGCGGTTTCATGACTGCCCCATCCCACCTCTCCGGCCCGGCTGCGGGAACTCATCGCCCCGCCCCCATCCCCGTCCAGCGGCCGAAATCAGCCACGAGACTCCCCAATACCGGCATTACCGGCCATCAGTCTAGATGCTCCGCTCATGACGTCATCGGGTCGGAAACGGTTCCCTTTGCCCCTGCTGCTTCACTCCGCCAGGGGATTCGGCAGGGGCAGATAGCGGGCGTCGGCCCCGTCCGCCCCTGTCCAGCGCAGCAGCAGGTTCGTCTTGCCGGGGAGGGTGGGCGCGGTGAGCAGGGCGGCGGCCTCGGGGAGGCCGAGGCGGCGGCTCTCGCGTTCGAACACATCCCGTACGGCGGGCCAGGGGTCGAGGTCGGGGTGGCGTTCGCGCAGGGCCTCGGCGATCTCCACGAGGTGGTTGACGACCAGGCAGTACACCAGCCGCTCCCACCCGGCCGCCCGGCTCACCTCCGGCAGCAGCTTGACCCCCTCCGCGTCCCGGTACAGCGCCTGTACGGGCGTCCCGGCGGCGTCTACGGCGATCAGGCAGTTCTGGAGGTGGGCCTCCAGCACGACGCCGTGCCGGGCGAACAGTTCGAGGGCCGGGGGTACGACCGCGCGCAGATACGCCGTCCACCAGGCGGCGGGGTCCGCGAGGCCGTCCAGCGGGGTCCCGGCGAAGCCCTCCACCAGGGCGGCGGCGAGCAGGGGCGTTGCGCCGGGGACGACGTGGTCGCCCAGGCCGTCCCGGACCAGTACAGCCAGTTCCTCGAAGGCGAAGTCGGCCGTGCGGTAGCCGCGGTCGCTCAGCCAGGAACCGCCGGGGGTCCGGGCCGAGGCGGCGGTCGTCGCGGCGTCCGTCCGGCGCAGTTTCAGCAGGTCGTGGCGCCAGAGCCGGCGTACGTCGTTGGTGATGCGGACGTCGAGGCTGAACTTGACGAAGAGGTCGTGCCCGGGCGCGTACAGCGTGCGGATCGCCGCCGTGGGCCAGGTGTCGAAGGTGGTCGTACCGAGGCGGATCAGCCGGCCGTCCCGGAAAGCGTCCGTCAGGCCCGGGGCGACCAGGTCGAGCTGCCAGGGGTGGGCGGGCAGCAGCCGATAGCCGGGCGGGGCCGTGCCGAAGGCGTCCAGGGCGGACACGTCGCCCTCCTCGACGACCGTGTCCTCGCGCACGCCGAGCAGCACCAGCGGGAACGCGGCGTACGCCTCGGGCGCGTACGGCAGCCAGCCCGACACCGGGCCGCCGCCGCGCGCCTTGGGCGCCGGGTGGTAGGGGTGCCCGGTGAGAAGGGACTGCTCGGAGCGCCGGTAAGGATCGGCGGGCGGCACCGCGCGGTCGCGGGCGGTGAGCAGCGCGGCGACCGTGTCCCGGCTGTCGGCCATCTCGGCGGGCAGTTCGGGGTTGGACAGGCCGGTGTGCGCCTGGAGTTCCTCGGCCACGAGCTTGACGAGTTCGGCGTGCGGGACCGCGTGCCACCCGCCGTCCCCCGTGCTGACCTCGGGCGCGGCGGGCCGCCGTCCCCCGCGCACCCGCAGCAGGCGTTCCCCGCTCGGCAGCCGGTACACGTGCGGCTCGCCCGTGCCGGGGACCGGCCGCGCGACCTCCCGGAGCAGACAGTTGAGGAGGGGAGCGCTCGCGTACGCGTCGGCGCGTGCTCCGGTGCCGGGGTGCGCGGGCCCGGCCGATGGGGCGGTGGGGGGCATGGTGGGGTCCACGCTTTCCCTCGTTTCTTACGGTGCTTCCCTACGGTTCGCGGTGTCCCGCGGTGAACTGGCGATCAGTATGTCTGTCGTCGTCCATGCCCGTTCACCAGCACTTACCCGCGCCCAAACCCGAACCGCCGGTACCGCCCGCACCACACCACCCGCACCCGAGGAGCCCGCCGTGCACCGTCCCCCCAGCGCCGAGGCCGAGGTCGCCGACGAACTGGCCGTCCTTCGCCCCGACCTCGTGCCGCGGTACGCGGCCGAGCTGCCCGGGGCCCGGGCCGCCGTACTGACGCGGCTGTGGCGGGGGCTCGTCCATGAGCCGCTGCCCTGGATCGTCCGCCGCGAGAGCGGCGCCGTCCTCCTGCTGGCGGACGGCCGCCGCCTTGAGGGCCCGTACGCCGATCCGTACGCCGTCGACGGCCGTGTGACCGCCGTACGGCTTGGGACGGTGTGGTACGGCGATCCGGCGCGGCTGATGACGGACCTGGCCGTCCCGCACGGATCAGCCTTCGCGGCCGAACTCGGCCACAGTGTCGCCTCGTTGGCCCTGTCCCGCGCCGGCCAGGACAGTACGGCGACCGTCCCCGCGACCGGCTGGGAGTGGGAGCAGCGGGTCGTCGACGGCCATCCCTTCCACCCCAACTGCCGTTCCCGGCCCGGGTTCTCGGTGGCCGAGCAGCTCGCGTACGGGCCCGAGCACCGGCCGGTCGTGCGGCTGGCCCTGGTGGCGGCGGACGACTGCGCGGTGCGGGGCGAGTGGCCCGAGTGGCTGCGGGACGATGGGCGTCCGCTGATCCCGGTGCATCCCTGGCAGGCGGAGCACGTGCTCCAACTCCCGGACAGGGGCGGGCTGTCGGCGCATCCCCTGATGTCGCTGCGCGGTCTGGCCCTCGCGGACGGCGGTCAGCATCTCAAGACGGCGCTGAGTGCCCGGCTCACCTCCTCGGTACGGGACATCTCGCCGTACTCGATCGGGACGGCGGCGACAGTGTCGGCGTTCATGGAGTCGATGGCGGCGCGTCTCGACGGGCTGCTGCACATCACCCGCACCCTGGGCGCGGTCACCGCCGACTCCCCCGATCTGGCGGCGGTGCTGAGGGAGTCACCGGATCTGTACGGGGACCGGGCGGCCGGTGAGTACGTCGTTCCGGTCGGCGCCCTCGCGGCCACGGGGCTGCCCCGGTCGCCTTCCTGGCTGGCCGGGTTCGCACGTCTCGCTCTCACCGTGGGTCTGCGCCTGCTCGATCTGGGCGTGGCCCTGGAGGCACACGGCCAGAACCTCCTCGTCGTGCTGTCGGCGACCGGTGACCCGCTGCGGCTGGTCTACCGCGACCTCGCCGACATCCGCGTCAGCCCGGCCCGGCTGGCCCGGCACGGCATCGCGGCGCCGGAGCTGGCCGGACGGATCGTCACCGACGACGAAACCACCCTGCGCCGCAAGCTGTTCGGCTCGCTGGTGGCGGGGTCGCTGGGGGCGACCGCCGGTTCGGAGGCGGCGCTGCGGGCGGCACTGGAGACGGCCGTACGAGGGCTGCCGCGCACGCCGGATCTGGCGGCGCTGCTCGAACGGCCGCTGCCCACCAAGGCGTTGACCCTGATGCGGCTTTCGCCGGACACGCCCGGGGACCTGTGGACCCAACTGCCCAACCCGCTGGGAGAGCTGAAGCGGGGAGGTGACTGACGGGCCCCGTTTTGAAGCGGGTGACCCGGTGTCAATAGGATCCGTCGATGATCACAAGACAACGGCTGGCGGTGGGTGCCTGTGCCCTGCTCGCCGCCCTGGCGGCCGGGATCGCGGTCCCGGCCGGAGCCGTCGCCGACGAGACCACCGCACTCGCCCCCAAGGTCAACCTCCTCCTGGACGTCAGCGGTTCGATGCGGGCGCGGGACATAGACGGCCAGTCGCGGATGGCCGCGGCGAAGCAGGCGTTCAACGAGGTGCTGGACGCGACACCCGAGGAGGTCCGGCTCGGCATCCGCACGCTGGGCGCCAACTACCCGGGCGACGACCGGAAGACGGGTTGCAAGGACACCGCGCAGCTCTACCCGGTGGGCCCGCTCGACCGCACCGAGGCCAAGGCGGCGGTCGCGACGCTCACGCCCACCGGCTGGACACCGATCGGCCCCGCGCTGCTGAAGGCCGCCGACGACCTGAACGGCGGCGAGGGCACCAAGCGCATCGTGCTGATCAGCGACGGCGAGGACACCTGCGCGCCGCTCGACCCGTGCGAGGTGGCCCGGGAGATCGCGGCCAAGGGCATCGGTCTCACCATCGACACCCTCGGTCTGGTCCCCAACACCAAGCTGCGGCAGCAGTTGAGCTGTATCGCGGAGGCGACCGGCGGGACGTACACGTCCGTCGAGCACACCGACGAACTCACCGACAAGGTCAACCAGTTGGTCGTCCGGGCCGCCGACCCGGTGGTGACCCCGGTGGCCGTCGAGGGCGCGGACGGGTGCGCGAACGCCCCGGCGGTGAAGTCCGGTCTGTACACGGACCGCGAGGAGTTCGGCCGGCAGCGCTGGTACCGCGTCGATGTCGCGCCGGGACAGGAACTGCGCGCCTCGGTCAGCGTGTCGGCCGACCGGGCCGTCAACCCGGACTACGGGGTGCTGCTGCGGGCGGTGACCACGCACGGGCGGGAGATCGTCCGCGGCGAGGGCAACGGCACCGGCCGTACCGACGTCATCTCGACGGGTCTGCGCTATCCGAAGGCGGAGTCGGACGACGAGGACGAGTCGACGGCCGAGACGGTGTGTCTCCAGGTCACCAACTCCTTCTCGGCGGCCAGTGGGGTGAAGACCGTGCCCGGTCTCCCGCTCGAACTGACCGTGGACCTCGTCGACGGCCCGAGCAAGGCGAGCGACGTGGCGTCCTTCGGGCTCGGCCGCGGCTGGTGGCTGCTGGGCACGCTCATCCTGGTGGGCTTCCTCACCGGTGTCCTGTGGGGCTGGATCTCGCGTTGGCGGGTCGCGGTATGGAGGACCAACTGATGCGCACTCTCAAGAATCAACTGACCTGCGCCACACGCGCGTTGGGCTCGGCCATGCTGCTGCTCGGGCTGGCCGCCGCCCCGGCGCTCGCCGACGCCTCGCCCTCCGCGAGCCCCTCGGACGGCGCCTCGGCCCCCACCTCGGCGGGCACGTCGTTCCGTACAGCGACCGAGTTCGACCAGGGGCAGCAGGCCACCGCGAGCGCTTCGGCGGGCGACTACCTGTACTGGTCGTTCCCGGCGGACGCCGGTCAACGCCCCACCGTCAAGGCGACGGTGAAGCTGCCGGACACACACGCGTCCGAGGTCTGGCAGCTCGACGTGTACGACGGTCTGCGGCGCCGCCAGTCCTGCCAGTACGGCGCCCAGACCCGCACCGCCGCCCCGGGCACCACGTCCGTGGAGCTGGCGTGCGTCCTGCGCACGGTCCGCGCCTGGTCTGAGCCGTGGGCCAACGACCCGCTGCCGGGCACGTACTACATCCGGCTGACCACGGTGAACCTCGCGGCCTCCGACCTCGGCCTCCCGGTCGGCGCCGAGGTGCGGGTCGACTCCAAGGACATCGGCGGCGCGGCGGCGGTGGACGGCTCGCTGGCCGAGCCGCTGGTGCCCGGCATCGCGGTCAAGTCCGAGAAGAAGGACGACAGTTCGACGGCGTCCGCGGTGCTGTCGAGCATCGAGCCCGACGACGGCTGGTCCTCCGGCTGGTGGACCGACCGCTGGGTCTGGACGGGGATCGGCGCCGCGCTGGCCGCTCTGGCGGGCATCGGCGGCTACGCCCTGACACGCGGCACGGGCCGCCCGAGGCAGGTCCCGCCGGGAGCCTGACGCTCATCCCTGACGATTCGTCAACAGGCCCGCCGCGCACGGTCGCACGGCGGGCCTGTCCCGTACCAGGCCTCGATCTCGATATGTCAGGCCTCTCGCAGAGCCTTGGCGAGGGTCCCCTCGCCGGTCACCTCGATACGTCCGTCCCGCACGGCGTCGAGCACGCCGACATCTCCCCCGCCGACCGCCGCGCACGTGCCGGTGTCCATCGACAGGCGGGCGTCGGGCTCCTCCGGGGCGGGCCCCGACCCGTACACCGGACCGCCCTCGGCACCGATGTACAGATGGAACTCGCCTTCCTCCAGGCGGACTTCGACGAGCCCCTCGCCGCCCGCACCGCTCACCTCGCCCAGCCCGCGCAGCAACGGCAGCGCGAACCAGTGCGCCCGTACGGCGTCCGTGGCCCGGCGCTCGCCGAGCTCGGGCGCGCCCCACTCCCCCAGCGTCTGGAGCACCGGCAGCAACTGCCGCCCCCGGCCGGTGAGTTCGTACACATACGCGGCCCCGGGCGGGGGCAGCCGGCGGCGGGTGGCGAGGCCGTCCCGCTCCATGTCCTTCAGCCGTGAGGCCAGTACGTCCGTGCTGACGCCCGGCAGATCCGCGTGCAGGTCGGTGTAGCGGCGCGGACCGGCCAGCAGCTCCCGGACGATCAGGAGCGTCCAGCGGTCGCCGACGGCATCGAGGGCGCGAGCGACGGAACAGTACTGGTCGTAGCTTCGGCGAGGTGACATGCGACGCAGTCTAGACATGTTGTTGGACTTTCCAAGCGGGAACTTGGTAAAACCAAGCATCACCACGAACCGGAGGGGCGTAAGCGCATGGAGTTCCGGCAGTCGAGCAAGCTCAGCGAGGTCTGTTACGAGATCCGCGGACCGGTGATCGAGCACGCCAACGCACTGGAGGAGGCGGGCCACAGCGTCCTGCGCCTCAACACCGGCAACCCCGCGCTCTTCGGTTTCGAGGCACCGCCGGAGATCCTCCAGGACATGATCCGCATGCTCCCGCAGGCCCACGGCTACACGGACTCGCGCGGCATCCTCTCCGCCCGCCGGGCCGTCGCCCAGCGCTACCAGGAGCGTGGCCTGGAGGTCGACGTCGACGACGTCTTCCTCGGCAACGGCGTATCGGAACTGGTCTCGATGGCCGTCCAGGCACTGATCGAGGACGGCGACGAAGTCCTCATCCCCGCCCCGGACTTCCCCCTGTGGACGGCGGTCACCACCCTCGCGGGCGGCAAGGCGGTCCACTACCTCTGCGACGAACAGGCCGACTGGTACCCGGACCTGGACGACATGGCGGCGAAGATCACCGACCGCACCAAGGCCGTGGTCATCATCAACCCGAACAACCCCACCGGCGCGGTCTACCCCAAGGAGATCATCGAGGGCATCCTCGACCTGGCCCGCCGCCACGGCCTGATGGTCTTCGCCGACGAGATCTACGACCAGATCCTGTACGACGACGAGGTGCACCACTCCGCCGCCGCGCTCGCCCCGGACCTGGTCGTCCTGACCTTCTGCGGCCTGTCGAAGACGTACCGCGTGGCCGGCTTCCGCTCGGGCTGGCTGGTGGTGACCGGCCCGAAGCAGCACGCCCGCAGCTACCTCGAAGGCCTGACGATGCTGGCCTCGATGCGCCTGTGCCCCAACGCGCCCGCGCAGTACGCCATCCAGGCCGCGCTCGGCGGCCGGCAGTCCATCGACGAACTCACCGCCCCCGGCGGCAGGCTGCGCGAACAGCGCGACCGCGCCTGGGAGCGCCTCAACGAGATCCCGGGCGTCTCCTGCGTCAAGCCGAAGGGCGCGCTGTACGCGTTCCCGCGCCTCGACCCTGCCGTGCACAAGATCCACGACGACGAGAGGTTCGTCCTGGACCTGCTCCTCCAGGAGAAGATCCAGGTCGTGCAGGGAACGGGCTTCAACTGGCCCTCCCCCGACCACTTCCGCATCCTCACCCTCCCGCACGCGGACGACCTGGAGGTGGCGATCAGCAGGATCGGGCGGTTCCTGAGCGGCTATCGGCAGTAGCCACTGCCGGGACGGGTCGGACGCTGTCCGTCATGGGTAACCAGTCCCCATGACGGACCGACCGCTGCTGCTCCTCGACGTCGACGGCCCCCTCAACCCGTTCCGCGCCCGGCTCCTTCGCCATCGGGGTTACGTGACCCGCCGGATGCACCCCGCCAACTGGTCGGCCCGGCAGAAACCGGGCTCCCGGCGGCTCCGCCGGGGCCTGCGGGTCCGGCTGCACCCGGGGCACGGCGCCCGGTTGCTCGCCCTGCCGTACGACCTCGTGTGGGCCACGACCTGGATGCACGGGGCGAACAGGATGATCGGCCCGGTGATCGGGCTGCCGGCCGATCTGCCGGTCATCGAGTTCACCAACCTGTTCGCCAAGGACCCCGACGGCCTGTACTGGAAGACCCGGCGCGTCGTGGAGTGGACCGAGGGGCGTCCCTTCGCCTGGGTCGACGACCTGATCACCGACCTCGACGTCCGTCATGTGGCCGAGCACCACAGCGGGCCGGCGCTGCTGCTGCGGATCGACCCGCGCAAGGGCCTCCGGGAGGGCGAGTTCGCCGAGCTGGAGCGCTGGGCCCGCGATGTCAGTGGCGGGTCGTAGTCTTCGGGGAACGGGTCGAACCGACCCGTCGCCGCATCGATCGCACCGGCCGAAGACCGGAAAGGAGCGCGCCATGACACGCCCGCCGACCGCCGCCCAGCGCCGTGTCATCGACGCCGCCGACCTCGTCACCGGACGGCTGCGGGGTACGGAGTTCCAGCTCGCCGCGCTGGTGAAGCGCGGGCTCGCGTTCCGGCACCCGCGGCCACCGCACGACCACTTCCTGACGCCGGCGGGCCATCGCATACGGGAGGAGGCGCGGCGCGCGGACCCGCCTGCCGCTGCCGAGGCCGCCCCTGTTTCCTCCGGGGGCGCCGGGGTGTTCGCCGCGCGGGTGGGCGGTGAGACGGAGATACCCGCCGCCGGGCCCGCTCGGACGCGTGAGGTGCACAGTGCCTGGCAGGGGCTGCTGGAGCTGCGCCGGATGACCAATACGGACGGGGCCATGGACCGTCCGTGCGGCTGGGAGCGTACGCATCTGGTGCAGGCCGCCGCGCTGGCACTGGAGGCGGCCGGACACCTCCCGGCCGACGGGAACGGGGACGGGGAC
>NZ_LIQQ01000473.1 GCF_001418565.1 Streptomyces graminilatus | reverse complement strand
GTCCGGGTGGGTGAAGTTCCTAGTTGGCGGTTGGTTCGGTTAAGCGTTGTGGGGGTGATCCCTTCCGATGTTGCATAACTCGATGATGACGTGTACAGTAGTTATCACGAGGTCGGGGGAACGAGGAACCGGCCGAGACACCCACGCACCCCCTTGGAGGGAACCCCATGTCCGAGACGATCAAGACTCTGGCCGGTGCCGTCTACAACTACACCGTGGAGGCGGGCGAGCACGGCGAGGCCGTCTACAGCCTGGAGCGGGTCTTCACCGAGGGCGCGCTGCCGGTCGGGGCGGTCGTGATCCACCCGGACTACCGTCTGGAGCCGCCGGTTGCGGGTCTGCTGAACGTGCAGTTCGGCAAGGGCGGTGTGGAACGTCACGAGCGCACCGACGTGCCGCTGCTCGGCGGCCCCGCCGACCCGTACGTCGTCGGCCACCAGCTGATCAACCCCGCCGACCTGGACGCGACCGAGGACCAGGACGGCAAGGACGGGGCCGGGGCGGCGCCGGTCGCCGAACCGAAGATCAGCTTCAGCCGGACCGTACGGGCCGCACTCACCGAGACCGATACCCCCTCCGTCCGCGCCACCCGGGCCACCTTCGAGAAGGTCCAGGACCTCATCACCGCCCTGGTCACCCTCTACCGCACCGACACCGACACCCCCCAGCGCGAGGCGCAGTACACGGCCTTCCTCAACGGACAGCGCGCCGAACTCATCCAGCCCGAAATCGACAAGATCGACAACCAGATCAAGGCCCTCACCCACGCCCGCGCAGAACTCACCGACAAACTCAACGGATACACCAGCACACCAGCGCAGTGACAAGAGCTGGACGCCGAAAGGGCGGTAGGAGATGGACCAGAACCGGATGCCCGGATATATCAAATTCACCAGAGAGGCCGTCTACGCGCGGTATCCCGACCTCGATGCGCGCATTGCCGCCCACATTGCGAAGTGGCGTGACTCGGTGGATTTCGGCGCCTCCGCCACTATCGACGAAATGCTTAACTTCCAGGATCCTGGCAACCACGGTATGCCGGTGGAGATCGTAATGATCCATCTCTTCCCACTTGGCGGCGGCCCGTGCGCAGTGCCGGGTGTGGAAGGCGTCTCTGATGTGATGCCGAAGCGCGTCAGGCGGACGGCCTAGTCTCCCTCTCGTTTTGTTCGCGGGGGCGGTGAATAATCATTGAAATTCCAAAGTGCATCCGCAACTATTTTTCTCGGGAGGGATCAAGCGTGGCGGTAATTCGCGTACGCTCGATTGGGAAGCTGTGGTCGAGTGTCACTGTTCCCGATGATGCCATATTGTCGGCAGACGGATCCCAGCAGCTTCTCAGTATATTTCGGGATGCCTTGCGCACTTTTCCTGAGCTCAGGCATCTTCCACAGGATCCGGAGGAGTACACGATGTTCTGGAATAACGGTCGTTTGTCCGTTTACCACGCCGATGTGGAGGACGAAGCTGTTTTCAGTGCCGAACCCATCAGGCAGGATGGCCCGCTCAAATAGGAGGGTTGCCGTGCTCCGCTGTGGTGCAGCGCATCCAGTTGATTCAACAAATTGCTCCGGGCCGGTCGTCGTGACTGTTATGGATGTCGAGAAATCGGGCGCTGATGGCTGTGCGGGGCATGCCGCACGGTTGCTTGCTTCTCTGGACGCAGGTCATGTGTTCAGCCTGCCTGAAGCGCCGGCAGGGGTCGCGCTGGGGGTGTTTCGAGAGGCGGGCTCGCTCTCCCCGCTGGGATCTGCTCGCACGCTGCGGGAGATCGGGGGGGTGGTGCAGGGGGTGGATTAAATCGCTCACATGTTTTTCGTTCACCATCGATGGCGTCGAAGCGTGATCTCTGCGCCATCGGCTATTTCCTTGACGGGTGTTCCAATGGATTCTGATCGATCCGACTTCATGACGTCCTACTTGCTCCAGATGGCGCGCACGATTGCTGAGCATGGTTACGCTGTACAGTCCGTTGCGACTGATGGGTATAGCGCGCCGTATTCATACACCATTGGATTGCATCAATCGCATGGTTATGAGCTCGTAATGACGGGTCTGTCTCCCCGGGTGAGCAGCGGTGTACTTCGCACGCTGGCAGATCGGTTTGCTGACTCTGCCGGTCCTGACCCGGATATTCTGTTGGGTGGCGTGTTGGCTGGTGGCTTTCAGGTACGGATGAGACTTGTGGAATCTTTGGAGAATTTCTCGTTGCTGCGGGCGATTTTCGGCGATGACACTCGTCCGCCATATTGGCAGGCGGTATGGCCTGACCGCTTTGGGATGTTTCCAGGTGACGCGGCGTGCTCTCTATCACCGGGTGTCCAGCCGCGTTTCTAATTTCAAACTCCCACCACCACAGGCTGTGCGGACCCCGTCCCTCCACACCGCGGGCCCGACCATGAGTCCCGGGACCCCGCCAGCGCCCATCCGTCTGAGGGCGTAGAGAGAGCTGACCCGATGTTCTACCTGATGAACTGTCCCTGCTGCGGCAGCCCGACCATTTTTCACGAGTTGGAGCGGCACTCCGCCCCGAGCCTCCTGATCGACCCCGAGACGGGCTTGCCGCCCGGCATCCGCCCCGACGGTCACCGTGTGACCCCATCACCAGAGGCCACGGCCAGAGCCCGCAGGCGCCCCCTGTGCCAGTCGTGTATCGATGACGTGGAGACTGCTGGCGCGGCGACCTTCTCTGTACGCCTGAAAGGCGAGCAGACCGCGATGGCCCTCAGCTCCGAGGTGCCCCTCATCGACGACGAGGGCCATGTGATGGCCGTCCGCTGCCCTTCCGCGGACTGCGGTGCTGTCGTCGATCTCATCAACGGCAGGCTGGGCCGTCACTTCGTACGCGGCCGGAAGTGCCGAATGTCGAACGTGCAGGTGGTGATCGGTGAAGGTTGAACTGAAGCATGAGCCGTACAGCGTCATGCGGCCGGCGCCGTAGCCGCCCTCGCCTCCGGCGCCTGGCTGGACGGGGTGCCAGACGCAGCCGCGTGCGGCCCCGGTCGGGCCAGGCTCACTTGGACGGACCGCTTTGGATGCGGCGCGACTCGCTGAGCGGGCACGCGGGGTTCGATTCCCCGTCCTCCGGGTGGGCTCGCTCCATCGGCCTCATCGTGCCCTGCGGTCCCTAGTCCCGTCAGCGCCTGGGGCCGTCCCCGATGCCGGGCCGGACCGACCCGATCAACTCGACACGGCGGGTGCGCCGGATGCCGATGGCTAGGCCGATCCATCTGAGCGCCTCGCTATCGGCCGTGAATATCCCGAGAGGACCTCAGATGACGTTCAAAGAGTGGGCTGATCGCCTGAACGCGGTCTACAAGGTCGGAGCCCAGCACGGCTGGCGCGGCGAGGACAAGGCAGCGTGGGCCGAGCTCGAGCAGCAGATGCGGGCCGAGTTTCCCCACGTCACGATCACGTGGATGAACCCGAGCTGCGGCTGCTGCAGGCTGGAGGACCCGGCGCTGCTCGCCTTCGACGATCCTCGGGGCCCGGGCGGATTCGAGCTGTTGTATCCGACTTTTCGGCCCACGCACACCTACCACTTGGGCTGACTTGCCGGGCCTGGGCTGTCTCCTTCCCCGACGTTGGCCTCGTTCCAGGCGTCGAGCTCGCCAGCGTCGCACCAGCTACTGGCGGGCACGACCGGTGTTGTGCGCTCCTCTACGCTGGTGCCCGGAGCGAGGAGGGTTGACCGGACGTGAAGCGGGCGCGGGCTGTTGAACTGGTCGAGGGGATGCTTCACCGGCTCGACGGTGATCATGAGTGGCCGCTGAGCCTGGTGCAGCAGGTGTGGCTCTTCGGGAGCTTTGCCCGGGGTGCTTCCGAGCCGCACGACGTCGATGTCGCGGTCCGGTTCGAGCGTGACGAGCGGATGACTGAGGTCGTCGTCCAGACGCTGCTCTCTGGCCGGGGGAATCCCTACGCACCGCTGCGCCGCGCGCTCGCTGGTGCTTCCCGCGGGTTGCAGTTCCAGTTCGACGACTCCTCACGTGAGCAACTTGAGGCTGAGGGCGCGGTCATGCTCCCGCTGTGGCAGCGGGGTGACACGCTCGCCGGCGCCCTCGCCGTGCTGCACGGTGTCGTCGAGGACCCGGATGCTGGCCGGGCCGAGCGCCACGACATGATCGACGCGTTCGAGGGCCTTGACCGCTACATCCCCCGCCCCGTGCGGGCGGAGCTGATCTCATGGCAGCAGCAGGGGTTCATTGCCATTTCGCGCATCGCGCTGCCCGACGCCCCGGAGGACACGGGCCTTCTGACGGTCCCGGAGATGCGGTGGGCCTTTCACCGGTGGCAGGAGCACAGCTCGTTGCGGCGTGCCGCCTTGGCGGGGCTGGTCTACCTCCAGGGCCTCGGTGCCGAACTCGACGACATCGACCTGGCGGGCCGTCGGTTGCCCACCCCGCGGCGCCGCGCAGGGCATCTGAGTGATCCGCGCTGGTGGATCAACTGGAAGTGGCACAGTTACTCGGGCATCCCGTACTGCGTCACCAGCGGGGACGGTTGGCTGGAGGTGGTCCAGCCAACCCGCTCGCGCCCGCTGAACGCTCTGGTCATCCAGCCCGGCCCGAAGGCTGCCGCCTTCCGCGGCTGAGGCATCAGTCTGTGCCCCGAACTCATGGGGCTCTGCGGGACCGTGACAACCTGGCGGTGGCCGAGTGAGTTGGCGATGCCCGGAGGGTCGCGCTTCCCGACCAGCCCAAATACGCACTGATATTCGATCTTTGCGGTTGGTCTCCAAGAACGCCGGTTCGACCGCAATCGCTTCCTGGCCGTCACGCCCCTGCGGGCCCCGAGGCGCGGGGGTTCACCCGTTCCAGGGAACCCGAGCGAGGACGAGTCCGCGGACGTCATCGGCGCCGGTCGCGCGGAGCCGGAGTGCGACGTGCTGGAGCTGCGAGCCGCTGGTGAGTACGTCGTCGACAAGCAGGATGGTGGCTCCCTTGATGTCGGCCGTATCTCCGGTCCAGATCAGGGCGGCAGCGTGCGCGGCTGCGGCCGCGCGCTTCTCGTCCAGGTTCCGGGTCGCGGATCGGGGTGTCTCGGCCTGCTTCACCAGTCGGTGGGTGCCCGGCGGGCTGAGGGGGAAGGTTCTGTTCACGTCCTCCGTGTAGGCGGCGTCCATGATCGCCTCGATGTGCTGGATCGGCTGGCGCCCACTGTGGGTCGGGTTGCCGACGACGTAGTCGACGCCGCTCATCTGCTCGGGGTGGCTTTCCATCCAGCCGACGAGGAGCCGGCCGAAGATCATCGCCCAGCCGTGCGCTCCGTCGTACTTGAGTTTATGGATCTTGTCGCGGAGGGCTCCGGAGTACACGGCCACCGCGTCGACGTGGGAGAACCCCCGCTGCGGTTCCGGCAGCGCGCACAGCCGGTTGCCGCACGGTCTGCCGGGTGCGAGGGCCTGGGAGCAGACCGGGCAGTGGGGGTCGGTGAGGGGCTGGAGGGTGCGTCCGGCGCAGTCGGAGCACAGGCGCGCGGTGCCGGTGAGGACGTAGGCGCACACCGGGCAGTCGGGGAAACCGGCCGGATCGGGGAGGCCTACGGTCACAGGCCGGCCAGGGCGAGCTGCTGGCGCTGCTGGCCAGCGCGCTGGATGTCCGCGGCCTGGCCGAGGCGGTCGGTGATGTCGCTAGAGGCGGTGACCAGGATCGCCCGGCCCTCGTCCAGCATCTTCTTGGCCCAGGGCTGGGTGTCGGCGAGGGAGCGGATCAGGAAGACGTGCTTGCCGTGTTCGGCGGCCAGGCGGGCCTGCATCTTGGCGCCGGACGTGTTGGAGGCCTCGATGACGACACTGCCCAGAGTGGTGCCGGAGGTGACGACGTTCCGGCGCGGGAAGGTGTACTTCGTCGGCGGGCTGGTGGGCCAGAACTGGCTCAGCAGCGCCCCGCCCGCGTCCAGGATCGCGCCTGCGAGCGGCCGGTTCTCGGCTGGGTAGACGGGGGCGGCGATGCCGGTGCCCATGACGGCGAAGGTCCGGCCTGTGGCGGTGAGGGTGGCCTCGTGGGCGGCGGCGTCGACGCCTTTCGCGAGGCCGCTGGCGATCACGACGTCGTGTTCGACGAGCTCGCGGGCCATCCGGGCCGCCCGGCGCAGTCCGTCCTCGGACGCCTGGCGGGTGCCGACGACGGCGACGGAGCGGGCGTCACGTTCATCGAGCTCGCCGCGGTAGAAGAGGAACGGCGGCAGATTGCCGATCACGCGCAGGTTCGCCGGGTAGTCCTCGTCAAGGACCGTCACCAGGCGGGCGCCGGCCTTGCCGGCCGCGGCCAGCTCGTCGTCGACGCGGGCACGGGCGTCGTCCAGGCCGGTGGCCAGGGCCTGCTGCAGCAGGGGGCGGTTCTTGGTCGCGGCACGCGAGTCCTCGCGCAGCTGCCCGTCCATGAGCGCGGCCAGGCCCTCGGGACTCTGGGTGCCGCGGGCGAGCAGGCTCCAGTCGAGGGTGGTCTCGCCGGTGCGCAGCGCGCACAGGGTCAGCAGATCGTGCTGGTCAGCGGTGATATCGAGGTCCATCAGGGTGTCCTTCTACTCGTGGCCCCGGGATGTTCGAAGGATGTAGCGAGGTGCTTGGGCCACTTCCCATCATGGCGTACGAGGCCGCGTACGGGTGGCCCGGTGCCGGTTTCTCAGGCGTGCCGTCGCTGTTCCATGCGTGCGAGGGCTTCGGCGAGCTGGGTGGCGCCGCCGGGCGGCGCGACTGGTTCCCAGATGATCCCTACTGCCCGGCAGATGCCGCTGACCAGGCGCTCGGCCTCGCGGGTGTCGTACCAGTGCTCGTCTTGTCCCGGCAGGGCGATCCACCACAGGGCGGTGGTTGTCGACTGCCCGGCTGGGACGAGGTATTCGCCTCGCCAGGCGAGGGGGTACACCTGCTGCTGGATGTGCGTGAGCATGTCCGCGAGGTGGCGTTGCCGTGCGTTCTTGTAGTCGGTCATGGCCGAGAGCTGGCCGGCCGGCGGGCGGAGCCGTGCCTCCCGGCTGTTCTGTGGGGCCGGGGCAGGGGCTGGCTCTGCCGCGGGCTGATCTTCCGCAGCGGCGGCGGCGGCGAAGTGGTTCATGGCCGCCGTCATGGACGGCGCGGGGCCCTCCTCCGCTCCTCCGGGGCCGGTGGTGGTCAGGAAGTCCGCCACGGTGAGGTCGTTGGTGGTGAAGGGGTCGATCGTGACGCCGGGGCGCAGCCGGTAGGCGGTGTGGCGGGAGGGGTACTTTCCGATGGTCAGGGCGATGACCCGTGCGGCTCCGGCCTCGCTGAGGAGGGTGCGGGCCCACTCCAGGGACTTGCCCTCGGTCGTGAAGTCGTCGAAGACGATCACCGTCTTGCCGGTGATCTTCGTGCGGTAGTTCGGGCTGACCCGCACAGTGCGGGCCTGGGCGGCGATCGAGATGTCTCTCCCGGTCGACTGCCCGATGCTCCTCTTGTACCGCTCCAGGCTGGTGTCTGGGGCCTGAGCCACGCGTTCGAGGAGGTCCTCCTTGTAGGAGGAGCCGGTCATGACCTTGGCCCGCTCCAGGAAGCCGGCGAGCTGCGGGCTGCCCTTGGCCGGAGTGCTGCTGGGATAGACGCAAAAGTAGCTCTGGCCGGGCAGGGTGCCGTCAAGGTAGGCGGCGGACAGCAGGCCCAGCATGAGAACATCGCGCGCGTCCTGGCTGCCGACCTTGACGGTCTTGTCGTAGGTGAAGATGTCCTTGATCGTGAAGGTCCGGCCGCCGCCGCGGGGGAACCGGGCGTTGAAGGGCAGCATCGAGCGGATGGCGAAGGCGCGGTCCTCATCGTCGAGGCGGAAGGCCCAGCTGGGCTCGTGGAGCAGGAAGTACTCCAGGAGCTCGATGACGTCGGCCGGCTCGTCGGAGATCAGCGAGGTGATGGGCTTGCCCAGACGGCCAGCCCAGCGGGCGTGGACGTGGACGACGCCGGCGTGGATGCCGGTGTACCAGTCGTACTGCGAGGTCCCGACGAGGATGAGCTGGTTCTTGCGGAGCCCGAGGCGTTCGGCGGCCGCTTCCAGCCAGGCTCCGTTCCCACGTTTCGCCTTGTCGGGGATGTCGTCACGCGACAGGTGCAGGGCGGGGGCGGGCAAGCCGGCCGCGGCTAGTTCGGCCTCGGCGTCCATCGGGTCGTTGGTCAGCAGTACCCAGGCCACATGGCGGTCATCCAGCCACTTCAGCAGGTCGGCGATACCGCGGTGGGCATGCCCCGGCGCGCTGAGGATCGCCTTGTAGTCGAACGCGACCGCGCGCACTGTGTTCTTCTCGTCCATCGCTGCCCCCACTGCTGTGCCGTGATCATGAACTGACCCTCTTGCCATGATCTCAGCCGTTCTGGCCACGCACCTGCCGTTCCACCCCGTCTCCCTGCCCTGCGCCCGCCGTTACGGTACGGCGATGGTCCGGCAGATGGCGGGCATGGAGTCGTCCGGCCCGAACTCGGAGTCGTCCCAGGGGGCGCCGATCGCCCATGCGTTCCAGCAGGAGATGATCAGGCCGAGCTGGTGTGCTGAGACCGCTCTCCGGCCCGTCGTAACGTCTCGTGTCATGAGACATTCATGGAGGTCACGGCGAGGGTCACCCAGCCCGAGGTGGGACGGGGAGATCAGGCCCTGGAGAAACTCAGATACCGCCGGGCCGAGTTCGGGCACGGCATGGGTGATCAGATAGGCAGAGGTGAGCGAAGCGATCGGTGTGGACCTGAGTCCGCTGCGGAGCGCGATCATGGTCGGGACGGACCGGGGAAGATCCGGGTATCGGGTCTGCAGGAGCCGGACCGTCTCAACATTCGTGAACACGCGGGTGTCCCATGCTGTCCACGGCACTGCGTCCCGCTCGCTCTCGTACAGATGGACCAGATGCACGGCACCGGCAATCATCTTGCGGTGCGTGGCGACGCCGATCACGCCGAGCGCGTCTGCCGCCGTCCGGGCCTTGCCGCGGGGGATGTAGCGCACGCGGTGCGGAACGTCCCGCGCGATGAAGAACGTGCGGGGTACCCGGCTGATCACCACGGCCTGAAGGCGATGCAGCCCTCTGATCACCGCTCCGTGCGAGCACAGCGCAAGGGGAACGACGTTGGCCTCGTCCCAGTCCCCGCACGCCATGTCGTGTGCAAGACGGCGTGCGTAGTCCATGTCGACCGGATCGGGCCGGCACCCGGTTTTCCGTGTGAACTCCAGTAGTTCACGTGCCGCATCGGGTGTGATCACCCGTGCGCTGAGATCGGACAGCGCTGCTCCGCTCATGAATCGCCCCTTCGAAGACCCTTTGCCGGTTGGTCCCACCTCAGCAGCAAGCGGCTCCGCCTCGTGCCTCGGCTTCGTTGCCTGAGCAGGTATCACCCGATCGGGTGGGGCCGTCACCTGTCGAGGGCGGTCGATGGCGCGGTTGTCCTCTCCTTGTGGGCGAGTTGGGGATGCGTGGTCCTCAGAGATGGTGGGTTCCTTCGATGAAAGTCGTGCATGCGTCGCTGCTGGATGCGCGGGCTTCGGCCCGGACGGCGGCGACTGCGGCTGTCCTCCCTGCAGAGAGACGTTCGGAGTATCATCGGGCGGACGCATTTCACCGTGCCGCGTGCCTTGCCCGGACCCACCTCCGGGCTCTGGTGAATCCAGCTGCCGCTGGGAGGTGACGCAGCGGTGATGCACGGCGCTTCCATCGTCTTTGACCGCCCTTGCGCACTCGGCGTTTGTCGTGGTGGGGCGGCATGACGCGGAGCGTGCAGGAGCTGTCTTGTCATCGAAGAACCTCACTAACCGCCGGCAGATCGCCCGGGCGCTCAACAAGGCGACGGGCTGCGGATACCAGCAGGCTCTGGAGCGCGTCGTCGACGCCGCCGAGCGCAACCTGCTGCCCCCGGTCCTGGACACGGCTGGCCGCGCCGAAGCCGTCCGGATCCTCACCGACGCGGCTACGGCCGAGCGCGTCCCGGGCCCCATGCTCGCGAAGGACTACCTGACGGCCCTGGTTGCCGAGTTCCGTCGCCTGGGCTGGGGTGCCGGTCACCATGAACCAGAGGTGGACTGCTTCGGCCTCACGATGTACGCAGGGCCCGTCGCCGGACTGAACCTGTCCGTCGGCCGTGCAGATGACAACGCCGACGGCGATGACCTCGATCCGGACGACCCGGACCAGTCCGACCTGACCAAGCCGCTGTACCTGATGGCGATGTGCCCGTCGGGCAACGCCACCGTCGAGGACTTCGAGGACGGCCTCGCGGACTGTTCCACCGAAGACGTCCGCGTCACCGCGCGCCGCATGGACACCGAACTCGGCAAGACCCGGCTCCGCCGGGTCCGGGGCGCGGACGAGCACTCCACCACCCCGTGTCCGATCTGCGGAGACCGGTACCCCGAGCACCATCTGCTGAAGAACTCGCACAGCGCCGTCCCCGTGTGCCCCGCCTGTATCTTCGACGGCGACCAGGCCTACCGCACCGACCTCCCGTACCTCGCGGTCGGACTCGACCGGCTCCTGAACGACGACCTGGCTGCTCCGGCGGGATGGGACGCCGTCGCGGCCGTCCTCGCCCTGACCTGCGGCCCCAACCTGGGGACCCGCCTCGACCGCGAACTGAAGAACCGCGGCGGCTGGCCCATCGTCATGGAACGCTGGGGCGAACCGCTTCAGCGGTCCTGGATCTGGCTCCCGCCGCCCGCCCACCGGCACACGGCGTTCCAGCACCTGGGCGCCGGCGCGACCCTGGCCGCGCTCGTCGACGCCGTCGACCGCCACGACCCCACCGCCCGCACCACGGCGAAGGCCCTGTGCCGGGAATCCGGAATGCGCTGGAGGGACGCCCTGTGGCCCGCCGCCGTCGCCTACGCCGTGGCCTTCACGACCCAGGCCCATGAGCGCGACCGCCACCGCACCCCCTTCCACGTCGTCCACTCCCTCGGCGACGGGCTCGAGCAGACCATGAAGCCGTTCGCCGTCACCGGGGACGCCTCGAACGTCGAGTACGGGCTCGAAGCACTCCTCAAGCACCAGCTGCTCCCGATGTTCCTCGGGTACCGCCTCGACGAGGAACCCGACGACCCCCGCCGCCGGTACGGAGCCCAGCCCGACGACGACCGCCCCGCCCGGAGCCGGACCGAAGCCCACCTCAGCCACGACATCGACCGCGCGAACCAGGTCGCCGTCATCCTGGGCACGATCCCCTTCACCCCGCCCGGCGTCCCCGTCTGGGACGGCGCAGCAGTATCCGGAGCCGATGCCCAGGGCCTGGGCAGCACCGCACCCGCGAGCGACCTGTGCCGGGCAGTCCGGGACGAGGCCCGCCAGCAGGCGGCTGAGGCCCTCTACGACCTCGACGGGTCCGCGGCAGCGGTCGACGCCGACCGGGCGTGGGACCGCAACGGCTGGTGGATTCCCTCGGACCACGCCCCCCACGCGGTGCGCCAGGCACAGCAGTTCCTCTCCGCGAAGACACGGGTGCAGGTGCTGTGGTTCGGGCCCGACGGACAGCTCCCCGAACCCGTGCAGATCTGCGTCGACGCCACCGGCGTCCACCCGCACAGCACCGGACCTCGGGATCTGCCGTCGCTGAGGGTAGGGGACGGGCATTCCGCGTTCGGGCTGACGCTGACCGACATCGCGCTGGTCCGCCGGGCCGAACCCGGAGACGACCTCACCCAGGTCTGGCCCTCCCCCAGCTCCTCCGACTCCGAGGACGAGGCCCCGGCGAAGGAAACGAGCGGCACGGCGGACGAGGCGCTCCCCACGCTCGGTGAACTGTCGCTGCTGACCAACCAGTTCCTTCATCTGGCAGGACACCGGCTCGGCGAGGGCTGGAAGAGCGTCGACGAGAAGGCCTACGCCGCCCACCAGCGCCTTGAGAAAGCCCTGGAAGCCGAGTACACCGGCTTCGCGGCCACGAGGGTCAAGGTGTGGATCAACCTGTTCGACACCGCGCACCCCTGCCCGAGCGGACCGGCCCAGGCCCTACCCGCGTACGCCCTGACCGGCAAGCCCTACGAGGTGGAATTCGACGTCCACGCCCATGACCCGTCCTGCGGCTGCGGCCAGGAGTACGGCTTCGGCGAGTTCTCCGACCGCGTCTGCCAGCTCCTCATCGTCCTGTGCCTGTACGGCGGGCTGATCGAGGCCCATCCCATGATCGAGACCGCCACCGCGACGGGAGATCCCACCGAGCACGAGGCCGTACTGCGCGACATCACCTGGGAGGTCGACGGACCCGACGGCTACGGCTTCCGGGAGGTCCAGCGCCGGGTCATCCGGGACGTCACCGACCCGGAATCGAAGCTGAACACCGACACCAGCCCGGCCTACATCCCGCCCTACATGGCCGCGGACGGCTGGTACCTGCCCGAAGGCGGGACCTCGATGATGTTCCACGGCCGCCGGCACGAAGACGACACCGCCTGACCGGCACCGGCCGCCACGCGCTGACGTCCCACGGTCGGAACCTCGCCGTGGGCGTCAGCGGGTGGCCGCGATCCGCTGCGCCGGTCTTCCCTCGATCCCGGCCATCCGGTAGACGATCAGGCGCGTCTTCTCGCCTCCGCGCGCACCCTCGCGGTGCCGAGATTCTTCGGCGCACACGGTTGCCGCGGTACCCAGGGGCATCATCGTCCGCGGAATCGATGTCACCGCAGGCTGCGTGTGGCTCGCTCCGCAGTGGACATGGCTATGGGTACCGACCGTGAAGCGACGCTTCACACAGAAATGGAGCCCTCATGGCAGCGTTCGGCATGGAGCCGGCGGAAGTGCGGATCCCGCGCGCGGCACTGGACGCGATGGCCGCGGCGCTCAGCGTGCAGACGGTCGCCATGCGCACCTGGCCCGACGGCATCGAATGGTTCTACCCCCTGGGAACGTGGGACGAGCCGCATGTGGAGGTGGCCCTGATGCCTGGTGGC
This sequence comes from Streptomyces graminilatus, assembly GCF_001418565.1. Lineage (GTDB taxonomy): Bacteria > Actinomycetota > Actinomycetes > Streptomycetales > Streptomycetaceae > Streptomyces > Streptomyces graminilatus. The sequence continues at coordinate 2,877 of NZ_LIQQ01000473.1, read as the reverse complement.
GACGAGGTGTGGATGCGCATGTCCACCGACCGCACGAGCACAGTCATATGGACCATCGAACAGTGGCTCGACTTTGCCGGGCAGCTTCCTGGTGCGACGCCTCCCGGCTCGTAGCCGTCCCGGCGTACGCGCGGAGGACTCGCCAGGATGACTGCGTCAGCTGCACCGGGACGTGCTGGCCTGGGTGGACGAGCACGGGGCGTTGTCGGCCTTCGACCTGTCTGGGGCGTCGTTCAGCCAGGGCCACCAGGACTACCGCTGGTGGCAGGCACGACTGGCCCACCTGTTCGATCACCGTCTCATCGCCGCGGTCCGCGACGGAGGTGACAAGGCACAAGCTCTCGTATAGGCCGTCAGTGGGCTGGGGCGGGGCCTGGCCGGGCAGCTCGGTGCGCTGCACACGCCGGGGCCGGTCTGGGACGGGAAACGGGTCCTTGAGCCCGCGCCGCCCGCGGGCTGGGCCGAACTTCGCGGCCAGGCCGCTCAAGAGGCGGCCCGGCTGGACCGGGAGGCACTACGGCGGCGCGCGAACCATCCCGTGCCCGAGGCGGCTGGCGGCCGTTGAGGCCCGAGAGTGCAGAGTTCTGCCCTTTCTCGCCGATCCAGGCGCGCTCAACGGTGAAGTACCGCCGAAGAGCGCACCCGACACGGTCGAGCCTGCTACATGTGGATGGCGGCCGGGCCGCTGGGGACCGGGCACCGCTCTCGAATGGGGCCTTGGTTGAGCATCGCGTCTGACAGCAGCCCGTCCGCAGGTGACCAGCTCTGTGATCACCTGCGCACGCTCGGGCCCGGGGGGCTGGCGCAACTCCTGGCCGAACGCCGGGATGCGCTCACCGAGCCGCGTCCGCGGACGCTGAGTGAGGTCGCCGAGCGGCTGCTGCGTCCCGGCAGCGTCCAACGGGCCGCCGCGCAGCTTCTCTCTCTGCCGTGCGTCGAGGTTGCCGAGGCGCTCGCCGCGCTTCCCACACCCTGTCCCCGGCACCTGCTCGCGTCCATGCTCGGGGTCCCCCTGAAGTCCGAGGACCCGCCCGGCGACGGAGGGGCCTTTGAGCAGGCCCTCGGCCGGCTGTCCGCCCTGGGCCTCGTGTGGACTCGCGATCCGGCGCCCGGCGAGCCAGCCAGTCTGATCATGGCGGACGCTCTCCGCGAGCTGTGGACGGAGCCCCTGGGCCTGCGCACCCGGCTCGTCGCCTTCGAGACCATCGTGGAGAACGTTCACGTCGAACGTCTGGGCGCGGTCCTTGATGCGCTGGGCCTCACAGCCGAAGACACCGTGGACGCGCAGCGCTCGGCACTGCTCGCCCACCACCGTGACGGTCAACGGGTGCGTGACCTCTTCGCCCAGGCTCCCTCCACGGCCCAAGAACTACTGGACCATCTACGCGAGTACAACTCCACTGCGTTCAGCACGCACTCCTACTCCTCCGCTGATCAAGAAGGGCAGGACTGGGCGGCCGAACGAGTCCTTCTCTCGTCCAGGGAACGGGCCGTTTCCACGGGCACCTTCGGCTATTTCGGGGATCAGGATCTGCAGTTGCCAGCCGAGGTGCTGATCGCGCTGCGGGGACCGGAGCCCGCCGCGCCCTTCCATCCCCGGCAGGAGGTCCCGCTCACGGCCGTCACCGGCGAGCAGCTCGCTGAAACGGGCTCGGCCGCAGCCGTCACCTTCCTCGCCCAGGCCGCCACGGTCCTGCACACGTGCCTCCAACAGCCGCCGACCTTGCTGAAGGACGGCGGTGTCGGAACCCGCGAACTGACCCGCATCACCAAGGCCTCCGGCTGTACGCCTGCCGCAGTCCGCCTCATCCTCGAATGCGCCCACGCGGCCGGTCTCCTCGCGCACGACGGTCAGCAGCGGATCCTGGCGACGACGGCGTACGACTCCTGGACGGCACGCGAGCCGGCCGGGCAGTACGCGCAACTCGCGCTGGCGTGGAGCACGATGCGCTTCACCCCCACCCGGACCACCCCGATCGCGACCCGCTACGGGCCCGGCTATGACGTGCCCCACGGCCCGACCCCCGCTCTCGCCCAGGCCGAGTGCGACGGATGCCGGACGACACGTACCGCCCTCCTGGACAGCGCGGCCGCGCTCGGCCCACTCCAAGCCCTCGACACGACGGACGATCTCCTCGGCGCCCTCGCCGACCTGCTCGCCTGGCACCGGCCCCGCGCCCGGTTCTGCGCCTGCACGGAGAAATTCTCCTACCGGGGAGAGCGCGACCGTGACCACGAGAAGGCCGCCCTCGCGCCGCTGGTGCGCGAAGCCGAACTCCTCGGCGTGCTGGCACAGGGTGCGCTCAGCCCGCTCGCCCCGCCACTACGTCACCACTACACGGACCCGGCCCTCCAGGAGACCGAGCTCGCCGCATGCGCCCGGCAGGTGCTGCCGCCGCCGGCTGAGACGGCGCGCTTCCACACCGATCCGGAGGTGACCGCCCTCGTCGACGGCGTGTGCTCGCCCCGGCTGGCCGCCCTCCTGGACCAGCTGGCCGACCGCGCTGTACGGCACCCCGCATCCCGCTGGCACATCACCCCGGCGTCGCTGCACCGCGCCCTGGACACCGGGCACACGGCCGACCAACTCCTCGACACGCTGCGAGGCATCGCCGGCACCGCGGTCCTCCCCGACCAGTTGACGGACCTCGTCCGGGGCGCCGCCGACGCACACGGGCGAGTCCGTCTCACCACCCCGGCCAGCCTTCTGCACAGCACGGACACCGCGCTGATCTCCGAGATCGCGGCCAGCGGCCTGCTGACCTCGCTGGGACTGCGGGTGCTCGCCCCGACCGTGCTGACCAGCCCGCTCCCCGATGACACGGTGCTCACCGCGCTCCGCGCCGCCGGGTACGCACCCGTCCACGAACAGCACGA
>NZ_LIQQ01000472.1 GCF_001418565.1 Streptomyces graminilatus | reverse complement strand
CCAGCTCTACGTACAGGGCGCCACCCCTGACTGGACCACGTCGTTCGACGGAACCGGCGCGGAACGCATCGAGTTGCCCGAACCCCCCACCGCAGAAGACGAGAGCGAGAACGAGAACGAGGGCGGGAACGAGGGCGGGAACGAGGGCGGGACCGGGAGCGGGGAAACGGCCTCGGCACCCGGTGCCGCCGCTTGGCGCGACCGTCTCGACGGACTTTCCGACCCGGAGATCCTGCACGCGCTGCTGACCCTCATACGGGAGGAGGCCGCGACCCTGCTCGACCTCAGCGGACCCGAGGCCGTGCGCGCCGACCAGGCCTGGACCAACATGGGCGTCGACTCCGTGGTCGCGGTGGCCCTGCGCAACCGCCTGAACGACCTGTGCGGAACCATCCTCCCCGTCACCGTCGCGTTCGAGTCTCCCACCCCCGAGGCGCTCGCCGCGGTCGTACGGGACATCCTGCTCGGCCGCTCACCCGACGACCTCGACGACGCCGACCCACACCAGGTCCGGGACGGCGATCCCGACTCGGCGGCCGGGGCGCCGGGCGAGCCGAACGACCCCATCGCCATCGTCGGCATGGCCTGCCGGTTCCCCGGCGGAGTCGCATCCCCCGAAGACCTGTGGCGCCTGGTCGCAGAGGAACGCGACGCCCTCTCGCCGCTCCCCGTCAACCGCGGCTGGAACATCGACGGCGACTACCACCCCGTCCCAGGTACCCCGGGCACCTACTACCAGCGCGAAGGCGGCTTCCTCCACGACGCCGACGAATTCGACGCCGGCTTCTTCGGCATCTCGCCGCGTGAGGCGCTGGCGATGGACCCGCAGCAGCGGCTGCTCCTGGAAACCTCGTGGGAGGCCCTGGAACGGACCGGCATCGACCCCACATCCCTCAAGGGCAGCCGGACCGGCGTCTACGTCGGCATGATCGCCATGCACTCCGGCGAACACATGCAGAGCCCTCCGGAGGGCACCGGCGGTTACCTCGTCACCGGCACCACCGGCAGCGTGGCGTCCGGCCGGATCGCCTACGCCCTCGGTCTGGAAGGCCCCGCCCTCACACTGGACACCGCCTGCTCCTCCTCCCTGACCGCCCTTCACACGGCCTGCCATGCGCTGCGTAACGGCGACTGCGACATGGCCCTGTCGGCCGGCGTGACCGTCCTGTCCGACCTGGGCGCGTTCAAGGAGTTCAGCCAGCTCGGCGCACTCTCCGCCGACGGCCGGGACAAGGCGTTCGCCGCCTCGGCCGACGGCTTCGGCCTGGCCGAGGGCGTGGGCGTACTCGTCCTGGAGCGACTGTCGGACGCGCGACGCCGTGGGCACGAGGTGCTTGCGGTGGTGCGGGGCAGCGCCGTCAACCAGGACGGTGCGAGCAATGGGCTGACGGCTCCGAGTGGTCCGGCGCAGCGCCGGGTGATCCGTCAGGCGCTGGCTGTCGCCGGGCTGTCCGCGGCCGAGGTGGACGCCGTCGAGGCACATGGCACGGGCACCCCGCTCGGTGACCCGATCGAGGCGCAGGCGCTGCTGGCCACGTATGGGCGGGGGCGTTCGGAGGAGCGTCCGTTGTGGCTGGGTTCGGTGAAGTCGAACATCGGTCATACGCAGGCTGCTGCGGGTGTGGCTGGTGTGATCAAGATGGTGGAGGCGATGCGCCACGGCGTGCTGCCGGCCACCCTGCACGTCGATGAGCCGTCGAACCAGGTCGACTGGTCGTCCGGCACTGTCCAGCTTCTGACGGAGGCGCGCGAGTGGCCGGAGGCCGACCGCCCGCGCCGGGTGGGCATCTCCGCCTTCGGTATCAGCGGCACCAACGCGCACGTGATTCTGGAACAGACTCCGCCGAGGGAACACGAAGAGGGCGTTGAGGCTGGGGAGTCGGGCTCGGGCTCGGCTTCGGGCTTGGGTTCGGGCTCGGGTTCGGCTTCGGGCTCGGGCTTGGGTGCGGGTCTGGTGGTGTGGCCGGTGTCGGGGCGCAGTGAGGTGGCGTTGCGGGGGCAGGCGGCGCGGTTGCGTGCGCGTGTTGAGGCTGATGAGGCGTTGGACCTGGTGGATGTGGGGTTCTCGCTGGCGGCGGGTCGGTCGGTGTTCGAGCATCGGGCGGTGGTGTCGGGCCGGGATCGTGGCGAGCTGTTGGCGGGGCTGGGCGCGGTGGCGTCGGGGTCGGACGTGCCGGGTGTGGTGCGGGGTGTGGCCGACTCTGCTTCGTGCGCTGTGTTGTTCTCGGGTCAGGGTGCGCAGCGGTTGGGTATGGGGCGGGGTCTGTACGAGGCGTTTCCGGTGTTTGCGGGGGCGTGGGATGCGGTGTGTGAGGTGCTGGATCCGCTGCTGGGGGCGCCGCTGACGTCGGTGGTGTGGGCCCCGGACGGGGACTTGCTGGATCGGACGGTGTGGGCTCAGGCGGGGTTGTTCGCGTTTGAGGTGGCGGCGTTCCGGTTGGTGGAGTCGTGGGGTGTGGTGCCGCGGTTCGTGGTGGGTCATTCGGTGGGGGAGATCGCCGCTGCGCATGTGGCGGGTGTGCTGTCTTTGGGTGATGCGTGTCGTGTGGTGGCGGCGCGTGGCCGGCTGATGGACGCGCTCCCCGGTGGCGGTGTGATGGTGGCG
>NZ_LIQQ01000471.1 GCF_001418565.1 Streptomyces graminilatus | reverse complement strand
CTCCAGGAGAGGGTGGCGTCCGGCGGGGCGGAGGGGCAGGACGCCACCCTCATCCTGGAGCAGGCCCGGTCCGTGGTCGATCCCGTGCTCCGCGCGGCGATCGAGTCGCTGCCCAGGTCCATGCGCCGCGTCGCGCTCTACCACTTCGGGTGGGAGCACGCGGACGGCAGCCCGGCGGCGGGCAACGCGGGCAAGGCGATCCGCCCGGCCCTCGTGCTGACCGCGGCCAAGGCACTCGGCGGCCGGCAGGAGACAGCCGTACGGGCAGCCGCGGCGGTGGAGCTGGTCCACAACTTCACCCTGCTGCACGACGACGTCATGGACCGGGACACCACCCGCAGACACCGGCCCACCGCGTGGACCGTGTTCGGCGACGCCGACGCGATCCTCGCGGGGGACGCCATGCAGGCCCTGGCGTTGCGGCTGCTCGCCGAGGACCCGCACCCGGCGTCCGCCGTCGCCGCCGCCCGCCTCGCGTCCTGCGTGGTCGAGCTGTGCGAGGGGCAGCACGCGGACACGGCCATGGAGAAGCGGGGCCCCGACGAGGTCACCCTCGACGAGTGCCTCGTCATGGCCGAGGCGAAGACGGGCGCACTGCTCGGCTGCGCCTGCGCCCTCGGGGCGCTGTACGCGGGCGGCTCGGCCGAGGACGTCGAGGCGATGGACGCGTTCGGCCGGGAGGCCGGGCTCGCCTTCCAGCTCATCGACGACGTGATCGGGATATGGGGGGACCCGAGCCGTACCGGCAAACCGGCCGGGGCGGATCTGGTCGCCCGCAAGAAGTCCCTGCCCGTGGTCGCCGCACTGGCCTCCGGCACACCGGCGGCCGTCGAACTGGCCGAGTTGTACGGACTTCCGTACGACGATGCGCAGGAAGGGGCGCTGGAGAAGACCGTGCTCGCCGTCGAGCGGGCGGGCGGCCGGGACTGGGCGCAGCTCCAGGCGGCCGACCGGATGGCCCGCGCGATACACGAACTGTCCCGCGCGGTACCCGACCCGGCGGCGGCGGACGGCCTGCTGTCCCTGGCCGAGTTCGTCACCCGCCGCAGCACCTGAGGCCCCGGAGCCACCCGTGGCGGGGCGTACGGCCCTGACTCCGTACGCCCCGCCACGGCGCCCCGGCCGTCGGGTCCCGCACAGCCCCACGGTGTGCGGGGCCCGTCACGGATTCCGCACCCGTTAGGCTCAACCGCCTTAAGATCCACGGCGGTTGAGACAAAAGGGGCAGGGCCATGGGTGTGGCGATACGTACGGCGGGCGAGGACGACCGGGAACTGGTCGTCCGGCTGCTCGACGAGGCGTTCCAGGACGATCCGGTGAGCGTCTGGGTCTTCCCGGACCCGGCCCACCGCCGTGCCGCACATCCCCGGCTGATGGCCGCCTTCCTCGACATCACGCTCGCCGAGGGCCACGCCTACCTCACCGAGGACGGCACGGCATGCGCCCTGTGGCTGTCCGTCCCCGCCGACCCCCATCAGGAGAACTCCGAGAACCCGGCGAGCGAGGGTGACGATGATGCCGCCCTGCTCCGCGAGGCAGTCGATCCCGACAACGAACGCGTCGAACTGATCGGGCGGCTCACGGCCGGGATACACCCCGTCGGACGCGCCCACGAATACCTGTGGATGATCGCCGTCTCACCGGACAGCCAGGGCCGGGGGCTGGGTACCGCCCTCGTCCAGCACGTCCTCGACCGCTGCGACCGTGAGGGAGTGGCCGCCTATCTGGAGGCGAGCAGCGCCCAGGGCATCCCGCTCTACGAACGGCTCGGCTTCGACTTCCTCGACAGTCCCCTCGATCTCCCGGACGGCCCCCGGATGTGGCCCATGTGGCGCGAGCCCCGCACCGAGTCAGAGCCTCGGGCCTGAGCGAACCGGCGGGGAGCGCCCCGGGTGCTCCCGCAATACCCTGAGGGCATGGGCAGAGACGAGCACGACTGTCCCGTCTGCGGGCAGCGTGTGACCACAGTGGTACATCGGTACAAGACCCTGGGCGCATGGGTGCCGAAGTGGGTCGCCGGGCCGTGCCGGAACCCCGGGTGCGAGGCGTACGTCGATCCCGGGTCGGAGACCGAGGCCGCTTCGGGAGCCAGGGGCGGGCTGCGCGGGGCACGGCCGGGACCGTAGGTTGGGCGTATGTCCGGACCGCACATACTCCACATCACCGAACGCGCCCTCTGGGACGCGGCCCGCGAGCGAGGCGCGTACGAGATGTCGACGCGCGGCCGAACCCTCCAGGAGGAGGGCTTCATCCACTGCTCGACCCGCGCCCAGCTCCCTGCCGTGGCAGCTTTCCTGTACGGCTCCTACGACGGCCCCGACGACCTGGTGGTGCTGGTCGTGGACCCCGCGCGGCTCGACGTACCCCTGAGGTACGAGGCCCCGAAGCCGGGCGCCGAGGAGTTCCCGCACGTGTACGGCCCGATCCCGGTGGCCGCCGTGGTCGACGTCGAGGCGTGGCGGTGAGCCGTGGGGCGTGGCGGCGGGCCGTGATCGTGTGGGTCGTCGCGGTGGCCGCCGGGGGCGGCGCCACGGTGTGGCTGCGGGACTCGGCCCGGCCGCCGGAGACGCCAGGCTGGTCCAGGACGGACGACAGGGACCCGGCGCGACTGCCGCGGGGGCACGGGCCGGACCCGTGTGCGACGAAGACGCCGGAGGAGCCGACGCCGGACGCGGCCGGTGGGCCGGCCGTGGTGTGCATTTACGCGACCGCCCGCTAGGCGAGGTCGTCCAGGGCCGCTGCCGCCGGTTTCGGCAGGCCGCCCGTCTCGGGGTCGCGGCCGGTGAGGCAGTACGTGCCGCCCGCCGGGTCGCGCATGACCGTCCAGTGGGTGTGGCGGGCCACGACCGTGGCCCCCAGCCGCTCGTGGCGGGCGCTGGTCGCCCCGATGTCGGCGCAGGCCAGGTCCAGATGGGCGGAGGCGGCGGGCCGGTCGGTGCCGAGGCGGTGGAGGAGTACGCGGACCGGGAGGCCGGCCGGGGGCCGCAGGACGTGGAACTCCGGGAGCGATCCGGTGAGGGAGTCCCAGGCGGTGAGGCGCTCCCAGAAGGCGACCTCCGCGTCGTACGCGCTGGGCGGGATGTCGATGGACACCTGGTCGAGGCGGCTGCCGTCCACCACGGCGGGCCGTACCGTCTCCCCCTGCCAGGGCACGGCGCAGAACAACTGTCCGGCGGGGGAACGCAGTACGGACCAGCCGTCGTGCGCGCCGACGACCGTCGCTCCGAGCGCCGACGCCGATCCGGCGAAGGCGTCGACGTCCTCGACTGCGAGGTCGAGATGGGCGCCGCCGTTGCCTGAGGCCACCCCCTGGACCTTGACGCAGGCGTCGCCCGCGTCCGGCAGCAGGGTCACGAACTCACCCCGCTCACCTCGCGTTTCGGACACCCGGGTGCCGGTGACGGCCGTCCAGAACGCCTGGGCGGGCCCGAGGAGTCCGGCGGGCCGGTCGACGAAGGCGTAGGTCCAGCGGATGGCGTTCTCGGTGCCGGTGACGTTGCTCATGGGGCGATCGTAGAGCGGAGGGTTTCCAGGTCACCGGCGGTTTTTCCAGGGACAGGCTTTGCCCGCAGTTCGCCGTGAGTACTCCTGTGCTTGCTTCCATCGAACACATGGACCACATCACGTTCCTGGTGGCGGTCGTCATCGTGACGGCCCTGGCCTTCGACTTCACCAACGGATTCCACGACACGGCGAACGCGATGGCCACGTCGATCGCCACCGGAGCCCTGAAACCGAAGACAGCGGTTCTGATCGCCGGTGTCCTCAACATCGGTGGCGCGTTCCTGTCCACCGAGGTCGCGAAGACGATCTCCGGCGGCATCGTCGACGACACGCTCGTCAGCCCGGGGATGATCTTCGCGGGGCTGGTCGGGGCGATCCTGTGGAACCTGATGACCTGGCTCGTGGGACTGCCGTCGAGCTCCTCGCACGCCCTGTTCGGCGGGCTGATCGGCGCGGTGTGGGTGGGCGCGGGCGCCGAGGGCGTGCACTTCACCAAGGTTGTCGAGAAGGTACTGATCCCGGCGGTGGCCTCGCCGCTGGTGGCCGGAATCGCGGCGCTGATCGCCACGTACCTCGCCTACAAGCTCACGGCCCGCGCCCGCAAGGACACGGTGACCAAGGGGTTCCGGGCCGGCCAGATCGCCTCCGCCTCCCTTGTCTCCCTCGCGCACGGCACGAACGACGCGCAGAAGACCATGGGCATCATCACCCTGACCCTGATCTCCGCGGGCGCGCTCGGCCACGACGCGGGTCCGCCCGTGTGGGTGATCGCCTCGGCGGGTCTCGCCATCGGCCTCGGCACCTACCTGGGCGGCTGGCGGATCATCCGGACCATGGGCAAGGGACTGACCGAGATTCAGTCGCCGCAGGGCTTCGCGGCCGAGTCGGCGTCCACGGCCGTCATCCTCACCTCGGCCCACCTCGGGTTCGCCCTGTCCACCACCCAGGTGGCCTCGGGCAGCATCCTAGGCGCGGGTCTGGGCCGGCGGCTGGCGGAGGTGCGCTGGGGTGTCGCGGGCCGCATGGTCATGGCGTGGCTGATCACCCTGCCCGCCGCGGCACTGGTCGGCGGGGTCTCCGCGGGCGCCGTGCGGTACGGCGGCGACTTCGGCACCGTGGTCGTCGCACTGGTCGCCGCCGCGGTCGCCGCGGGCATCGTCCTCGCCGCGCGCCGCAACCCGGTGGACGCGCACAACGTGAACGAGACGCACGAGGTCAGCATCAAGTCGACGGCGCCGACGAGCGTCGGCACGGCCGCGTGAGAGAGGGAGAAGCGGAATGAAGCTGGACTGGACCGCGCTGGGCCAGGTCGCCGCGGTGAGCCTCGGGGTCACCGTCGCCGTGGTCGTCGTGTTCGCCTTCGGCGTCCTCGGACTCGCCCGGGTGGAGGGTGCGCGCGAGAATGACGGAAGTACCCACGCGCTTGGGTTCGCCCAGGCGGGGCTGTGCTTCCTGGCGTGTGCGGCGGTGGTCGCGTACGGCATCTATCTGATCGTGCCGCAGTTCCACTGACGACCACTGACTACCGCCGCCCAATATTGCCCGATACTGACTGTTATTTGATCTCCATCGACTATTTGTGCCGATGTTGATGCCAAGGAGGCCGACGGTATGACACCCCTGATGTCCGGACTGAAGGTCGACTACACCGACCACGACGAGCCCGTCCTCATCCGCCCGGACGGCAGCCCGGTCGAGACCTGGCGCGAGAACTACCCGTACCCCGAGCGCATGGACCGCAGGGAGTACGAGCTGCACAAGCGGCTCCAGCAGATCGAGCTGCTCAAGCTGCAGAGCTGGATCAAGCAGACCGGCCGCCGGCTGGTCGTCGTCTTCGAGGGCCGGGACGCGGCCGGCAAAGGCGGCACGATCAAGCGCTTCACGGAGCATCTCAACCCGCGCGGCGCCCGCGTGGTCGCCCTGGAGAAGCCCACCGAACGCGAACGCGGCCAGTGGTACTTCCAGCGGTACGTCGAACACCTCCCGACCGCGGGCGAGATAGTCCTCTTCGACCGCTCCTGGTACAACCGGGCCGGGGTGGAACGCGTCATGGGCTTCTGCTCGGACGACGAGTACCGCCGCTTCACGCGCCAGGCTCCGCTGTTCGAACGCATGCTCGTCGATGACGGTGTCGACCTGATCAAGTTCTGGTTCTCGGTCTCCCAGAGCGAACAGCGCACTCGTTTCACGATCCGTCAGGTCGACCCCGTACGGCAGTGGAAGCTGAGCCCCATGGACCTCGCCTCCCTGGACCGCTGGGACGACTACACGGCGGCCAAGGTCGCCATGTTCCGTGAGACGGACACCGAACAGGCCCCCTGGACGGTGGTGAAGAGCAACGACAAGAAGCGGGCGCGGGTGGAGGCCATGCGCAGCGTCCTGGCCCGCTTCGACTACACCGGCAAGGACGATGAGGTCGTCGGCAGCCCGGACCCGAGCATCGTGGGCTCGGCTGCGAACCTGCTGGAGGCCGGGGAGGACGACGACGGCATGTGACCGCCGTCCCGGCCCGCGGCGGCCGGCACGCCCTGCGTGGCAGAGGGCATGGGAAAAGGCATGGAAAAGGGCCGGTCAGCCTTCGACCGGCCCTTTGAAGTGGGCCTGCGTCAGGCCTTCTTCGGAAGCTCCTCGGCGGCGTCGCCAGTCGATGGCGCATTGCTCAGCGCGGCGGTGGGTCTTGCAGTACTGGCCGAGCTCGCTCAAGGGCAGGCGGGATCGGCGATGACGCGTCGGCAGGCGCGGTCTTCCACGCGGGTCACCGGGCGTCGAGAAGGCTATGACCTTGGAAGCCAGGCCTGTCGCCTTCCGGGCCTTGCCTCTGACTTGACGGGTGACCAGGAACCGAGCATTTCGCGACGACGCCGAACACCGGCCAACGCCCCGGTCGGCCGACTGCCCTGTGTGGCGCCAGGCAGCTGGCCTGCGAGCGAAGCGAACCACGCGACGCTATTTGAACAGGGCGCTTGCCTGAACAGCGGACGGGTGTCGCACCCCCGTCGTAGGCTCTTGGATGACTTGCGGAACTGAAAATCCATTGCGCTCGTCGTTGCCTCGTGCAGGTGTGCTGCGCTTCCGTCCCGCAGGCAGTCGAGGCATCAGATTTGGGGGGTACACATGGCACTGATAAAGACGCTCGTGTGTCTGGCAAATTCCCGCAAGCTTTTGGGCCGGTGTGTGGCAGGCATGGTTGACGACGATTCAGGGGAGTGGCAGTAATTATCGAACGGGCGAAGACCCCAACGGGCGGTAGGCGATGACGCCTCATACAGTATTCACTGTCGGCCACTCCACGCACAGCAGCTCGGATTTCCTGAGTCTACTGCAAAAGCATGGAATTACGGCGGTCGCCGATGTGCGGTCGATTCCCGTCAGCCGATTCACGCCCCAGTTCAACCGATACGCCGTGGAGCGCATGCTGTCTGACGTCGACATCAAGTACGTCTTTCTGGGAAAGGAACTGGGCGCGCGCACCGAAGACCTCACCTGCTATATCGACGGACGGGTGCGGTACGACCTTCTTGCCCGGACCTCGGATTTCGCCAGCGGCATCAAACGCCTGCTGAAGGGTTCGCAGAGCGAGCGAATCGCTGTCATGTGTACCGAACAGGAACCACTCGACTGCCACCGTTGCGTGCTCGTCGCGCGGGTCCTCGAAGGGGACGGGATCGCTGTCGAACACATTCATGGCGACGGGCACATCGAGGACCATGCCTCGGCAATGCGACGCCTAATGGCTAATTTCGGATTGGATCAGGAAGATCTTTTCCGCACCTTGGCCGAGCGCCTCCAAGACGCTCTCGACCGTCAGGAACAGCGGATCGCTTATGTCAATGAGGAACTTCGCATCGACGGGACATCGGAAAGATGAAACTCTATACCATCGGGTTTACGAAAAAGTCCGCCGAAAAGTTCTTCGAGCTGTTGCGTGAAGCTGGAGTTACAGCGCTGGTCGACGTTCGACTGAACAACGTCTCGCAGCTGTCCGGTTTCGCCAAACGTGATGATCTCAGGTACTTCTTGGGCGAGATTTGCGGTGCGCAGTACAGTCACCGTACCGAGCTGGCCCCGACCAAGGACATGCTGGATGCCTACAAGAAGCGGGATATCGGCTGGGCTGCCTACGAAGGAAGATTCCTCGAATTGATGAAGGTGCGTCAGATCGAGGACACCGTCCGGCGGGAATCGCTCGACAACGCAGTCCTGCTCTGCAGTGAGGACAATGCACATCACTGTCACCGCCGGTTGGTCGCGGAATATCTCGCACAGAAGTGGGGTGACGTCACCATCGAGCACCTGGTGTGAGCGGAGGCACTGTGGTCCATCGGCGGAGCGAGCGTCAAGCAGGTCCAGCTGGTCTGGTCCTCGGCCACGCAACCGCCGTCATCACGCTGCGGATCTACGCGCACCTGTGGCCGGGCGAAAAAGACCGCACCCGGTCCGTCATGGACGCCGTTCTCGGCGGCCTGCGGACCGGGTGCGGACAGGTAGGCGATGTGACCCGCGAAAGCGCAGGTCAGGCGGCCTAGCCATAGATCAGGCCTTCTTCGTCTCCCAGAAGATCTTGTCGATCTGGGCGATGTAGTCCAGCGCCTTCTGGCCCGTCGCCGGGTCGGCGGACGCCTTGGCGGCCGAGAGGGCCTTCAGGGCGTCGTTGACGAGCTGGTGCAGCTCCGGGTACTTCTCGAAGTGCGGCGGCTTGAAGTAGTCGCTCCACAGGACCGAGACGTGGTGCTTGGCGAGCTCTGCGCGCTGCTCCTTGATGACGGTGGCGCGCGCCTGGAAGTGCGGGTCGTCGTTGGCGGCCATCTTGTCCTGCACGGCCTTCACCGACTCCGCCTCGATGCGGGCCTGGGCCGGGTCGTACACGCCGCAGGGCAGGTCGCAGTGGGCGCTGACCTTGACCTTGGGGGCAAACAGGCGGGAAAGCATGGAGCGTTCCTTCCTCGTGATCGTCTTCTCAGGTTGGACATTACTCCCTGGGAGAGGGGTTTTCGCGAGTGCCCCCATGGGCTTAGGACAAAAGTAGGGAGTCAGACTGGGACTGGTGGAGGATGGACCGGGGAGGTGCCGGGATGCCGGAGCTGTCGCAGGAGAGCGAACAGGGAAGCGAACGCGGAAGCGAACCTGAGAGCGAGCACGGGAGTGAGCGCGGAGGGGTCGCGAAGCTCTTCGGCTGGGTCGCCGTGACGGGGCCGTCGATGGTGCCCACGCTGTACCACGGCGACTTCCTCGTGGTGCTGTACGGGAACCGGGTCAGGGTCGGTGACATCGTCGTCCTGCGCCATCCGTTCCAGCAGGACCTGCTGGTCGTCAAGCGGGCGGCGGAGCGCCGTGAGGGCGGCTGGTGGGTGCTCGGGGACAACTCCTTCGCCGGCGGCGACAGCACCGACTACGGCACCGTGCCGCACGAGCTGATCCTCGGCCGGGTCCGGTTCCGTTATCGGCCGCTCAAGCCCGGTCAGCGCTCGCCGCTGACGCTGCTGCGCTGGGCGGTGTCGGCCGCCAGGCCCGTCTTCTCGGACCGGTCCGCCTCCAGGCGTTTGCGGGCGCGGTAGGCGGCCACGTTGGCCCGGGTCGCGCAGCGGTCGGAGCAGTAGCGGCGGGAGCGGTTCGTCGAGGTGTCGAGGTAGGCGTTGCGGCACGGCGGGGCCTCGCACAGGCCCAGGCGGTCCACGCCGTACTCGGTGAGGTGGAAGGCCAGACCCATCGCGGCGATGGCCGCGTAACCGGCGGTCGCGTTCGACGGGTGGTCGGCCAGGTGCATGTGCCACAGCGGCCTGCCGTCGTCGTCCCGGAAGTCGTGCCCCGAGATCTGCGGGCTTACCGGGAACTCCAGCAGGAGCGAGTTCAGCAGGTCCACAGAGAGCGTCTCGTCGCCCGTGTCGGCCGCCTCGAAGACCGCGCGCAGGCGAGCCCGTACGGAGCGGAACCGGGTCACGTCGGCGTCGGTGGCGCGGCGGCCGGCCTGCTGGTTGGCGCCGAAGAGCTCGCGGACGGCGTCGATCGAGGTCAGCGAGTCCTTTCCGCGCGCCGGTTCCTCGGTGTTGACGAGGCGCACGGCATAGTCCGAGTAATAGGCCAGTTCCACTTGTAGTCCTTACGGGGGCGCTCTATGGTCGTGGATGCGAGGAAGTAACGGCTGACGGTGCTTCCAGGGTATTACGCATGCGTTCGAAGCGGGCGAGTGAGCGACTGAGCGGCCTAGCGGGCTAGCGGCCTACGGGAGGGGTTCTCCATGACCACCACTACCGGTACCACTGACACCTCCGGGACAGACGCCGGAACCGACTGGAATGCCTGGCAGGTGAGCTGGGACCGGCAGCAGGAGTGGTACATGCCGGACCGTGAGGAACGGTTCCGGATCATGCTCGACATGGTCGAGGCCCTCGTCGGCCCCGCCCCGCGCGTGCTCGACCTCGCGTGCGGCACGGGCAGTATCACGGCGCGGCTGCTCGACCGGTTCCCTCAGGCCACCAGCACCGGCGTCGACCTCGACCCGGCGCTCCTCGCCATCGCCGAGGGCACCTTCGCGGGCGACGACCGCGTCACCCTCGTCACGGCCGACCTCAAGGACCCGCGGTGGGCCAGCGGGCTGCCGTACGACTCGTACGACGCCGTGCTGACCGCCACCGCCCTGCACTGGCTGCACAGCGAACCTCTCGCGGACCTCTACGGCCGGATCGCGGAGCTGGTCCGCGACGGCGGTCTGTTCATGAACGCGGACCACATGATCGACGACAGCACGCCCCGGATCAACGCGGCGGAACGCGCACTGCGCCACACCCGTATGGATCAGGTCAAACACGGCGATGCCGTCGACTGGGCGGAATGGTGGCGACTCGCCGCCCAGGACCCCGTCCTCGCCGGGCCGACCGCCCGCCGTTTCGAGATCTACGGCGAGCACGCCGACGGCGACATGCCCTCCGCCGCCTGGCACGCGCGCGTGCTGCGCGAGAAGGGCTTCGCGGAGGCGCGTCCGGTGTGGTGCTCGCCGTCGGACGCACTGGTGCTGGCGCTCAAGTAGGCGCAAGGGGGCGGCGATCGGAGAAGGACGAAAGGTCGCCAGCTTTTTACTTGCGTAAAAATGCACATTCCGTTGAAGATCTTCCTCTGGGGGAACGACTTCCGTGCTTTCTCCAAGGTGAACGAGGGAAGGTGCATTGTGCGACTTAAGATGGCGACCACTGCGGCGGCGGCAGCGTGTGCAGTTGTGACGTTTGCCGGACTGGTGACGGCGCCTGCGGCGTATGCCGAGTCCGGCAAGGGTGGGTGCAACTCCTTTTCGGACGTGGACACCTTCCCCAACGATGACACCGTGATCCTCTGGAAGTCCTGCATCAGCGAGAAGGCCACGCGAGTGGGGCATCCCTACGCGTTCGTCTCCATGGGGAAGAGTCACCCGACCTGCAACATCATCATCAGGGTCCTCACGGTCGGCGAGAAGATCGTGTCCAAGAAGACCTACCCCTGCCCGAGCGGGAAGGTGATCAACAAGCAGTACACGGGCAACGACTTCCACGGCACGGGGGAGTTCACGACGTGGGTGACGATGGACAAGATCCATACGGAAGCCAACCTGTCGCCGCGTAGCCCCTGGCTGAATCTGAAGTGATCCGGATACGGCGGATGCCGCCCACCCGTCAACGGGTGGGCGGCATCCGGCTTTGGGGGAATCCCCCGATTTTCAGAGGACCTTCGACAGGAACGACTGCGTGCGCTCGTGCTGCGGGTTCGTCAGGACGTCGCGTGGGTTGCCGGATTCGACGACCACGCCGCCGTCCATGAAGACCAGGCTGTCGCCCACCTCGCGGGCGAAGCCCATCTCGTGGGTGACGACGACCATCGTCATGCCGGACTCGGCCAGGTCGCGCATGACGTCGAGGACGTCACCGACCAGCTCCGGGTCCAGGGCCGAGGTCGGCTCGTCGAACAGCATCAGCTTCGGGTCCATCGCCAGGGCCCGGGCGATCGCGACGCGCTGCTGCTGGCCGCCGGAGAGCTGCGAGGGGTAGTTGCCCGCCTTGTCGGCCAGGCCCACGCGCTCCAGGAGCTGACCCGCGCGCTCACGGGCCTGCGCCTTGCTCACGCCCTTGACCTGGATCGGCGCCTCCATGACGTTCTCCAGCGCCGTCATGTGCGGGAACAGGTTGAAGCGCTGGAACACCATGCCGATGTCCCGCCGCTTCAGCGCGACCTCGCTGTCCTTCAGCTCGTACAGCTTGTCGCCCTTCTGGCGGTAGCCGACCAGCTCCCCGTCGACGTACAGGCGCCCGGCGTTGATCTTCTCCAGGTGGTTGATGCACCTGAGGAACGTCGACTTGCCGGAGCCGGAGGGGCCGATCAGGCAGAACACCTCGCCCGACTTCACCTCAAGGTCTATGCCCTTGAGGACCTCGACGGGGCCGAAGGACTTGTGGACGCCCTCCGACTTGACCATCGAGACGGCTGTGGACCCGGAAGGCTTGTCTTCGACCTTTTCCGTGTTCATGGTCATTGCCTCCGGCCTGCGAGGGACAGCACGTTCGCCTTGATCTTCTGGAATGGAGTGGGCGCGAGCGTACGGCTGGAACCGCGCGCGTAGTACCGCTCGATGTAGTACTGGCCGACGCTGAAGATCGAGGTGAGGATCAGGTACCAGGCCGCGGCGAGGAACAGCATCTCCGCCGGGGCGCCGGACGTCTGGCCGATGTCCTGGGCCACGCGCAGCAGTTCCGAGTACTGGATCACCGAGACCAGCGAGGTCGTCTTCAGCATGTTGATGACCTCGTTGCCCGTGGGCGGCACGATCACCCGCATCGCCTGCGGGATCACGATCCGGCGCAGGGTCTTGCTGTGGCTCATGCCGAGGGCGTGGCTGGCCTCCGTCTGGCCCTCGTCGACCGCGAGCAGGCCGGCGCGGCAGATCTCGGCCATGTACGCGGCCTCGTTCAGACCAAGGCCCAGCAGCGCCGTCAGCAGCGGCGTCATGAAGCTGGACCAGTAGTCCTTGTAGATCGGCCCGAGGTTGATGTACTCGAAGACCAGGCCCAGGTTGAACCAGACGATGAGCTGGACCAGGACCGGTGTACCGCGGAAGAACCAGATGTAGAACCACGCGATGGACGAGGTCACGGGGTTCTTCGACAGGCGCATCACGGCCAGCAGGATGCCGCCGAAGACGCCGATCAGCATGGCCAGCACGGTCAGCATGAGCGTCTTGCCCACACCGCCGAGGATGCGGTCGTTGAAGAAGTAATCGGGGATCGCACCCCAGTTGATCTTGCCTTGCGAGAACGCGTAGACGATCGAGGCGAAGACCGCGATCGCGATCACGGCCGAGACGTACCGCCCGTAGTGCCGGACCGGGATGGCCTTGATGGCCTCCGGTCCGGCCGGGGGAGTGTCCGCCGGTCCCGTCGTCTTGTCGATGTCAACAGTCACGGGTGTTGCCTTTCAGTGCCCGTAGCTTCCGTGAGCTTCGGTCACTTGCCGCCGTTGACGACGGCCGAGGTGACGGCGCCGTCCTGGACGCCCCACTTGGCGATGATCTTGGCGTACTCGCCGTTCTTGATGATCGCGTCGAGCGCGTCCTTCAGGGCGTCCCGGAGCTGCGTGTTCGTCTTGTCGATCGCGATGCCGTACGGCGCCGCCTCGACCTGCTCGCCGACGACCTGGAAGTCCTTGCCGCCGCCCGAGGTCTTCACCGCGTACGCCGTGACCGGGAAGTCGGAGGAGCCGGCGTCCGCGCCGCCCGCGCGCACCCGGGTCTGGGCCTGCTGGTCGTTGTCGTATGACTCGATGGCGATCTTCTTGCCGCCCGTGCACTTCTTGTTCTCGGCCTTGGCGAGGTCCTCGGAGACCGTGCCGCGCTGCACCGCGATCTTCTTGCCGCACAGGTCGGCCCAGGTCTTGATGCCCTGGTCGTTGCCCTGCTTGGTGTAGATCGAGACACCGGCGGTGAAGTAGTCGACGAAGTCGACGCCCTCGCCGACCTTCTTGCCGTTCTCGGTGCCGTTCTGGCGGTCCTTGGTGTCGGTCATCGCGGACATGGCGATGTCGTACCGCTTGGAGCGCAGACCCGTGATCAGGGTGTCGAAGGTGCCGTTCTGGAACTCGAACTTCACCCCGAGCTGCTTGCCCATGGCGGCGGCGATGTCCGGGTCGATGCCGACCGTCTTGCCGGAGGCGTCCTTGAACTCGACGGGCGCGTACGCGATGTCCGAGCCGACGGTGACGACGCCCTTGTCCCGGATCGCCTGGGGCAGCTTGGAGGCCAGCGGGGCGGAGCTCGTCGAGGCGCTCCCCGACTCCTTGCTCTTGGTCTGGTCACCGCATCCGGTGAGCAGCAGTGCGCCCGCGACCGCGATCGCACCGACCGCTGCTAGCCGGTTCCGCGCGGCGGTGGTACGAAGGGTGGAGCTTGCGGTCATGGTGGGTTCCTCCGGCGGGTGGATGGTGTGCCATTGGGGCCGGGGCCCGCCCAGGGGGCGGACGGTGCCGGCGGGGTCGGGTCGACTGGTGCACACGTCTTTGAGTGTCGCGACCTTGTGTGATTACGGCATCTTGCCATTCGGACGGAGGCATTCAGACGACCGGCCATGTCAAAATCGGATAACGGGTGACGCCCGTAAGTGTCAGGTCGGTTCACCAGAGCCGGACCTTCCCGGATCTTCTGCGGAAATCATTCGTTCGGGCCGGAGGATCTTCGGCGTATCTCGCCAGGTGAACGGTGGTTGCATCCGTACGCCCGACCGCGTGAGGGCGTCATCCCGACTCGTGGTCCGACGGGGTTCTTACTGGGTTCCGACCGGGTTCCCGGCCGGGTTGCGACTGGGTCTCGTCCCGATCCCGGCTCGATCCCGGCTCGCATCAGGGTCGGTCCCGGGCCGGTCCCGATCGGTGCCCGGCTGGATCCCGACACGGTGGCCGGTTCGTTCGCCGAGTCGTTCGATGATTCGCCTCTCGATTTGATCGATCGTGCCCGGGTATGTGGTCATGTGTGGTGATGAGTCAGGTCGCCCGCGTGTGACCTTGGCGCCATCAGGTCGTCCGTGGTGTCCTCCGTCCGGTAAGAAGGTTGTTCACAACCCCTCATCAGGGGCTCAGGGCGCGTGTGCGGCGCGCCCGTCGCGCTCGTGCCCGTGCGCATCACCACCGGGGCCTTGCGCGGTGCCCGCCCACCCCTCACCAGGAGTGGCCACCCTCAAACCGTGAAGACTTAAGGGGTAAAACAAAGTGGCAGCGGAGATCGTCAATCCTCGCAGCGACATCGACACGGACAGCGACGCCGGTGATTTCGACCCGGCGTTCGCCCTTCACCGGGGCGGCAAGATGGCCGTGCAGGCCACCGTGCCGATCCGGGACAAGGACGACCTGTCCCTCGCGTACACGCCCGGTGTGGCCCGGGTGTGCACCGCCATCGCCGAGCAGCCCGACCTCGTCAACGACTACACCTGGAAGTCGTCGGTCGTCGCGGTCGTGACGGACGGTACGGCGGTGCTCGGACTCGGGGACATCGGCCCCGAGGCCTCCCTTCCCGTGATGGAGGGCAAGGCGATCCTGTTCAAGCAGTTCGGCGGGGTCGACGCGGTCCCGATCGCGCTGGCCTGCACGGGCGTTGACGAGATCGTCGAGACGGTCGTCCGGCTGGCGCCGTCCTTCGGCGGGGTCAACCTGGAGGACATCTCGGCACCGCGGTGCTTCGAGATCGAGCGGCAGCTCCAGGAACGGCTGGACATCCCGGTCTTCCACGACGACCAGCACGGTACGGCGGTCGTGACGCTGGCTGCCCTGCGCAACGCCGCGCGGTTCACCGGACGGGAGCTCGGGGAGCTGCGCGGGGTGATCTCGGGCGCGGGTGCGGCGGGCGTCGCCATCGCGAAGTTCCTCCTGGAGGCGGGGCTCGGCGATGTCGCCGTCGCCGACCGCAAGGGCATCGTCTCGGCGGACCGGGACGACCTCACGCCGGTCAAGCGTGAGCTGGCCGAGCTGACCAACAAGGCTGGTTTGAAGGGTTCGTTGGAAGACGCCCTCGCGGGTGCCGACGTGTTCATCGGCGTCTCCGGCGGTACGGTCCCGGAGGCGGCGGTAGCCTCCATGGCCAAGGACGCGTTCGTGTTCGCGATGGCCAACCCTGACCCTGAGGTGCACCCCGATGTGGCGCACAAGTACGCGGCGGTCGTCGCGACCGGGCGCTCGGACTACCCGAACCAGATCAACAACGTGCTGGCTTTTCCGGGGATCTTCGCGGGGGCCTTGCAGGTGCGGGCTTCGCGGATCACGGAGGGGATGAAGATCGCGGCGGCGGATGCGTTGGCCGCTGTCGTGGGTGAGGATCTTGCCGCCGACTATGTGATTCCGTCGCCGTTCGATGAGCGGGTTGCGCCGGCGGTGACTGCGGCGGTTGCCGCGGCGGCTCGGGCTGAGGGGGTTGCTCGCCGCTGAGGGTGGCTGCGCCGCTGAGGTGGCGTGAGGGGGTGGCTCCGTCCGGTGGTTGTGGCGGGGCCATTCCTTTTTCGCCCCCGCCGCCCCTTCCCGTCCCGTCCCTGGGGGC
>NZ_LIQQ01000470.1 GCF_001418565.1 Streptomyces graminilatus | reverse complement strand
GGGCGGAGGGGGGCGAGTCCGGAGCGATCGCCGGGTCCGGACATGCGGACGCGCGGGGCGGTGAGGGCCGTTCCGGAGTCCTCGCGGACGTCCTTGCGGTTCCTCAGCGCCCCGCGCGGCCAGCGGCTCCCGGACCGGTCTTGGGGACTGCGGTGCGGCGGTGCTGTGGTCCCTGCGTGGTGCGTGTCGAGCGGGGTCGTGCGGGTGGTGCGGGTGCCGTGCCGTGCGGATCCGGCGGTCGCCGTGGGACTGCGGCTCAGTGAGCCACGGCGCGCGCCATCGATCCGCGGTGCGGCTGCATCGGAACGCCGCGGGCGGGCTCCGGTGCGGACCTGGCTCCGGTGGCGGCCTGACGGCCGGCCGGTGCCGGGCTGCGGCGC
Source organism: Streptomyces graminilatus (assembly GCF_001418565.1). Lineage (GTDB taxonomy): Bacteria > Actinomycetota > Actinomycetes > Streptomycetales > Streptomycetaceae > Streptomyces > Streptomyces graminilatus. Next base: position 1,606 of record NZ_LIQQ01000470.1, on the reverse strand, counting down.
GGCTGGACCGCGACGCCGTTCTGCACGTCCATGACAGCGTGGGCCACCAGGCCGCCCATGGGGTCGTGCCGGATCAGGTCCCGTAGCCGGGAGCGGGACGAACGTCCCTCGTTACCCGGATACAGGTGCTTGCCGAGACCGACCGCATGGGCCAGCGCGGCGAGCGCCGCCGTCCGCGGGTCCGGCGGGACGCCGGTGCGTATGGCGGTGTCCAGCCGGGCTCGTATCTCCCGGCTGATCTCCGTGTCCGTCGCCTGATAGCGAGTCGTCGGAAGCACCCCGCACATCTGTCCCGCCACGGCATGCACCATGCCGCACCGCTCCAGATGCGAGAGGTAGGTCTGGCGCAGCCCCAGTCGGGGCCCGCCAATCCAGTTGACCGCGCGTACGGGTGCTCCGCGTCGGCGAAGCAGTTCCAACGCACAGTCCAGTGTTGGATCTCCAGTCGGCCGTGGTACGACCACGGCGATACGATCCCCGTCCGGGGCTATCCGTCCGGCCATCGCCAGCTCCACTAGCTGTGCTCCGGCCAGACCGAGGTCGAGCGACTGCGGCTGTGCGGTGGTACCCGTGGCCGGGTCCAACGCCAGCAGAAGAAGCTCTTCCGGAATTGATCTGCGGCTCCTGCCCATCCATGCCTCCCCGCGTGGATGAATGACAGGGTGACCCCTCTCACATTCATCTGTCGAGAGGGCGTGACCGCTTCGTAGTGGAACCAGTAGGTATGTCGTTCTCGTCTACCGCGTCAGCCAAGGCAGCACACAGGACACTGGTAGCTCGTTCGGACAGTGTCGTCGGAGCGGCAATTGGCGGTTCAGGGTTCACGGTTCACGTTCGGTAGACGCACGGTGAGCGTGCGGCGCACGAAGGAGGCATCGGTGGCGGGCGAGTCCCCCGACAGGTCGAAGCAGCGCGAGTCGTCGGAAGAACCGACGTCGGGGAGCGCGGCTCCGGTTCCCGGGGCCAGGGGTGAATCCGGCGCGGGGGCACGCGACCCCCGGCTCGCGGTGGCCCGGGAGCCGGAGCGGGAGTCCACGACGCGCGGTGGCGTCGACACGGCGACGCGGGTGTTCTCCCGCTCGTCGCTCCAGGCGAAGGCCCCGGCCCCGACGGCGGCCCCGGCTGCGGACGCGGACGCGGTCGCTGACGCGAATGCGGATGTGGATGTGGACGCGGATGTGGACGCGGTCCCGGCCGTCGTCGCGGATACGGACGCCGGGGTCGACGCCGACGCCGACTCCGTCGCCGACACCGACGCGAGTACGGCGGACACGGCGGCGGAGGCCGTGAGCGAGCCCGAGGACGCCGCCGACGCCGAGGATCACGCCCCCGAAGCGGAGGCGGACGCGGAGGCGGAGGCCGACGCTCCGGTCGACGCCTCTGAGGGCACCGAGGGGCCCGTGGCGGCCTCCGAGGGTGATCCCGGACCCGAAGAGCCCTCAGAGGCCGCTGACGAGGCCCCTGAGGCCCCTGGCAAGGCATCCGGTGAGGACTCCGGCGAGGGCTCCGCTGAGCCGGAGGGCGCTCAGGAGGGCACCGGGGAGAGCGGCTCGACGCCCGAGCCGAAGGCCGACGCCGAGCCCGAGCCCGAGCCGAAGGCCGACGC
>NZ_LIQQ01000047.1 GCF_001418565.1 Streptomyces graminilatus | reverse complement strand
CCGCCCACCCCACTCCCCGGGCGATACGCGTGCGAAGGAGCCCGCGATGAGCGAGATGATCACCGCGGACCTGGTCGACCTCGACCTGTCCGCCCAGACCAAGGAAGCGGCGGCCCGTGCCCTCGCCGAGCGCATGGTGGCCAAGGGGCGGGTGACCGACCTCGACGGTTTCCTCGCCGACGTGGCAGCCCGCGAGGCCCAGATGCCGACCGGCCTCGACGGCGGCATCGGCATCCCGCACTGCCGAAGCGAACACGTGACCGAGCCGACGCTCGCCTTCGGGCGCAGCGCCGCCGGGATCGACTTCGGCGCCGCGGACGGCCCCGCCGACCTGATCTTCCTGATCGCGGCCCCGGCCGGCGCCGACGACGCCCATCTGACGATCCTCTCGTCACTGGCCCGGCAGTTGATGAACGACGAGTTCACGGCGGCCCTGCGCTCGGTGGGCGACGCGGCGGGCGCCGCCGCGCTGATCCGTGGCGACGAGCCCCCGGCCACGGCCACCCCGGACTCCGCGGCGGTTTCGGCGGCGGCCTCCGCCGAAACCGCCGCGGACACCAGTGCGGACGGAGGTGCGCGACCGTTCCGGATCGTCGCCGTCACCTCCTGCCCGACCGGCATCGCGCACACGTACATGGCCGCCGAGGCGCTGGAGAACGCGGGCCGTGAGGCGGGCGTCGAACTCGTCGTCGAGCCCCAGGGCTCGGCCGGATTCACCCGCCTCGACCCGGCGGTCATCGCCGCGGCGGACGGCGTGATCTTCGCCCACGACGTGCCCGTACGGGAGAAGGAACGGTTCGCCGGAAAGCCGACCGTCGACGTCGGCGTCAAGGCGGGCATCAACAAGCCCGCCCAGCTCATCGCCGACGTACGCGGCAAGGCCGAGCGCGGCGAGGTCACCGCGAGCGCCAACGGCGCCGGTACGCCCGTCGAGCGGGCCGGTGACGCCGGTGACAGCTACGGCACGAAGCTGCGCAAGTGGCTGATGACCGGCGTGAGTTACATGGTCCCGTTCGTCGCCGCCGGCGGTCTGCTGCTCGCCCTCGGTTTCGCGATCGGCGGCTGGCAGATCAACAAGGCGCCCTCGGTCATGGAGCACTTCTCCTGGACCCAGGTCGACAGCTGGGGCGCGCTGATGTTCCAGATCGGCGGGGTGGCCTTCGGCTTCCTCGTCCCGGTGCTGGCCGGCTACATCGCCTACGGCATGGCGGACCGCCCCGGCCTCGTCCCCGGCTTCGTCGGCGGCATGATCGCGTTCAACATCAACGCCGGCTTCCTCGGCGGTCTGGTCGCAGGTCTGCTGGCTGGTGGCATCGTCCTGACCATCCAGCGCATCAAGATCCCGCCGGTGCTGCGCGGCATCATGCCGGTCGTGGTGATCCCGCTGATCTCCTCGCTGATCGTCGGCTTCCTGATGTTCGTCGTGGTCGGCAAGCCCATCGCCTCGGCCCAGAAGAGCATGACGGACTGGCTCTCCGGCCTCTCCGGCACCAACGCCGTCCTGCTCGGCATCCTGCTCGGCCTGATGATGTGCTTCGACCTCGGCGGCCCTATGTCGTCCAGAAGCACATCATGGAGGTTCCGTCCGCAGCGGGCGTAGGCACGCTGCGGAGTCGTCGGCCTGCCTCTCGACCCGTTCCCGTACTGGTCGCACCGCCCGGCGCGGAGTGTCGATGACAGGCAGGGCACGCCAACGGGTCTGTGGGGCCGCTGTGACGGTGGCTCTCGCCCTCGGGGCTTTCCCCCTTCACAGAGCCCTGGGCAGTCATCTCGGGGCTTGCCTGTCCTCTCCGACAGCTTCCAGGCGACGGGTCTACCCAAAGACGTGCATAGTCACGTCCTGGCATAGCGGCCATGCATAGCGGGCACCTACCGTGATGGTTAACGGCCTCAACAGAGGCCAGACACAAGGGGGTTCAGCATGGCCCGCGAGGAACTGACCCGGCTTACCGGTAACGGCAACGGCGAGTGCGGGGAAAAGGACTGCCCCAACGTCTATCGGACGGCAAGCGGATCATTCATCGTCCAGGGCGACCTTTCGGACGCCTTCCAGGCGCCGCACGGTGAGGGCCTGGTGGAGATCCCGGAAGCGGTTCTCAGGGAGGCTGTTCGTGCTCTTGGATGGTGACGAGTGGAACGCTTGCTTCGACACCATGCAGCGTGAGGCGTGGAGGCTGGAAACTCTCCCCGTTTACACGATGCCTCAGGAATCGGAGAAACTGGCGCGGTTCCTGTCCGGGGAGAAATCACCGGATGACTACACGTCAGGTTGGATGGACGAAGTACGGCAGTGGCGCAGTGAAGGAAAGAGTGTCGGGCGAGTCCATATCGTCACACGCCCACTGTCGGACTATCTCCGATTCGAGTTCGAGTACTACTACCGGCACCACGTCAAGGCAGGAGAAGAAATCCGCATCCTTGACGTGACCGATCGAGCGAATCCATTGCCCGACGTGCACGACTTTTGGATGTTCGACCGGACGAAAGTAGTGCTCATGAACTACCGGGAAGACGGAACGCAGATCAGCCGAGAACTTCGCTCGGGTGATTCTGCCCCGTTCCTGGAGTACCAGCGAATCGCAGTGGCCGAGTCGGTTCCATTCCTGGAGTACGTGAAGGATTGACGTTCGAACCCGAGCAGCTAGGCCAGTCCAGCCAGGAACTGGCCTCGAAGCTCCGAGAACTGCGTAAGCAAGCCGGACTCTCAGGGGTCCGGCTTGCTGCGCGCTGCAACATGTCTCAATCCAAGATTAGCCGGTTCGAGACCGGAAAAGCCCGTCCGTCGATTGTCGACGTTGAGCAAATCCTCAGAGCCGTCGAAGCCCCGTCAGAATTGGTCTCCCAGGTATCGAACCTCGCCAGGATGGCCAACACTGAATGGCAGGATATTCGGAGCCTACGCCGGAAGGGGCTTGATAAGAAACAACAGGAACTAGCCAGCCTGGAGTCGACCACAATAGAGTTCCGTTTCTTCCTGCTTTCCATGCTTACCGGCCTTCTCTCCACTCCTGAATATATTAGAGCCAGTCTCGCTCATTCTCCGGTGGATACCAGTAAGACCGTTATGAAGAAACTCGAACGACAACAAATCCTCTATGACAGCTCAAAGCGATTCGTATTCATTTTGACGGAGCAAGCCGTCAGGTGGCCGCTTGTTAGTGCCCCAGAGATGGCGATGCAGATCGACCGCCTTATCTCACTCTCTCGCCTATCAAATATTCATCTGGGCGTGATCCCGATCAGCGGCCACATGGCGACAGCCCCGATGGACACCTTCACCATTTACGACGACACTTTGACCACGTCAGAAAACACCGCTGGCGTTACGGTCTTTCGCGACCCGCGCGACATCGCGGCATACATGGAACTGTTCGGCACTCTAGAAAGTTACGCTCTATTCGAGGAAGAGGCCAGAACGCAACTCGGCGAATGGGCGAGTCACTACCGGTCCAGATGATCGTTTACCCAACCTCGCGACTAAAACCCATATCGATGCGCAGTGCACGGCACCATTGGGAGACAGACATGGAGCCGAGGGGCGATCGATGCTTAAGCGTAAGTCGGAGGCTGAATCCCGTTCCGGACCCGTAGCGAGGAACATTCCCGGACTCGAACCTGTAGGGGTCGCGGGATGCATGACGTGCGCCGCACTCTGCCATTCCCGTGAAGACGCCCGCGAAGCGGGCGTAGCTGAAGCCGTAGCGAGTGCCAATCGGGAAATCAGCAACCATCCGCATAGCGGCGTAGGCGACGGCAGAAGACTCCCCACCGTGACCGTGTGGGGGGTGTCGGTGTAATGACGCAGAGGTATCCCGGTGAGCCTGTTGACCTGCCCCTAGACAATTGGTTGTACGAAGCCAAGCCGAAGGCCAATTGCCCTCGGTGCGCGTCGGAGGAAGTGAAGCTCGAAAGTGCCGCGAAGTCCGGCGATGCGAAAGCGCGGTTCGAGGCAGCCCGGAACATTCGGCAGTGCCCCCACAGTTCCGCCGGGTGACCACGGCAGCGGAACGGCCCGAGAAGCCTCGGGCGGGCCGTCGCGGATTCGACCTGGGGAAGCCTTCCCTGATCGAGTGGCTTTATGAAGTCTCGACCATTTGCGGGATGTGCTTCGGTCACCGGGAACTCTGGTGCCCCGACTGTGCGGGCCTCGACGGTTGCTCGACGTGCGGCTTTCGGGAGAAGGTCCGGTGCCCCGAGTGCGCGGGCGGGAATTGGGGTTACTGGCATTGAAAAATCCCCCTGCCGTTTGCCTCCCCCGTGGTGGAGTGGCAGGGGATTTTCATCACGCCCCAAAAACGATCTATGAAATATCAATTGCCGTGGCCGGCTCGGATATTCAACCGGATTTCCCGAGCTGTAAGCCCCTCGGTCAACAGGCGCGCTTGCCGAGCACGCTTCTTCTCTTCCTTGAAGCGTTTTCGGGCCATCCAGCGGATAAGTTCAGTCACTACTACCCCTTGTTGGGCCTGGGAAGCAACGGCTTCCAGTCCACAATCAGCAAGTGACCAACGGTGATGCACCGCTGGTCACCGCAAGTGTTCTCGAACACGGGATAGAAACCCTCTCGGTTCCTCTTAGGCTTCGAAGCCGTCAAATACCGCTTAACGGAGGCGGTATTTCCGCGAATACGCATCCTGGGTTCCCCCTTGCTGTCCTGCCTGCCGTACCAAATGCGACAGCCCGTTTCCTGGTTCGGTCGAGAAGCGGCCATGATCCTATCGAGTGGACCCCTATATTATATTGAGACGTCATCGGGTCACCGCCACCGACTCGATCACGGAAGCGTCCAGCTTGCGAGCGACGTTCAACGCCGCGTGGTTTTCGCGCATGAAACGAACCCAGCGAGCGTTTCTAGCCCTTCGGGTGTTCTCTTCTCTGCTCACAGCATCCAGATGAGCTGAATTCCAACACGGCGGGTTTCCGCAGAGGTGGTCTACGGTCCATCCTTTAGGAATCCATCCTCCCGAAGCTATGAAACCCTCGCGATGCACATAGCGCGGTCTCCCCTCGGCGGTGAACCGGCCGTATCCGTCCCGCTCTCGGTACTGCACCCACTCAAAGCAGCCGCCTTCAGATTCCGGCCAAATGACGGAACGGGCGCGCAGATATGAGATCACGGCGGCCTTGTCGGCCATATCAAGGAAAGTCTTCACAGGGCGTCTCTTGTGTGTAGGGGTAAGTTTCGGGCGCATGCCGGAGTATTGAGAAAGATAAAAAAGGGGGAGGCGGTCAGGGGACACCTGACCGCCTCTACTGCGTTAGGAGGCAGCAGCCCTTACTATCTGCGCCGAGGATGCCTCGGCCAGAGAAACACCAGCCATGCGCATAGTCAGCTTGAAGCCCCATTGATCCTTATCGAACCGAGCATCCTCACTAACCCGCACTGTGGCGTTTCGGCGGATGCCGACCACGATGCGGGAACCATCGGCGACGCAAACCGTCTTGACCGGAAGGAAAGCACTCGACAAGATCGGCAGGCCCCACGCCGTTGAAGCCGGAGAATCCGTCGGAGAGCCAGCCTGATAGGTTCCCGAACCGGCGGCCTTTTCCTTACGGAGAGCCGCAGCCATATCGACAGAAGCCCATACGACCGATGGAGTTCCGTTCATAGCCTCGATGCGCGCTACGGCGTCGGCCAGGTCGTCATAGGTGACCGTGATCTTTCCGCTGCCGAGGGTTGTAGAGACGCCCTGACTAAGAATGCCCTTGATGGGATTGGTTCCCGATCCGGTGAAGGCGTCAGCATCGAACTTCAGCGAAGCATCACGGAGAAGGTTATTCGCAATGGAGTTGCGCAGATCAATAGCGGAGTCTTCCAGAATCTCAGTGCTCGCCCACTGAATCCGGCCGATCTTCTTCGCCTCGAACTTCACCTCACCCCAGACCATGTCCCCCTCGGGGATGGTCTGGCCTTCCTCGACGTAATCCATGCCGTCCGAAGACACAAGCTGCGGAACAGAGAAAGTCGCCGAGCTGAAGGGAACGATGCTCTCCACCGGAAGGCCGCGCAGGAACGTCGACTTGGCCTTGAGAACATCGATGTACTTCGTGGCCGTCTGCTCGGGCACGGTGTAACCGCCGTCGCCCGGAACACCCTCAGCCACCAGAGCGCGGTACTCGCTGAGCGACGGCATGAGGGCCCGCCAGGAGCCCTCATCGCGACCGAGGGAAGACGTAGGCGTCAGCATGTCAAGCCCGCCCGCCAGGGAGCGCACCGTGGCCTCACGCTCCGCTCGCTCAATAGCGACTCGGGCCTCCGCTTCAAGCTGGAGAACTTCCCTGTCGAGCTTCCCGATACGCTCACGCTTCTCGGTATTGCTCAGCCTGTTATCGGCCTCGATGGCTCGAAGCTCTGCAATCACCTTCTGGCGGTCTTCGAGAGCGGCCTTAGCCTGTCGCTTATAAAGGTCGTCACAATTAGACATTTGATTCCTTCATTGATCGGGGGCATGTGAAAGTCGCCTGACACCCAGGAATGGGTTGCTTCTCGTTCAACGCTGAGTGTTACGCGCTGTGCGCTGTTTCTCGATTCGCTCTACAAAACGAATCCTGCGCAAAACTGCGCGCGCTAGGTTCTTGCAGGAAGGGCCGCAATAGCGGGGCGGCCTGCCAGGGCCGTACTCGATATTGAACGGCTCCTCACATGCCCAGCACTTCAGCTCGACTGTGTTGTTCATGTTCCATGTCTCTTTGAGATAGTTGCCGAAAGCGCGACGAGTGGGAGGTTCATTAGAAAACGGCCCGGCCCCATGGCTAGCATTGGAAGAAGATGCCATGGAGCCAGACCGCTTGCCGCTGCACCGCCCCGTGCCGCGTCCCCCCGATCCCGAAGGATCGAGTCCCTGTTGCACTCTCTAAAGACCGGTTACCGGCACGGAGTGCGCACCGTAAATAGCGTGACCTCGATCACGTACGTGCGTATCCGCATTGAATTGCGGTCCCACGAACTCAGGCGAACCCCCGCGCGCTCAAGCGAAGCTAAAGAGGCGGGTGCGGAGAAGCGTCCCAAGATTGTTTTGTTCCCCCGCCCTCGAAGCATCGAGGTCGCAGAGACGGCCCTGAGCGGCCGTGAGAGCCATTGTGAGTAGCTCAGTGAACCTCGGCCTGAGTCGGGCCGAGTTAGCCTCGATCTTTCGTGAGGGTCCGCTGACGGAGTTGGTGGACCCTTTTGCTTTCCGGAGCTGGTGGTGGGCAGGCCGGTGGCCCGGTTGTCGCGTCGGGTGGGCGCCGGGTTCCACTGCCCGGGATCGGGTGGTGCTGTCGTCGGAACGCTGGAGGTTGCTGGTCAGCCAGGGGTGGGCAGGAGCGTGAGCCGTTGGAGGGCGGCGGTGATCTCGCTGGTCCAGGGCCAGTGCTGGGTGAGGTGGAGAATCCTGCGTCGGCCAGTGGTGACGAGCTGAGCGGCCGCGGAGAAGAGGCGGAATCGCAGACGGCGGGGTTCCCAGAGCCGGGCCTTGCCGGTGAGAGCGAGCATGGGCATCCAGGCCAGCAGGTCGAGGGCGATCTGGACGATCTCGAGCCAGATCTTGTTCTGGGCTGCCCGGTGCAGGGGTAGGTTGCGAAGGCCGGTGGCCCGGGCGGCCCTGATGCGGTCCTCGGCCCGGGCCCGCAGCCGGTGACGGAGTTCAAGGGCGGCGATCGGCCGGTCAGGGGTGTTGGTCGCGAAGCATGTGATTCGCATGCCGTCCGCGTCCGTGATTCTCAACTGGGCGCCGGGATGGGGCCGTTCCTTTCGGACGATCAGCCGCATGCCCTTGGGCCAGCCGTCCAGGAGCTTGCCGGTGAGCTCGGCGACCCAGGCCCCGTCACGGGCCTCTCCGTTGGTCTCGACGGCCGGGGTCCAGGCTGAGGCGGGGATCTTCAGCACGTGTTCGTGGATCGCTTCGGTGACCGTCATGCCGACCGAGTAGGACAGCCATCGGCCTCGTTTCGCGAGCCAGGCGACGAAGTCGTGGGTGCCGCCCGCGGAGTCGGTGCGGATCAGGGTCTGGCGCCCTCGCCGGTAGTGCTTGGGCAGCTGGGCCAGGGCGAGTTGGGCGGTGGTGATGTGGTCGGCGGCCGTGTTGGAGCCGGCGTTCCCGGGCCTGAGGAGGGCGGCGACGGGCTCTCCGGTTCCGCCCGGGCCGTGGTCGACGAAGGCCGTCAGGGGGTGGTGGCCGTAGGTCTTTTTCCACGTCGCGGCCGCCTCTTCCTTGTCGGAGTGGGCGATCACGAGGACGCCGTCGAGGTCGACGGTGACCTGTCCGTCGGCGTCCGGGGCGTTCTTGCCCGCCAACGACCAGGCACGATGGCGGACTTCGGAGCGTGCGGAGCGGATGGCCTGCAGAGCCTTCGCGCCGGAGGCGGCGAGGGTGTCGATCAGTCGGGAGATGGTGGGGTCGGAGGCGACCGGGCCGAAGACGGCCGGCTCACACCGCAGCATCGCGACGTCCGCGAGGCAGTCCCCGCCCAGTGCGACCGCCAAGGCGACGTCCAGGAGGGCCTTGCCGGGATCGTGGACGGCCCGCGGTTTGCGCCACGGAGCCAGAGCCTGGGATATGGCCTGGTCAAGACCGGTCTTGCGGACCGTTTCAACGAGCAGGACCGCCCCGGCCTGGGAGACGACCTGGCGGCCATCGTCCTGAACACGGACGCGGGGATAGGACCCGATAGAGTGCTTCACCTGGGAAGTGCCTCCGACGGTGGCAGGAACAAGGACCTAGACAATCCTCATTCTTGCTGGTCAGAGGCACTTTCTGCTTTCCTGACCGCCTGCCGGACAACCCGCTTCATGAAAGCGCGAGGTTAGGCCCGCCCGGGCCGTTCTGTTCCCTCGGCTGATAGCAGGACCGACGACAGTCGGAGACTGCGTTTCCGATCTGCTTGCTCTCAGCCTGCTTCGCAGCTTCGAGCTTTCGGCCTGTAGGCCAGAGACAGGCTCCGTCAGGATGCCTGTCGGTCTCTCACTTCGTTCAGCCAAGGCTAGGTGTACCCGAAGGGGTACACCTTTTCTATGAGCTATTAGCTATGGGATCTCTAAAGAGATCCCTATGAGGTTGTGTCCCCGTACGGGTACACCCCCTGTACTTCCAGGGGTATATCTCCTGTACCCGTAGGGGTGCAGGTACTAGTCAGCCATCTGCCCGGTGTACGACCGGTAGGCGTCCTCGGCCGAGGCGTATGGAATTTCCGTCCAGGGCCAGGACTGCGGATCGTTCCCTCCCAGGAACCAACACTTCTGCTCCAAGGTGAGTTCAATCGGCCCCACGGGGGCCGTGGAGGGCTGATCTCCAGCCGAGGGCGCCAAGGGGGCAGGGCTTGCCGTAGCGGCCCTCGAAGGGCCGTTCTGGGGCTTCCTCGGCTTACGTGCTTCCGGTCCTGCCTTGACAGCTGCAATGACCTCGGCCGGGGCGGTGAGGCAGTAGACGACCGTGTCGGCGGACGAACGCGCCCCGGTATCGGTGAGATAGCCGTACTCGACGAGCTTCTTGCGGTGCGGGTGAACCTTCGTTGCACTGGACAGGCCGACCATTGCAGCAATGGTCGCCATCGACGGAAACACGTCCGTCCCGTGCGTGTAGTCGCCGAACATGGCAAACGCCATGGCGACGGCATACGTGTTCTGCTTGACGCGAGGGTCATGTGATAGGCAGCGCCGCCACAAGTCGTGGTCGACACGGGGAATATCGGTCACGGGTACTCCCGTCGTTTTTGGGCATAAGGAAGGCCCCGACTTTCGCCAGGGCCGTCCTCAAGATTGCTGCGCGTCACTCGCGGACGATATACATGTCTCTCTCCATCAGCCATCCGAGCAAGTCGTCAGCGAACTTGCGGGCAACGTCGGAGGTCAGAGAATCCATGAAATGTCGATCGGCCGGGGTGTCCGGGCTCTCGATCATCTTCACATAGAAGTCACTGAGCACCCCGAGAATGCTGACGGCCTCATAGAAAGCTTTACGCTTTGAGTCGGTCCAGATCGGGCGGTCGCTGGTCATGTTCTCGATGTCCACGCTTCTCCTTTGGTCTCGGTGTGCAGCTATGTCTACAGACGAACCCCTGGCGGTTTCAAGTGAGAGCGTTTAAACGCCCTGGATGTAGACCGTTTAAACAGCCCTTTGACTTCGCCAGGGGATGTCAGTGCATGCTCTTCCCATCAGCAGCACTGAGAACGGAGTCTTCCGACGTTGAGCCACCGACCGAAGGGGGAAGTCGTAACCCAGAATGTGAACCGTGGGCGATCTCCACAGGCGCAAGCCTGGATAGATCGCCAGTTGGCTAAGATGCCGGATTTTGGTGAGGAGTTCCGCGCCGACATGTTGAGGCGTTGGGGACTCGTTGCGGAGAAGTAAAAGAAAAAGCCCCGCACGCCAACTGGGTGCGAGGCTTTTTGGTGTGCTCAAGTGCGCTTAGACGTCCTGCCAAGCAACGTCAACAGAATCCGGATCGAAATGCCGCCCCCTAGGGGCCTGTTCGACGATGATGGCCTTAACGAGCTTCGTTAGCTCCAATCGCTTACGGTCGGTCGTGAAGTCCTCCCATTCCCTGATGAGGTCCGGCGTCCGGCCCCTAATGTCGGCGGCCTTAGTCGAAAGGGCCCGCACGTCGTATTGCAGCTTTCCCCGCTCGTCCTCTAGCTCAGAGATCATGTCCATAGCAACACTGGCCGAGATCCGCTTAGGGGCGTCCGGCTTACGCCGCTCCATAACCTCTTTGATCTCCTCGCCAATCTCCCGAAGGCGAGCCTCGGCAGCCGCAACCGCCCGCATTTCCTTATCGCCCTTAGCGGACGTTCGCCCAGCGATACGCTTAAGAGCCTCTAGGGCAAGGTCTTCGACGTGCTCTTCTAGTACCGCAGCGGAACGGGTGATCTTCCCGCACCCGTTGTTGGTCGTGGGGCACCGATAGAACGGGGACTTAAAGCTGGTGCCGTCCTTGCGCTTAATTGTGCGGGCAGACGCCACCATTCGCGTTCCGCACTTGCCGCACCGCAGCAGACCAGAAAGCATATGCGTTCTGTGGCCGGGGCGCGTGCCCCCATTGGCTCCGCTCGCCTTAGCCTCTTCCCTAATCTTTTCCAGGCGGTGAATAGCTCGCCAGTAAACCCCAGGCGTAACGAGCGGTTCCCACTCGCCCACAACTGGGCTTCCTTTGTCGTCATAGAGGAGAATGTCAGGGCCCCACGGGGTGGCCTTGCCGCGTCGCTCATCGGTCGGAGCGTAGGCACGGAAACCAGCGTTTCGAGGATGCGTGATCCTAAGCATGGCCGTTTTGTAAAGGACTGGCTTACCGGTTGCGGCTGCGCCGGTAATACCGTTCTCGGTCCAAAACCTGATCACGTCGGTAATGGTGGCACCGTCCGCCACCATTTCGATTCCCTTAGCCCTAAGATCCGCATACGGCTGGACCAACTTTCCTTCTCGGTCCCAACCCCAGGGGAGGCGGCCAACGTGGTCTTTGCCGTCCTGGGCCTTGTGTCGGTTAGCCGTAGTCTTCCGGCGACGCGTCGAAGCGGCTTCCACACCACCCATAACGGCCTGCATAACAAACATGGCGCGTCCCTCAGTGGTGCTGAGGTCCGTACCGCCGCTAGCGGCCCTGCCGACCAATTTGATATTGCGCTCGTATATCTGGCAGATGCGGGCAGCGTCATAAGCCTGACGCGCCACACGGTCAGCGTGATAGAAAACAAATCCGTCAATGACGCCGTTTTCAAGGTCTTTAATTAGCTGCTCAAAGTCTTTACGCTTAACGTGGGGATTAGAAGCGGTCGTGTCATTGTCGTCGTAAACCTTGACGATCGCCCCGCCCAGATCTGCCGCCACGGGGTGGCAGTCCCTCAGTTGCCGCGTGACGCCCGCCCGCGACAGCTCCCCGGTCTCCGGGTCCTTGTCATCGTCGGAGATCCGTAGATAAGCACCTAGCTGGTACACGTACCCCTCCCCATCGGTCGACTGGCCGGGGACCATCGTACGTCCATCGGTGCTGGTCAGCGTGCTGTTTGGCTTCACTCGCTCCACCCTCTCTCATGTGATGTGCTTTGAGAGTATATAGGCGGCCCCGTCAACAAGGTCGCGTACGCCTTCGCCACCGCCGGAATCGCCGTCCAGAACCCGAGCGACTCCGCGATGAAGGTCATGGCCGCCGTGATGGCCGCGGGCATGGTCCCGCCGCTGGGCATGGCCCTGGCCACCGTCGTCCGCAAGAAGCTCTTCACCCCGGCCGAGCGCGAGAACGGCAAGGCCGCCTGGGTACTGGGCGCGTCCTTCATCTCCGAGGGCGCCATCCCGTTCGCGGCGGCGGACCCGCTGCGCGTCATCCCGGCCTCGATGGCGGGCGGCGCGGTCACCGGCGCCCTGTCGATGGCCTTCGGCGCCACGCTCCGCGCCCCGCACGGCGGAATCTTCGTGGTCCCGCTGATCGGCAGCCCGTTCCTCTACCTGATCGCCATCGCGGCCGGCACCTGCGTCACGACGGCCCTGGTGGTGCTCCTCAAGAGCATGCGCGGGCAGGCCCCCGAGGCCACCGCCGCGGCCGAAGCGCCGGAAGGCGCGGCACGACCGGCCGAGAAGAAGGAGCCGGTGGCGGCGTAACCGGCGCGACGAGTACGTCCGTACAGCGGTGGGCCGGTCGCTCTGGCGACCGGCCCACCGGCGTGTGCGACTCGGGTGATGTGTGCGACTTTGTCGGGGCCAGGCTACGAGGTCCGGGTTACGAGGTCCGTGCGGCCCGGCGCTCCATCGCGTCCCGGGCCCCGTCCTCCGTCGGATACACCTCGCACATGTGCCGGCCGTCCGGTGTGGCCGTGTGCTCGATCTCCCAGAGAGAGATCTCCTCACCGCCGGGCAACAGGAAGGCGTGCTCGTAGAGCGCGAAGCCGATCCGGGCCCGGCCCGCACGGCACGGGCGCCCGAACGCCTGGGTGATCTGGTGCGCGAACGCCGTACGCAGCAGGTCGGCGACTTCGGTCCCCGGCCGGTCCGTGTTCTCCGCCCGCCTCAGTAAGCGGCGCGCGTGGTCCGCCGAGTTGTCGTCCGGCACGAACGTGTGGCGCGGCTGGACGACCGCGGTGAGCTGGTGCACCGTCACCGGCAGCTCGAAGTCGGGGGTGTCCGCCGGCAGCGGGAGCCGGGCCGTCGCGGCGCGCAGCTCCTCTTCCTCCACATACACCTCGGCCTGCGGACCCGCCCCCGGCACCGTGTTGTGCACCAGCTCCCACAGGGTGAGCGCCGAACCGTCGGCGAGCAGCCAGGTGTGGCGGTACGTCTCACGGTGCAGCCCCGCGCTGTGGTGCGCGGAGTGCAGTGAACTGTCGTGCGCCAGCGCGCAGTCGAGCCTGCGTATCGCCTCATCGGGCAGCTCGAAGGAGTTCAGCGCACGACCCAGCAGTCGCGCGAGATGCTCCTCCGGAGACTCGGGCGACTCGGGTTGTTCGTACGCTGCCGTCTCGTACGGAACGCTCAAGGCTTCTCCCGGCGTTGCTGCATGTCACCTTGTGGGTGCATACCGTAGCCCCTCGGCGGGACATCATGTCCGCGAACCGAGAAAACGTATGCCAGGAAGACGCCCGGGCGGCGCGAAATGTTCCCGCGCCGCCCTGAGGAATCGTCAATAATCCGTCAACAGGCCCTGATGGGAGGGCACTTGAGGCCACTCAGGACGCGGCGTCCGCCGTCCACTCGCTCCACGGCATGTTCCAGCCATTGAATCCGTTGTCCGGCGCGACCTGCTTGTCGGCGGAGCCCTTGACGATGACGACGTCACCGATCATCGACTCGTCGAACATCCACTTGGCGGGCGTGTCCCCGCTGCCCCCCTGCACGTCCTCCAGCCCCACGCACCCGTGGCTGGTACCCGTGTTCCCGAAGGGCGGATTGGCCTCGTTGTACCAGTAGTTGCCGTGCATGAACGTCCCGGAGCTGGTCAACCGCATCGCGTGCGGAACGTCCGGGATGTCGTAAGCGTTGGCCAGATCGACCGTACGGCTGTCCATCCGCGTCTCCTCCAGCTTCTCGGAGATCACCATCTGCCCGTTGTACGTGGTGAACTCCGGGCTGCCGGCCGAGATCGGGAGACGCTTGAGCTCCTGCCCGTCCCGTACGACCGTCATGGTCTGCGTGGCGATGTCGACCGTGGACACCTGCGAGCGCCCGATCGTGAAGCTCACGGTCTTCTTCTGAACCCCGACCGCGCCGTTCGCGCCCTTGACCCCGTCCAGGTCGATCTTCATCGTGACCTTGGAACCGGCCTTCCAGTACTCCTCGGGCCGGAAGTCGAGCCGCTGCGCCCCGAACCAGTGCCCGACCACCTGCTGCCCGCTGCTCGACGTGACCGTGATGTGCGACCGCACGGCCGCCAGGTCGGTGATCTCCTTGTCGAAGGTGAACGACACCGGCATCCCCACCCCGACAGTCGTCCCCTCCTCCGGCGTGTACGACCCGATGAAGCTGTTCTCCTTGGTGACCGTCGTGAAAGTCGAGTCGGCGGCCCGCGTCCGCCCCTCGGCGTCCTTCGCCGTCGCCGCTATCCGGTACCGCGTCCCACGCTCCAACTGCCGCTCCGGCCGCCAGCTCAACCCGTCCGCGGAAATCGCCCCCGCCACGGCCGCCCCCGTCTCCGCGACGGTCATCCGCACATCGGTCAGCGTGCCGCCGTCGACCTTCACACCGGTCGTGTTGATCGACGCGCCCTCGGATCCGTCCTTCGCGGAGATCGCGATCCGCATGACCGCCGTCGAGACGGAACCGCTCCCGCCCTTCCCGCTCCCGCCCCCCTTGCCGTCACCGCTTCCGCTGTTGTCGCCACCGCACGCGGTGAGGGTCAGGGCGCCGACCATCAGGACGGCACATGCCCCCAGTGCGCGCCGAGCTGTTGTGTGCGGCGTTGTCACGGGCTGCTCCAGGTGTGTGAGGTGGGTGATCCGTTCCCCTGCGTGAGACAGGAGGCGATCACTCCCGGCCCGGGTTCCCGCCGATCACCCTCGCGGCCATCGCGTGACAGGACCGCGACATTCACATCCCAACCGAGAAGAAAACACTTGGAGTTACTTCTCTCTCTCCCTCCCGGG
>NZ_LIQQ01000469.1 GCF_001418565.1 Streptomyces graminilatus | reverse complement strand
CCGTCGTCGCCGGATATCCGAGGCCCGTTCACCTGGAAGTGGTGACCTGCGGACACGCGCCCCCGCTGCTGGTCCGTGCCTCGGGCACCCTCGTGACCGTCGAGCCCACCCACCCGGCCCCGCCGCTCGGCCTGCGCGCCCTCACCGGGCACGCTCCCGACCTCCAGGTACTGCCCTTCACCGACGGCGACCAGCTACTGCTGTACACCGACGGGGTCACCGAGGCCCGCGACCGGGGCCGCTCCTTCTATCCCCTCCACGAAGGACTGGCCCGCCACGCCTCCGACGAACCGGCCCGCACCCTCGACGCCCTCCACGAGGAACTGCTGGCCCATGTGGGCGGCCGGCTCCACGACGACGCGGCCCTGCTCCTCATCCGCAAACCGACGGTCCGGGAGGTCGTGGTCCCCGACCCGTCGGGGCGTGGTGCGGCGGGTTCCGCCGCGACGGGTGCCGAAGCGGCCGTCACCCGCCCGGCGGCGTGATGGGCGTGAGCCGAGCATCATCGCAGCTTTGGGCACTGCCGTCAACCTCCTACCGGTTGGTGGCCGCGCCCCCGGACGTTCGCCGCGTCGCGGGGGGTCTGACCGTTCGGCACGTGGGTCGCGCCGTCTGAAGAGCTTCAGGCAGGCAGGACATCTCCGGGAACCTCGAACGGGGAACCCCGCAAGCCCATTTGGGGAACCCCGTTCCAACTCGTTTGGGGTTCCCCTATGGGGTCCTGGGGTTACGCTGGACGTAGATCACTTCAGTTCCCGTTAGTACTACAGCAGCAGATCTTGTGACGGTTGATCGGTGCTGTCGTTGAGTGGTCATGCTGGTGGATGTGACGGAGGAGCATCTCGGCCTGTGGGCTGATGAGTTGGTGTCGCTGACGGAGGGTTGGGGGACCTGTTCGCGCGGCCGGAGCCGCGGGAGGTGTTCGCGGACCTGGTCGAGGGCCTGGTCGAGGGCCTGCTGGCGGGCTTGGGCCGGGTGAACGGGTGGACTCTGTCGGTGCGGGCGGGGCATGCGACGCCGGACCGGGTGCAGAAGTTCTTGAACGCCGCGTCGTGGTCGGCGGACGTGCTGCGGGACTACGTGATCGCCGGGATCGGTGACCCGGAGGTGACGCTGGTGCTGGACGACACCCAGGTCCAGAAGAAGGGCACGCACTCGGTGAGGGTCGCTCACCAGCATTGCGGTCTGACGGGGGACGTGCGGTTCTGTACGGCTACTGATTCGTAGGTGTTGGCTCCGGTCGGGTTGTTCCTGCTCGGGTCGGTGGAAGCGTTGGCGGCATATGCGACAGGTGTCGTGCACGTATGCGGCTTCCCACCAGAAGCTGCCTGCGTGACATGGACGACGCCTCCGATGAGCCATCTATGCTGACCCACGGCGGAACAGGGGGAGGGGACAGTCATGGACTGGTTCTGGTGGGTTCTCATTATTTTCTGGACGGGTGGCTTCGCGTGGGCGGCCGACAACGTCCGCACCGCGCTGCGCAATCGGCATGAGCGCAAGCTGCAGTTGCTGGAGGTGGCGAAGCAGGAACGATTGGCCATCGAAGCGGCGCACAAGCCGCCGGAGGCTGTGTGCGGATGCACGCACCATCTCGCCAAGCACGACAAGCAGGGCCGGTGCCATGAAAGTGTCGAGGTGCCGATGGCCTGGAACGAGAACAAGAAGCCGCTGCGTTACGAGGCCGGCCAATGCAACTGTCAGCAGTACGTGGGACCGCAGCCGCTGTCTCAGGTATTCGCCGAGGACCTGACGGACCGGGCATGAGGGCGGCACGGCCTCTAATACTCCAGTTGCACTTCTGCGTTTTCGCAGGTCAGGGCCATCCCCGGAAGCCCGTCAAACTGATGCAGCGTCAGCTATTGGAGACCTCGCGTCTCGCTCACCTGGCATGATGCCGGCGTGCCGTCCCTGGCCGCGCATGCTGTTGGCAACGGCCCGCGCGAAGTGCTGCTGGAGTACTGGCGGACGTCGCGACTCAAGGAGCCTTTTCCAACTTCAAGGCCGGGTTGGAGATCGGCTCGTGTAGCCTCCGGCGCATGTCTTCCGCGCTGGACCACGCGATGATCGACAAGATGGCGGCCGAGATCGACGATGAGCTGATCGGGATGCGCCGCGACATCCACCGGCATCCCGATCTTGCCGGTGAGGAGCGGCGCACATCAGCACTGGTCGCCGAGCGGCTTCGCGCCGCGGGTCTGGCCGTCGTAACCGGCGTGGGCGGCCATGGTGTGGTGGCGCTGCTCGACGGTGCGGGTGAGGGCCCGACCGTCGCCTACCGGGCCGACATGGACGCGGTCGACGACGACGAACTGTTCGACTGTGCCTTCGCCTCGCAGGTCCCGGGGGCGGCCCACCTGTGCGGCCACGACCTGCACACGGCGATCGGGGTGGGTATCGCCTTGGTCCTCGCACGGCTGCGGAAGCAGCTGAACGGCCGGGTCGTCTTCGTCTTCCAGCCGGCCGAGGAGACGTGCGAGGGCGCCCGGGCGATGATCGAGGACGGGGTCCTGGAGCGGACCGCGCCGCGGGAGATCTACGCGCTGCACTGCGGCTCCAATCCAGTCGGCACGTTCGCGGTCGGGCCGGGTCAGCCGGGGCAAGACCGCTTCCGGATCGAGCTGGCGGGGCCGGGCGCCGACGACGACGCCAAGCGGCTCGTCGCCATGATCGACGGATTGTCGACTGTCGGGCGCCCGCAGACGCCCGGACAGTTCCAGCAGCTCATGGACGACATGCAGACCCCGGACGGCCCGCTGGCGCGCTTTGTCTACGCCCTGTCCCATTCGAGCTCGGGCGATGATGGCGCGCGCGTGCACGCCTATCTGCGGGCCTGGCCCGAGAGCCGGTACGCCGAGATCCGTGAGGAGGTGCGGCGCTGGATGGATGCGCTGCCCCGTGGGCGGGTGGAGTTCACCGAGCCTCCGTTGCCCGCCATGGTGTGCTCGCCGGAGCTCAACGCGGCGGCAGCCTCGTACCTGCGAGGCGCCCTGGGTGCGGACGCGGTCATGGTGTTGCACGCGGCGTATCCGTTCAACGGCGAGGACTTCGCGTACTTCCTGCACCAGGTGTCCGGAGCGATGTTCTACCTCGGCGTCGCCAACCCGGAAGCGGGCATCAACGGGGTCCCCCACTCCCCGGACTTCGCTGCCGACGAGCACGCGATCGGGATCGGGGTCCGCGCGATGGCGGGGTTCCTGTCACACCGTCTCGATGCCCTCGCCTGAGCTGCATCCCGGTCGGCCGGGCAGCGCACCTCGCCAACGTGAGATGCAAAAATGCGCACTGCCCGCGGTGGCACGGTGGCTCCGGTCGGCCCCAGGTGAGCAGGGCCTGTCGGCCCGCGCTCAGGCGCCGCCATCGAGTTCCGAGAGCATGACGGTGTTTCCTCAGGCGGGCAGCGAGGAAGCGCAGGGCAGAGCCGGACACGTCGACGCCGGACGGGTAGACAAGCATTCGAAGCCTCTGGTGGAGACGATTCTCTTGGTCGAAAACCCATCTACCAGGGGCTTCATCCGTTTGTCAGGCCAACTGCCCAGCCCGCACAGGAGGTTGGAAAAGGCTCAAGGAAGTGGTCGGCAATGGTTGCCATCCTAAGGTGCCGAAACAATGCGGCCGGTCACTGTTATTCATTCTCGCCGCGATTGCTGGAATGCTGAGGACGGAAATCCAGAAACGGAGGGGTGGCTGAGAGTGGCCGATGGGCCTTCACTCGGCTGACCTGTCCGCTGCACCCTCGCAAGTAGTCACAAGGTGGGGGCGGTTTGGCGTTTACCTGCGACTGGTCATGTGTATGCGGCTTAGGACGGCATCAGTTCGCAGGGCAGGCGAGCCATCCGCCGAGCTGGGGACGGTCGAAGGGACCGAACTTCGATGTCGACACGTCCAGGTCGACCGCTTCGCGGAGCGTCTCGCCCTCGGCGAAGTCGATATCGAGTGCAGCAGCGGCTATGTCGTCGGCTTCGCGCTGCTGCTCCGGGCTGGTGGTCTCGTCCGTCATCACGGACAGCCGGACACACCGCACACCCCGCGGGGTCTCGGTGTAGACCGTGCAGGCCAGGGGGTTCCGGGGTGTAGTCGTCATGTCGGCTGTGGGGGCCGACAGATTCCCGGTGGGGCGGACGAGCGGGGCGGCGAGTACGCTCACCTGCGATCACTCCAGAGTGGTACGTCTGGAGTATCCGGAGGACGGGCTGAAATACCCAGCCCGTCCGGCGATTG
>NZ_LIQQ01000468.1 GCF_001418565.1 Streptomyces graminilatus | reverse complement strand
CCCCTGGAACAGCCCCTGGAACAGCCCCTGGAACAGCCCCCGGCACGGTCCCGCCCGCGGCCGGTCCGCCGGCCGCGCCCGGGAAGGCGGCGGTCCCCGAGTTCCCCGGACGGGGCCTGTTCCGGCCGGGATCCAGCAACCCGTACGTCACCCAGCTCGGAAAGCGGTTGGTGAAGAAAGGATTCGGGCGGTTCTACACGACCCCGCCCGACGCGCGCTGGAACGAGGCGGACCGCCGAGCGGTGCAGGCGTTCCAGCGAACCCAGGGCTGGCGGGGCGGCGCGGCCGACGGCTACCCGGGCCCGGAAACCTGGCGCCGCCTCTTCGCTCCCTGACCTCGCCCCTGACCCCGACCGACCCCTCACCCCTGCATGAACGCATCTGGCGCGGAGGCTGGAGGCACAAATGAGTACGACGACCGAACACACACCGGAACCCGAGGGCCCCTCGGACGGCGGCCACCGGCCCGCCCGGCTCATTCAGAACGAGGCCACCACCGAGATCCCCGTCCACCTCCTGTTCCGCGACGAACCCGACCCGTCACCGGTGCCGCTGCGGCCCGCCGTCGTGGGGCGCCGACAGGGTACGGGCGAGCAGCCGCGCGTCCGCAGACCCGCACCGGCCGCACCACGCCCGGCGGTTGCGACGGTCGACCCCGACCTGGTGGAACGCCGGGCGCGGGTGCTGCCCGGCGCGGTGGGCGTGCTCGCCGGTGCCACCGGGCTGACCGGGGGCGTGCTCACCTCCTGGTGGGCGGGCGTACTGCCGCCGCTGGCGGTGGAGGCGCTGCGGCTGCCGACTGCGTACGCGGGTGCCGGTCTGGGCCCGGCCCAGTGGGCGGCGTACGCAGGAACGGGCGCCCTCGCCCTGTTCGGCTTCGGCGGGCTGGCGCGGGGGCGGACCGGGCGGGCCTGGGTGCTCGGCCTGTTCGGCCGCTACCGGGGAACGGTCCGGCGCACCGGCCTGCTGTGGGTCAACCCGCTTCTCCTGCGCGCCCGGGTCGACGTACGGCTGCGGCACTGGCGCGGCGAGCCGATGCCGGCGGCGGACGCCAGCGGGGTCGCGCTGCGGGTCGTCGTCCTCGTGGTGTGGCGGGTGCGGGACACCGCACGGGCCACGCTCGGGGTCGAGGACCACGAGACGTACCTGCGCGAATGCGTCGAGGCGGCGCTGGTCCGCGTACCGGTCGAGATGCCGGGCGCGGGACGGCGGGCGATGGAGACGGCGGGGGAGGCGCTGACCCGGGCGGTCGCGGCGGACACGGCACCGGTCGGCCTGGAGGTGTTCTCCGTACTCCCGGTCCGGGTCGAGTACGCCCCCGAGGTCGCCGCCGCGATGACCCGCCGCCGTATCGCGGCCCTGGACGCCCAGCACCGGGCCGCGACGCTCACCTCGGTCGTCGACTCGGTGGAGGACACGGTGACCCGGCTGACCCTGCGCGGCCTGGTCGAACTGGACGACTACGAACGCAAGGCCCTGGTGAAGGACCTCACGGTCGCTTTCTGCGCGGGACGGAGCGAACCGGGAGCGTGAGGGCCTGCCCGGATGCCAGATTCTGAGCATTCCTTGAGCAATTCGGGGACCCCCCACGGGTACGTTCCCCGTACGCCCCCAGGACCAGGTGAGGCGGCGTACGGGGAGCCGTACTGAACGAGAGACCGGGGGACGGCCATGGACATCATTTTCTACGGGGTGCCGACGCTGATGATCGTGGCGATCGTCGCGGGGGCGGCGGCCTTGATCCGCCGGGCGCTGCGGATACGCAGGGCCTGGAACAGCGGCCTGACCGCCGAGGCACGCTGCCTCCGGACGTACACGACCACGAGCGGCGGCTCCGGCGACTCCCGCGTGCGCACGACGCTGCACCACGTCTACGAGTTCACCGCGCGTGACGGCCGCACCATCCGCTTTGAGGAGGAGCACGGCTCGGGCGCGATCATCGAGGGCGACTACGTCACCGTCTTCTACAGCGAGGGCGAGGAGATCAACGCCACGGCACACCGCCCGAGCCCGGTCCGTATCGGGCTTGGCATGGTCGCCATCGTGGCGTTCTTCGGGGCGATGGTGGTGTTCCTCGTCGGCTTCATGGTGACGTACAGCCAGGCCATGGAAATCGGGGACTCGTTCTTCGGCAGCGACAGCGGGTACTCGGTCGACGAGAACACCGGCGAAACCTTCCCGGCCGACTGGGGCGTGCCCATGGAAACGCCGTGACCCTCCACATCTGACGGCATGTCAACTACCGTGCGCGCCCATGGAGTTCACGGAGGCCCAGACATTCATGGAGCCCAGGGGGTCGGGCGGGCGCACGGTCGCGGAGTTGGTGGCGGCGCGGTGGGGCGACCACCGGCCGGGCCTGTGGTGCGGGGACCTGACGCTCACGCACCACGAGGTGGCGGCGGGAGCGGCGGCGAGGGCCGCACTGCTGACCGACCTGCTGCCACCGGGCGCGGAGCCGCACATCGGCGTCCTGCTCGACAACACCCCTGAATACCCCCTGTGGTTGAGCGCGGCGGCCTTGGCGGGCGCCGCGGTCGCGGGCATCAACCCCACCCGCAGGGGCCCGGAGCTGGCCCGAGACATCCTGCACACGGAGTGCCCGCTCCTGATAACGGAGCGACCCCACCTCCCCCTCCTCACGGGCCTCGAACTCCCAGGAGTACGCCTCCTGTTGACCGACTCCCAGGAGTACGAGGACCTCCTGTCCGGGTACGCGGGCGCCGAACCGGACGCCTCCCGCGCCACCCCCACCTCCCGCCTCCTCCTCTACTTCACCTCGGGCTCGACCGGCGCCCCCAAGGCCGCGATCTGCACGCAGGGCAGACTCGCCGCCGCCGGTCGGACGCTGGCCGGATCCTTCGCCGTCCGCCCGGACGACGTGCACTACGTCTGTATGCCGATGTTCCACGGCAACGCGGTCATCGCGGACTGGGCCCCGGCCCTGGCGGCGGGCGCCGGGGTGGCACTGCGCCCCCGCTTCTCGGCCTCCGGCTTCCTGACGGACGTACGCCGCTACCGGGCGACCTACTTCACGTACGTGGGCCGGGCGATCCAGTACCTGCTGGCGACGCCCGCCCGGCCCGACGACCGGGACAACCCCCTGCGGCTGGGCTTCGGCACGGAGGCCGGGGCGGTGGACGCGGCGGCCTTCCGGCGGCGGTTCGGGGTACGGCTGGTGGAGGGGTACGGCTCCTCGGAGGGCGGGGCGGCGGTGCGGTGGACGCCCGGGACCCCGTCCGGCGCGGTGGGCCTGGCGGCGCCGGACGACGACCTGGCGGTGGTCGACCCGGAGACGGGCACCGAGTGCCCACCGGCGGTACTGGACGCCTCGGGCAGGCTGCTCAACGGGTCGGCGGCGATAGGGGAGCTGGTGAATCGGGGCGCCAGCCCCTTCGAGGGCTACTGGCGCAACCCGGAGGCGGAGGCGGCGCGCCGCAGAGGGGGGTTTCCCCGGTCGGGCGAAGCCGGGACCGGGCGAGGCTGGTACTGGACGGGCGACCTCTTCTACCGCGACGACGAGGGCTTCCTCTACTTCGCGGGCCGCGCCGACGACCGGCTGCGCGTCGACAGCGAGAACCTGGCCGCCGCGATGATCGAGAACATCCTCGCCCGGTACGAGGGCGCGGCGGCCGTCGCCGTGTACGCGGTACCGGACCCGGTGGCCGGCGACCAGGTCATGGCAACCCTGGCCGGCACCTTCGACCCGGCCACTTTCTCGGCCTTCCTGTCGGCGCAACCCGACCTCGGCACGAAGATGGCCCCCAGGTTCGTACGGGTCGTGAGGCGGATGCCGGTCACGGCGACCAACAAGATCCACCGGGCGGGCCTCAGGCGCGAGGGCTTCCGCTGCCCGGACCCGGTGTGGTGGCGGCCACCGGGCGAGGACACCTACCGCAGGCTGACCGGGGATGACGTGGCGGGGCTGGTGGAGCGGTATCGGGAGCGGGGGCGGGAGGAGCTGCTCGGCGGATTCAGCAGATGAGGGCCAGCTCATCGGCGGATGACGAAAGGGCCCCTCGCGACTGCGAGAGGCCCTTCCATATGTGCGCCGCCAGGGACTCGAACCCCGGACCCGCTGATTAAGAGTCAGCTGCTCTAACCAACTGAGCTAGCGGCGCATGACTCTCGCCGACCGCTTTCGCGGCTGGCGACAAGAAAAATACTACCTGGTCCTGGAGGGTGCTCCGGACCAGGTAGCGGTAGCCGCCGCAGGCCTTAGATCGCCAGTGACAGGAGCACCGGGCCCGCGCTGCGGTTCAGGCGTTCCGCCGCCTGGCGCAGGCGGTGGGCCTGGCGGAGCGGGAGGGACAGGGCGAGGCAGCCGACCGTGGAACCGGCCGTGATCGGGACCGCCGCGCAAACGGTGCCGACCGCGTACTCCTGGAGGTCCAGGACCGGCACCGTGGGCGGCTGGGTCTCCAGGCGGGAGAGCAGCAGCCGCTCGTTGGTGATCGTGCGGGAGGTGAGGCGGGCCAGCTTGTGGCGGGCGAGGTGGTCGCGGCGGCTGTTGTGGTCGAGCTGGCCCAGCAGGCTCTTGCCGATCGCGCTGGCGTGCGCGGCCGAACGGAAGTCGACCCACTCGTTGACGGCGGGCGTCGCCGCGCTGTCCGCGCACTGGGTGACATGGATCTCACCGTCGACGTACCGGCTCATGTAGATCGCGGCGCCCACCGAGTCGCGCAGCCGGTCGAGGGTGTGCTGGAGCTGGGCGCGCAGGGCCTGGTCATGGCCGTGCGTCGCGCCGAGGCGGCTGAGGGCGGTGCCGGTGACGTACGAACCGTCGGCGGCCTGTTCCACGTACCCTTCGCGGCGCAGCATGCGCAGGAGGGGGGTGAGCCGGTCCGTGCCGAGGTGGGTCTGGCGGGCGATTTCGGCGTCGGTGACACCGGCGGAGTGCCGGGCCACTGTCTCCAGGACGCGCAGTGCGTCCGGGGTCGAGTGGTACGGCGCGGTCGGCTCGTGCTTGAGAGCCACGGTGTTCCCCCTGGCTTGCTTTTAGCCGTGATCCGGACAGCCAATCCCCTCCACGATAACCGCCAAGGGGTCCATGTGGAGGGGGCGTTGACGAGATTGCCGCCCGGATCGCGGCCTCCCAGCAGGGGGGTGTTCGTATGGCATATGCCATAGGCAAGGGGAGGGAGGTGTTTGGCCATCCCGGTGGGCCGAGGATCCACTCCAGCGGGCCGGACTCGATCACCTGGCTGGAATCGAACATCGGCACTTGGTCGAAGATGTCCCGGGTGAACCTCGTGACCGGGTACGTACCGGGTCAGTGACCCGGTACGTACCCGCGCTGCTTGTCGACGACGTTCGTCAGTGGCTTCCCCGCCTCCCACTGCCCGTACAACTCCACGAACTGTGCCCCGAGTTCATCGCGCCAGCCCACGGTGTCGCCGCTCATGTGCGGGGAGACGAGCAGACCCGGCACCTCCCACAGGGGACTGTCGGGGGTGAGCGGCTCGTGCTCGAACACGTCGAGGGCGGCGCCCGCGATCCACCGCTTCGACAGCGCCTCGGCGAGCGCGGCCTCGTCGACGAGCTGCCCCCGGCCGACGTTGACGAACCGCGCCGAGGGCTGCATGACGCCGAAGCGGCGGGTGTCGAACATGTGGTGGGTGTCGGGGGTGAGGGGAGCCGCGGCGATCACCCAGTCGGCGCGCGCCATCAGCCGGTCGAGGTCGGCGGGCCCGTGGATGCCGGTACGCGGGACACGCCCGATGACCGCCGTGGTCACCCCGAGTCCCTTGAGGTACTTCGCGATCGCCCGTCCGATGGGCCCCGACCCGACGACACAGGCCTTCGTCCCGGCGACCCGCTGCGACTCCCGGTGGCGCCACTCGTGCCGTTCCTGGAGGCGCAGGGTCCTCGGCAGGTCCTTGGCCATCGCGAGGACCAGCGCCGCGACGTACTCGGCGAGGGGCTGGTCGAAGACGCCCCGTGCGTTGGTCACCACGGTGTCGGACGCGGTGAGTTCGGGACACATCAGGTGGTCCACACCGGCGCTCGCGGTGTGCACCCAGCGTGGACGCGCGCCCCCGCCCGGCCAGGCGGCCTGTACGGCGCGCGAGGTGAAGTCCCAGACGAGCAGGACGTCGGCGTACGGGAGCTGCGCGGCGAGGGTGGTCTCGTCGGCGTGCCTGACCCGGACGCGTCCGGTGAGGCGGCCGAGACGGGGAGGTGGGTCGGCGTCCAGGACGAGGAGGGTGGGAGGCGTGGAGGGCGCGGGGAGCGCGGGCATCGGGAGCCGTTTCCGATCAGGGAGCCTGGATGGCCGGCGGGCGCGGATTGTCCACGCTCGCACTCGAGCCCACCTTCGTCAATGCGCCCGGCGCGTCCACGGTCGGTCCAGGCCGGGTCTTGTTT
>NZ_LIQQ01000467.1 GCF_001418565.1 Streptomyces graminilatus | reverse complement strand
AACGACCGCCTGTACGGCGACGCGGGCAACGACAAGCTCTACGGCAACAGCGGCAACGACACCCTGCACGGCGGCGCGGGCACGGACACTGCCCCTGCGGGGCTGCCTTCCAGGGGCCGGTAGTCCGTCGGAAGGTGCCCCTGCGGGCTGCCTTCCAGGGGCGGGGTAGGACTGTTTCTGGTGGTCCGTCCTAGTTCTGGTAGAGCTTGTCCGTGCCTGGGCCGCCCGAGAGGGTGTCCGTGCCCGCGCCGCCGTGCAGGGTGTCGTTGCCGCTGTTGCCGTAGAGCTTGTCGTTGCCCGCGTCGCCGTACAGGCGGTCGTTGCCCGTGCCGCCGTAGAGGAGGTCGGCGCCGGACTTTCCGTGCAGGATGTCGTTGCCCGCGTCGCCGTACAGCGTGTTGTCGTCGCCGTCGTCGGCGCCGCCGGTGAGCGAGTCGTTTCCGGGGCCGCCGTGGCAGGTGGTCTCGCAGCGGGTGAGGGTGTCGTTTCCGGCGCCGCCGAACGCTCCGAGGCCCCAGGACCCCTCCCCGCCGCTGATGGTGTCGTTGCCGTCCTGGCCGTAGAAGACCTCGGCGGAGTTGCCCCGCAGAACGTCGTTGCCCTTGCCGCCGTAGATCGTGGCCAACGCGGCGTTGTGCTGGGAGTCGATCGTCGCGGTGTCGTTGCCGTCGCCCAGGTCCACGTCGTAGATGTCGGAGTCGTCGGAGCCGTTCGGGATGCCGACCGCGCACTGGGCGATCGTGTGGTCGGACGGCGTCGGGTACACGCACTCGTCGAGGTCCGCCGCGCTCTGGTCGATGGTGATGGGGGCGCGGTCCTGGAAGGTGAGGATGTAGTAGGTGTCGAACTCGTTGTCGCGGACCTCGACCGTCATCGACACCCGCAGACGGTTGGCCTGGCCCGGGGCGCCCTTGTACCAGAGTTCGCCGGCCGTGTGGGTCAGTGAGCCCGCGTTCGGTGTGGCCGCCGCCTGGGCCGCCGGGGCCATGAGCGACGCCGCGCCCAGGGCGAGGGTGAGAGTGAGGGCGGTGGTGGTGGCGGTGGCGATCCTTCTGTATGTGCGCATGGCGAGCAGCCCCTTCGCGGGAGTCGTGCCGTGGGTGTCTGAGTACCGGTTAGACAGCGGACCGGGGGCCGAGGTTGTGCTCCGGATCCCATCCAAAGCCCATCTGGATGTGCTTTGGACGGGATCCGGATGGGACCGGGGGATCCGGATGGGTTTTGGAGCGAACCCGCGGCGCCGTTCCGCCCTCTAAGAAGAGGAGGGCCATCCTCCGGAAGGGGGGACGAGCGAACGGAAGGTCAGGAGAGACGTGCCTGTCATGGGCCAGCGGACGCACCTCGTGCTGCTCACCGCCTGGACGATCCTGTGGTTCGCGCTGGTCGAGCCGCACGGCGGGTTCTCCTGGCACTATCTGCGCACCGGCGGGGAGCTGATCTACGAGAACCCGGGCAGCCCCGACGGCGGCCTGAACCTCTACGCCCACCACCCCGAACTCCAGATGGGACCCGTCAGCTTCCTGGCGGCGGGCCTGCTGAACCCGTTCTCCGAGCCCGTCGGGCAGTTCCTGGCCGCCGCCGTCATGTCCCTGCTCGGCCTGGTCATCCTGGTGGTGGCCGGCCGCAGCGCCGCCCAGTACTTCCTGGGCACCGGCACCAACCACCAGCGGCTGCGGCAGCGCGTGCTGATCGCGGGCCTGGCCTTCATCCCGATGTGGATCGAGGTCGCGGTCCGCTTCGGCCACCTCGACGACGTACTGGCCCTCTTCTTCACGGCTCTGGCGGTACGTTCCCTCACCCGCGCCGACGCGGTGGCGACCGGTGTCTTCCTGGCCCTCGCGGTCGACTCGAAACCGACCGCGCTCGCCTTCCTCCCCCTTCTGCTGGCCCTGCCGAGATCACGGTGGCCGCGCGCGGCCGTGTGGTGCGTGGGCCTGGTGGCGGTCGTCTGGCTGCCGTTCTTCCTCGACACCTCGCACTCGTTCGCCGCCGCCGAGTTCGTCATCCCCAACCAGCCCGCGTCGGCGCTGCGCAGCCTCGGGGTCGGCGATCCGGTGACCCCGCCCTGGGTGCGGCCCGCGCAGGCCGTGGCGGGCCTGGTACTGGGCTGTGTCGCGGTGTGGCGCGGGCGCTGGCCGGCTGTCGTCCTGCTCGGCGCCAACGCCCGCATCGCGCTCGACCCCAGCGTCTACACGTACTACACGGCGTCCGTTCTGCTCGGCACCCTGCTGTGGGACGTGATCGGGCAGCGGCGTCTGGTCCCCTGGTGGAGCTGGATCGCGCTGATCACCCTGTACGGCAGCGTCTTCGCGGTGCCCGACGACGCGGCCCGGGGCCTGGTCCGCCTGGGCTTCGTCGTCGTCTCCACCGCTTACGTCCTGTTCTGGCCGGTACGGGACCGGGGGCGCGGGCACTCCGTCGTGCGCGGGGGTGTCGTACGCGGGGGAGGGCCGACGGTGGCCGACGCCTCCCGTGCGCCCGGGGGCGCGTCTTCCGGTCTACGGGGCAGGTAGCTCGGTGCAGCAGGTGCTGTCTGCCTGCTTGGCCAGGGAACCGGCGTCGGCCTTGACGACGTAGACCTCCCAGGGTTCCTGGCCGGGGCCGTGGACCCAGACCTTGTCCTGGAGGGCGTAGCAGCAGGTGGTGTCGTCCTCGACGTCGGTGGCAAGGCCCGCCTCGGCCAGGCGGGCGGTGGCGGCGTGGACCGCCTCGGTGCTCCCGACCTCCACCCCGAGGTGGTCCATGCGGGTCGCCTCGCCCGCGGTGCCTTCGATGAGGACGAGTTTGAGCGGGGGCTCGGCGATGGCGAAGTTGGCGTAGCCGGCACGGAGCTTGGCTGGCCCGGTGCCGAAGAGCTTCGTGTAGAAGGCCACGGACGCGGAGAGGTCGGGCACGCGGAGGGCGAGCTGTACGCGGGAGGTCATGGCTACCCACCTCTTTCTGGTTCGATTCCTGTTTTTGATTCTTGTTTCGATGAATGTCGATGTCCTGGTGGTTGCCAGCTTGGCGCTTGTATCGATGAGTGTCAACATAGACGTATGTCGAATATGAAGCCGTTGCCGTTGCCGCTGCTGGATCCCGCTCCGGGTGAGGCCGGTGCCGCGCCGTGCTGTCCGCCGCTCACCGAGCGGCCGTTCACGGTGGAGGAGGCCCGGACGGCCGCGCGGATGTTCAAGGCGCTCGGCGATCCGGTGCGGCTGCGGCTCTTCTCGGCCGTGGCCTCGCACGCGGGCGGTGAGGCGTGTGTCTGCGACATCTCCGACGTGGGGGTCTCGCAGCCGACGGTCTCCCATCACCTGAAGAAGCTCAGGGAGGCCGGTCTGCTCACCTCCGAGCGGCGCGGTACGTGGGTGTACTACCGGGTCGAGCCGTCGGTGCTGGCCACGATGGGCAGGCTGCTGGCGGCCACCTGATCCGGCCTCCAGGGCCCGGGTGTCGGGTGCGGGTCCGGTGGGGGCTGGTCGCGCGGTTCCCCGCGCCCCTGAAAAGCAGGGGCTGCGCCCCTGCTTTTCATCCTTCAGGGGCGCGGGGAACTGCACGCACGTACACGCACGTACCCGCACCTCAGAAGGGAGTTCGACGCGCGCTCAAGGCCGCCTTAAGACGGGCGCGG
This sequence comes from Streptomyces graminilatus, assembly GCF_001418565.1. Classification (GTDB taxonomy): domain Bacteria; phylum Actinomycetota; class Actinomycetes; order Streptomycetales; family Streptomycetaceae; genus Streptomyces; species Streptomyces graminilatus. The sequence continues at coordinate 2,686 of NZ_LIQQ01000467.1, read as the reverse complement.
GAGGCTCGTTCCGGCCACCGGCTAGTGGTGGTGGGCCTGTGCCCGGGACCGGGTGCGGGACCGGATCGGTGCTCGCGGACCGCGTGGGCGCCGGGCTACGGGCGATTCAGTGAATGGAGACACCATGGCCACGGTTGTGAGCACCGCGGTGGGCGAGCGGACCGGACCGCTGGACCGGCTGCGCGCCCTCCACACCGAAGGGCGCCTCGCCGACGCGTACGACGAGGTGCCCGCTCTCCTCGCCGAGCTGGCCACGACGGGTGACCCCGCCGGGCCGCCGGCGCCGGACCTGGCGAGGGCCGGACAACTGCTCTCGCGACTCGACCGGGAGGCGGTGCTGCGCGAGCACCCCGGCACCGAGACGTTCACCGTCGCGGTCACCGGCCACTCCACCCTGAACGGGCTCACCGCCCCGCTGACCGCCGAACTCGCCCGCCACAGCCTGCTGTTGAAGGTGCACGAGGGCGACTACGACTCCTGGCGCCGCGATCTCCACAACACCGACAGCGATGTGTACACCTCCGGCGCCGATCTGGCCCTGTGCGTGCTGGACGCCGAGATCATCTTCGCGGAACTCCCGCACCCCTGGGGCGTCGAGGACGTCCAGCGTGCCACCGAGGGCAAGCTCAACCTGATCAGGTCGCTCGCCGAGCGCTATGTCGCACGCGGCACCGGCACCCTCGTACTCAACACCGTGCCCCTGCTGCGCGGCCAGCAGCGCCGCCTCGTCGACGCCCGGTCCAGGGCCCGACTCGGCGTGATCTGGCGGGAGTTCAACGCGGGGCTGCTGCGGCTGGCCGCCGTGCACGACCGCGTCCATGTCGTCGACCTCGACCCGATCCTCGCCTCCTGCGGGCCCGCCAACGAGCCCCGGCTCGCCGCCTACGCCAAGGTGCAGTTCGGCGAGGAGCTGCTGGCCGGCTACGCCCGCGAGATCGGCCACCTCGCCAGGGCCCTGCGCGGACGTACCAAGAAGGTGCTCGTCGTCGACCTGGACAACACCCTGTGGGACGGCATCCTCGGGGACGACGGGCCCGACGGTATCGCCGCCGCCACCACCTACCGGGGTGAGGCGTTCGGGCGGTTCCAGAAGGCCGTCGCCCAGATCGGCTCCCAGGGCGTCCTGCTCGCCGTGTGCAGCAAGAACGACATCGAGCCGGTGCGGGCTGTGCTGCGCGAGCACCCCGACATGGTGCTGCGGGAGGGCGACTTCGTCCAGGTCACCGCCAACTGGGAGCCCAAGGACCGGAATCTGCTGGAGATCGCCCAGAAGCTCAACCTCGGTGTGGACAGCTTCGTCTTCGCCGACGACTCGCCGTTCGAGTGCGGTCTGGTGACCCGCAGCCTGCCCGGCGTCGCCGTGGTCCGGCTCGACGAGGAACCCGCCCTGCATGTCGAACGGCTCCTCGCCGACGGCTGGTTCGACGTACGGGAGCTGACGTCCGAGGACCGCGCCCGCGCGACGCAGTACCGCACCGAGGTCGCCCGCCAGGACCTCCTGGAGAGCGCCGACTCCATGGACGAGTACCTCGCGGAGCTCGGCGTCGAGGTCACCTTCTCGCCCGTACGGGACCACGAGATCGCCCGCGTCTCGCAAGTGACGCTGCGCACCAACCAGTTCAACCTCACCACCGAGCGGCTCCAGCAGGCCGACATCCGGGCCATGCACGAGTCGGCGGACGGGCTGGTGCTGGCCATTCGTTCCGGGGACCGGTTCGGGGACAACGGGCTGGTGGGTGCCGTACTCGTGAGCGGTGTCGAGTCCGGTGGTGGTGTGGGTGGTGTGGGTGGTGTGGGTGGCGGCTGGCGCATCGACAACATGCTGCTGAGCTGCCGGGTGTTCGCCCGTGGCATCGAGCAGGCCTGCCTGGCCGCCGTACTCGCCGAGGCGCGGGCGGCCGGCGCGGGCGCCGTGCACGCGAGCTACCGTCCGACGGCCAAGAACCACCGGGTGCGCGACCTGTACCCGTCCATGGGCTTCGTGGAGACCGGTGAGGGCCCGGACGGCACCGTGTCGTTCCGGCACGACCTGTCCGAGGAACTGCTGCCGACACCGCCGGCGTACGTCCGTCTGACGGCGGACCTCGGCCGGCGGTCGTCCTGAAGGCGGCGGACGGCATGGGGTGGTCGGCGCGCCGGGCGGTGCGGCGGGCGTGGCGGGGCGTCGCCACCTTCTTCATCGACGGTTTCGGCGCACTCGCCATGATGTTCGGCATGGTGCCGCCGGGCTCCGTCGACCAGGCGAAGCACTGGTGGCTCGGCGACCCCGAGCCGGAGCCCGGGGTCGCCCCGGGCTCCGTGCTGCCCCTCGACGAGCCACCGTTCGCGCATCCCGAGCGGCTGGTCACCGATGTGCCGCTCTCCCCGCGCGAACGGGAGCTGTGGGCGCAGTTGGAGGGGCACGGCCGGGTGGAGGACGGCCCCGGCCGCCGGGACTAGACACCGGCCGCCGGGGCTGGAGGCCGGTCGCCGGGGCTGGGCGCCGGTCGCCGGGCCTGGGCCCCGGCCGTGCCCCTCCGGCACTCCGCCATGCCTCGACGGCCCCGGTCGCCGGGCCTGGACGCCGGCCGTGTCCCTCCGGCACTCCGCCGTGCCCCGCCGGCACCCGGCCGTGCCCCGACGGCCCCGGTCTCCGGGACTGGACACCGGCCGTGTCCCTCCCGCACCGGCCGTGTCCCTCCGGCAC
>NZ_LIQQ01000466.1 GCF_001418565.1 Streptomyces graminilatus | reverse complement strand
AGGAACAGGACGGGACGGGTAAGGGCGGCGGGGGCGAGAAAACCAAACCCCACGTCAGCTACTCACCCGCGCCCCCGCCATATACGTCCGCCTCAAAAACCTCATCAACGTCTTCGTCTCGAACTGCACCACCGACACACTCCCCGCCGAGTGGAACTCGACAACCGCCTGCACCCGCCCGCACGGCCACACCCGCACCTCCCCCGACCCCACCGGCGCCCGCAGCCCCTCCTCCAGCAGCGACCGGGAGAACGTCCACTCGTGCGGACCATGTGGATCGCGCGGATCATGCAGACCGGGCGAACCGGGCAGCCGGATGCGCACCACGCGCGGATCCGCGTCCGGGTCGTAGCGCAGAACAACGGGCACCGGACCCCGGTCGTCGTCCTCGGTGTCCGTGACGATATGGGCTCGCGCGTACTGCTCGACTACGGACATCGGGTGGCCCCTAACGCTGCGTAACCTGTGCGGAAGCTGTGGACCCGCTCCCACTTCCTCTCCAATGTCGCATATCTTCCCAAATACGCACCAAATTGCTTTCAGATCGCTCTTGCAAGACGTTCGCAACAAGCCACTATCATCGAACGGTGCATGTGCCTGATGGATTCATCAACGCCCCCGTCTCCGTAGCGGCCGGCGTCGTCGCCGCCGGTGCCGTCGCCGTCAGCCTGCGCGGTGCCCGGCGCGAGCTGGACGAACGGATCGCGCCACTCGCCGGCCTCGTCGCCGCGTTCATCTTCGCCGTGCAGATGCTGAACTTCCCGGTCGCCGCCGGAACCAGCGGACACCTGCTCGGCGGCGCGCTCGCCGCGATTCTCGTGGGCCCCTACACAGGGGTCCTGTGCGTGTCCGTCGTCCTGCTCATGCAGGGCATCCTCTTCGCGGACGGCGGGCTGACCGCGCTCGGCGTGAACATCTCGGTCATGGCCGTCACGACGACCGTCGTCGGCTACGCCGTCTTCCGCGGACTGGTGAAGGCGCTGCCCAAGAAGCGCCGTTCGGTCACCGTGTCCGCCTTCGTCGCCGCCGCGCTCTCCGTGCCGGGTGCCGCCCTCGTCTTCACCCTCGTCTACGCCATCGGCGGCACGACGGACGTACCGCTCGGCAGGGTCCTCACCGCCATGGTGGGCGTGCACGTCCTGATCGGGCTCGGCGAAGCGGCGATCACCGCGTTCACGGTCGGCGCGGTCATCGCCGTACGGCCGGACCTCGTGCACGGCGCCCGGGGCCTGCGCCAGAAGCTCCAACTGCGGGTGGGCGGCGAGCTGGTGGACGCGACACCCGCGCCCGAGCCGCAGCTCGCCCCGGCCCTCAGCCCCTCCCACCGCACCCGGAACGTCTGGCTGACCGGCCTCGCCGCCTCCCTCGTCCTCGCGGGCGTCGTCAGCTTCTACGCCTCCGCCAGCCCGGACGGCCTGGAGAAGGTCGCCGCCGACAAGGGCATCGACGCCAAGGTCGAGGAACACGCCGCCGCCGGCTCCCCGCTCGCCGACTACGGCGTCGAGGGCATCACCGACGGCCGCCTCTCCGGTGGCCTCGCCGGTGTGATCGGCGTCGGCGCCACGGTCGTCGCCGGGACGGGCGTCTTCTGGGCGGTACGCAAGCGGCGTACCGACGGGACCGAGGACACCCCGGCCGCCGTCACCTCACCGGGCGCGAGCGCCTGACATGGGCGCCGGGCACGCCCACCGGCTCTACCGGCACGCGCACTCCCCCGTGCACGCGCTGCCGCCGCACACCAAGCTGGCCGCCGCGTTCGCCTTCGTGATCGTGGTCGTGTCCACGCCCCGGGAGGCGGTGTGGGCCTTCGCGGTGTACGCCGTACTACTGGCGGCCGTGGCCCGCACCGCCCACGTCCCCCTCACCTTCCTCCTCAAGCGCCTGCTGATCGAGATCCCGTTCGTCGCCTTCGCCGTGCTCATGCCCTTCGTGGCACAGGGCGAGCGGGTGGAGGTGCTGGGGATGTCGCTCAGCGTCAGCGGACTCTGGGGCGCCTGGAACGTCCTCGCCAAGGGCACCCTCGGCGTCGCCACCTCCGTACTCCTCGCCTCCACCACCGAACTGCGCGCACTGCTCCTCGGGCTGCAACGCCTCAAGCTCCCGCCGCTGCTCGTACAGATCGCCTCCTTCATGATCCGGTACGGCGATGTCATCACCGACGAGATGCGCCGCATGCGGATCGCCCGGGAGTCCCGGGGATTCGAGGCGAGCGGAGTCCGGCACTGGGGCGTACTGGCGAAGTCCGCCGGGGCGCTGTTCATCCGGTCGTACGAGCGGGGCGAGCGCGTGCATCTGGCCATGGTGAGCCGGGGGTACGCCGGTTCCATGCCCGTCATCGACGAGGTGACCGCGTCCCGGGCGCAGTGGTCGTACGCCTTCGCCCTGCCCGTCGCCGCGCTCGCCGTCTGTCTGCTGGGATGGTCCTTGTGACAACCGTGACAACCTCACCCTCACTCACCCCCTCACTCACGCCCTCCCTCGAAGTGGCCGGGCTCGCCTACGCCTACCCCGACGGCCATCAGGCCCTCTTCGGCGTCGACTTCACGGTCGGGCGCGGTGAGCGGGTGGCACTGCTCGGGCCCAACGGCGCCGGCAAGACGACGCTCGTGCTGCACCTCAACGGCATCCTCACCGGCGGCGCCGGGACGGTCACGGTGGCCGGGCTGCCGGTGGGCAAGCGGCACATGGCCGAGATCCGCCGCAAGGTCGGGATCGTCTTCCAGGACCCCGACGACCAGCTCTTCATGCCGACGGTCCGCGAGGATGTCGCCTTCGGCCCCGCAGCGGCCGGTATGAAGGGCGAGGAGCTGGAGAAGCGCGTACGCACGGCCCTCGACCTGGTCGGCATGGCGGACTTCGCCGACCGGCCGCCGCACCATCTCTCCTTCGGCCAGCGGCGCCGGGTGGCGGTGGCGACCGTGCTCGCGATGGAGCCCGAGATCCTCGTCCTCGACGAGCCGTCCTCCAACCTCGACCCCGCCTCGCGCCGCGAACTGGCCGACATCCTGCGGTCGTTGGACGTCACGGTCCTCATGGTCACGCACGACCTGCCGTACGCCCTGGAGCTGTGCCCGCGCGCGCTCATCCTCAGCGAGGGTGTCATCGCCGCCGACGGACGCACCGGCGAACTCCTGGCCGACGACGACCTGATGAGCGCCCACCGGCTGGAACTGCCCTACGGCTTCGACCCGCGATCCGTACCCTCCGCGTCCCGCACCGCATAACCAGGGGCGCGTGGACAATGGGCGCGTGATCGAACAAGCGGACGCGCACAACGACGCACGCTCTCCCGGCTCGCCGCGCCTCGACGACCAGTTGTGCTTCGCGCTGTACGCAGCCCAGCGCGCGATGACCGCCGCCTACCGTCCGCTCCTGGACGAGCTGGGCCTCACCTACCCCCAGTACCTGGTGCTGCTGGTCCTGTGGGAGCGCGGCGAGGTGACCGTGAAGGAGCTGGGCTCGGCCCTGTGCCTCGACTACGGCACGGTCTCACCGCTGCTCAAGCGGCTGGAGACGGCGGGACTGGTCCGCCGGGAGCGGTCGGCGCTGGACGAGCGGTCGGTGTCCGTGGGGGTCACCGGGCAGGGAGCGGAGCTGCGGAAGCGCGCGGCGCCCGTACCGGCCGCGCTGCTCGCGGCGACGGAGCTGAGCGGGGGCCAGGTGGCCCGGCTGCGGGGCGAGCTGTGGGAGCTGGCGGAGCGGGCACAGGGGGCGGCGGACCGGGCTCGCCACTGAGCCGAGGCTGCCACTGAACTTGGGTTACCGGCGGTTACTACCCCTGAGTAACGGGCACATCCCTACCGGCCGGTACCTTGTGCACGATGTAGTTGCGGTAAAGGTTGCGGCAGCGATTTTCGCAGTATCTACACGCATATACATCCGAATTATTCGCTTTGTTGCCTGTTTGCCGCCCGCTTTATTGCCCGCTTTGTTGCCCGCTTTGTTGCCCGCTTTGGGGGAGGTTTCGCCGTGACCGACGAAGGTGCCGCTGTCGACATCGACACCCGTCCGACGAAGATCATGTACGTCGCCGAGGCCACCGCCCATGGCGGCCGGGACGGCTATATCACCAGCCAGGACGGCCAGATCGCGCTGCGGGTGGCGATGCCGCCGCAGTTGGGCGGCGACGGCAACGGCACCAACCCGGAGCAGTTGTTCGCGGCCGGTTACAGCTCCTGCTTCCACAACGCCCTGGTCCTGGTCGGCCGCCGCGAGGGCTACGACCTGACCGGCTCCACGGTCGCCGCGAAGGTCGGCATCGGCCCCAACAAGCAGCGCGGCTACGGCCTCGCGGTCGCCCTGAGCGTCTCGCTGCCGATCCTGGACCAGGACATCGCGGCCAAGCTGGTGGACGCGGCGCACGTGGTCTGCCCGTACTCCAACGCCACCCGCGACAACATCGATGTGACGATCATCCTGGGCTGAGGAATCGAGGAATCGCGGGCGGGGAGCACGCGTTACCCCCGCGTGGACTTGGTGAACGCAGACGTGAACGTGACCGTGAACGGTGTGGTGGCGGCGGGCTTCGAGCCGGTCAGGGACGCGTTCGCGGCGAACTTCGCGACCGGCGGCGAACGCGGCGCCGCCGTCACCGTGTACCGGGACGGGCACCGGGTCGTCGACCTGTGGGCCGGGGTACGGGACGTCGACGGGGACGCCGGGTCCGGTTCGGCGCCCTGGGAACGCGGCACCGCGCAGATCGTGCGTTCGGCGACGAAGGGGGTCGCCGCCGCCGTACTCCTGATGCTGGCCGAGCGCGGCGAACTGGACCTGGACGCTCCGGTGGGCGCGTACTGGCCCGAGTTCAAGGCGGCGGGCAAGGAGCGGACCCTCGTACGGCATCTGCTCTCGCACCGCGCGGGCGTCCCCGTGCTCGACCGGTCGCTCACTCCGGCGCAGGCCGCCGACCCCGCCCTCGGCGCGGCGGCGGTCGCGGACCAGGCACCGGCGTGGGAGCCGGGGACGGACCACGGCTACCACGCCCAGACGTACAGCTGGCTGACGGGCGAACTCGTACGCCGGGTCAGCGGGCGCCCGATCGGCGACTGGGTCGCCACCGAGGTCGCCGGACCGGCCGGCCTCGACCTGTGGATCGGGCTGCCGGACGCGGAGGCGGGGCGCGTGGGCCGGGTGGGCCCGGTCCGGACGCCCGAGACGGCGGGCCCCGGCCTGCGGACGCGACCCAAACGATCGGTCGCCGACGCCTACGCCGACCCGGACTCCCTCACCAGCCGCGCCTTCGCCGCGATCTCCCCGCTGCCGGACGAGAACGACCCCGCGTACCGCGCCGCCGCCCTCCCCGCCTCCAACGGCATCGCCACCGCCGACGGACTCGCCCGCTTCTACGCCTCCCTCATCGGCCGGGTCGACGGCGGGACCCGCCTGTTCACCCCGGCGACGGTCGAGCTGGCCCGGGGCGAGCAGTCGGCGGGCCCGGACCGCGTCCTGGTCATCGGCACCCGCTTCGGCCTCGGCTACATGCTGCACGGCGCCGCCTCACCGCTCCTGACCCCGGGCTCCTTCGGCCACCCGGGACGCGGCGGTGCCCTGGGCTTCGCCGACCCCGACTCGGGCATCGCGTTCGGCTACGTCACGAACGGCTTCCGCAAGAGCGTGACGGCGGACGCGCGGGCCCAGGCGCTGGTACGGGCGGTACGGGTGGCGGCGGGGCTGTAGCGCTGTAGGCCACCAGCTACCCGTAGACCACCCGTACCGCAGGCCTGGGGATCGCCCGAATACCCGGCTTAGCCGACTACCCGTCTACCCGATCACCTGAAGCCCAGTGAATGCGATGTGCGCCCCGACGCCTGGTCGATCTCGTCGTGGGCCTTCGTGAGCAGCCTCATCGCCAGTTCGTTGAGAGCGCGCGCCCCGGCGATCTCCTCGCCGACGCGCGGCTGATTCTCGTCGGACCGGTGCCGACTTGCGTAGCCGTTGGCCCGTACCTCGCTCCCGTCGGAGAGCCGTACGAGGGCCGCGGCCCGTGTGCGCTGCTCATCCTCCTCGAACTCCAGCTCGACATGCCATCCCACTGCGGTGTGCGCCATGACGATCACCTCCGGTACCGCTTCCGCTGCCGCTACCGCTGCTTCCAGAGTGCGCCCGTGACCCCCGGCCCGCATGTGTGCCGCACGTATGCCGCACGTGTGCCGCATGCGCGTACTGATTACGGCGTATGCGGCGCGTTTGCACATGACGTCCGTTGTGTGACGTTCGTCGCGATCGCCCGTGCGGAGGACGAGGAGTCCAGCCCCAGCCGTACGCTGCTGAGAGCCCCCGCACCGACCGCACCGACGCGAGGGAAAGGAGTTGTCGTGCCCCATACCTCCGACCGCCCCCGTCCCCACGGCGGCCGTTAACGGGCGAAGGGCACGTTCCGATCATGCGCTGCTGTCTTTCCGCTCCCCTCGCCGCCCTGGCGGCGTTCCCCGCGCCCGGCGACCTCGTCCGGTCCGGCGCGCTGCTCACGCCCGCCGTTCTGCGGTCCGCGCTCGCCGCGCGCCGGGAACGGATCACCCGCTCCGACGTCGTGACGGCCCTCCACCTGGAACTGGTCACGCTCACCGAGAACAGCGCCGTCATCACCTGGTACACGGCGGTGCCCGGCACGGACGACGGTTTCGGCCATCTGATCCCCGCGGTGACCGAGGGCGAGGTCGTGTACGGCACCCACCCCGCCCACCTGAACCGCACGGCGTCCGAGGGCCACCCGACGGCCCACCACCACATCGAGCTGACGGACCTGGAACCGGGCCAGACGTACTACTACCAGGCCCGTTCCCGGGGCCGGGCGGCCACACCGACGCCCCTGCACCTGGTGCGCGGCAACGCGGTCGGCACCTCGCTGCACGGCCTGGGCTCGCACGGCGGCCCGTACTCCTTCACCACACCCCAGCCGCCCCCCGGCCGCCACCTCCTCTCCATCGCGCTCTGCAACGACCTGCACCTCGGCGAGACCACGGCGGGCCGGGTGGCGGGCGTGCCGATGCTGCGCGGGGTCTCGCAGCAGCCGGGCCTGGACCCGTACCCGGAGATCATGAGCCGGGCCATGGTCGAGGAGGCCCACCGGCGCGGCGCGGACGTCCTGCTGGCGGCCGGCGACATCTCGGCGGCCGGCGCACCGCAGGACCTGGCCGAGGCCCGCCGCATCCTGGACGGTTTCGGCACCCACGGACGGGACTACTTCGTCGTACGGGGCAACCACGACCGCCCCAGGCACCCCGACGACTCCTTCCGCGACGGATTCCTGGGCGGCGCCGACGGCCCCGGATACTTCGCGCGCGACCTGGGCGGCCTGCGCCTGATCGGCCTGGACACCTACGAGAAGAGCGGCAACGGCGGCGACGCGGGCGGCCTGAGCGCGGCGCAACTGGCCTGGCTCCAGGCTGACTTGAGGAGCGACCCGGATCAGCCGACCGTCGTCTTCGGCCACCACCCGCTCACCACGCGGGACTCGGTCTTCCCCATGGGCCGGGGCCAGCGCCTGGACCGCGGCCAGGCCCGAGAGATCGTCGAGGCCTACTCGGCCTCCCCCGGCGTCTTCCTCCACCACGCGGGCCACACCCACCGCAACAAGCGCACGGTCCTGACCAGCGCCCCGCACGTCACCCAGCAGGAGGTCAGCGCGGTCAAGGACTACCCGGGCGGCTTCTGTCTCCTGCGCGTCCACACCGGCGGCTACGCCCTCAACTACTACAAGAACAGCAGCGTCCCGGCCCGCGCCTGGGTCGAACGCAGCCGCCTCACAGCGGGCGGCCTCTGGCCCCACCACGCCCTGGGCCGCTCGGTGACCGACCGCAACAGCATGCGGCCCCACGACCTGTCGGGCGTGCGTGCTTACATGCACGGATGAGCGCCAACCACACAGACAGCACAGCCCAGTTCACCATCCGCCCCCGCACGGAGGCCGACCTCGACGCGTGCGTACGCGTACTGGCGACGATCCACGAGCAGAACGCGTACCCGCTCAACTGGCCCAGCGACCCGGCCGGTTGGCTGACTCCCGGATCGCTCCTCGCGGTGTGGGTGGCAGAAGAGGAGGGCGATGAGTCGGGCAATGAGGATGGCCGTGAGGACGGCAGTGAGGACGGCGGTGAGGGGATCATCGGCCATGTCGTCCTGTCCGGCAGCGACGCGGGCAACGCGGCGGCGGCCCTCTGGAGCGACGGCCCCACCGCCGTGATCAACCGGCTGTACGTCGATCCGGCGGCCCGGGGCCGGGGTGTGGGCGCGGCGCTGATGGAACGGGCGGTGGCGGAGGCGAGGTCCCGCGCCCTGCACCCCGTCCTGGACGTGGCGTCGACGGCCACGGCAGCGGCGACCCTGTACGAGCGCCTGGGCTGGACGCTGCTGGGGCCGGAGGTGGAGCAGGAGTGGCTGCCGGGCCAGTGGGTGAAACTCCGCTGCTACGCGGCACCGAAGCCCTGAGCGGACGCCCACCCGGAATGGCCGGCGCCCACCAGGCGTTGCCCTCCCCATGACTTCGGACCTCCCCATGACAGGGGACCGGCGCACGATCACCAACCCGCCCGCCCTGCACGACCCGACGCCCTTCGGCTACAGCCACGCGGTGTCGGCGCCGGGCGAAACGGTGTACGTCGGCGGGCAGTACGCCTCCGACCTCACCGGCGCTCCCGTCCCCGGCGACTTCGCCGCCCAGGTGGACCTGGCCTTCGACCGGCTGCGCTCGGCACTCGAAGGGGTCGGCCTCGGCTACGAACACGTGGTGCGGCTGGGCACGTTCATCGTCGACCACGACCTGGCCAAGCTGGAGCCCCTGGGCAAGGCGCTGCACGCCCGCTTCGGCGACCGGCTCCCGGCGCAGACCCTCAGCGGTGTCGCCGCGCTGGCCCTGCCGGGAATGCTGTTCGAGGTGGACGCGGTGGCGGTACGCCCGTAGGCCCCGCAAACCCCGGACTCATGGATCAACCCGCCCAGGACACCGGGTTTTTAGCCTACCCGGCGGTGTGCAGCATCAGCCCGATCCCGACGACGAGCAGCCCGGCCGCGGCGACCCTGGGCGCACCGAACCGCTCCTTGAAGAACACGGCCCCGATGGCAGCCCCGACGATGATCGACGACTCCCGCAGCGCCGCGACCGGCGCGAGTTCGGCCCGGGTCTGCGCCCACAGCACCAGCCCGTACGCCAGCACGGACAGCGCGGCGCCGAGGAGCCCGACGGCTGCGAACGGCCGTACCCTCGCGAGGAATTGGCCCCGCCACCGGTACAGGGCGTAGGCGGGGACGGCGAGGCCCTCCAGGACCATCAGCCAGGCGATGTAGGCGAGGGCCGACCCCGAGGCCCGTACGCCCAGGCCGTCGACGACGGTGTACGAGGCGATGGTCAGCCCGGTCGCCAACGCGGCCCCGATCGCCGCCCAGTTGGGCCGCCGCCCGCGTAGTCCCCACAGCGCCACGCCGGTAAGTCCCGCACAGGACAGGGTGATTCCGGCCGCCGCCCATCCGTCGGGCACCTCGTGCGCGAACACGGCGGCGAGGACGGTGACGACGAGGGGCGCGGTTCCGCGCGCGATCGGATAGGCCTGCCCGAAGTCGCCGAGCCGGAACGACCGCATGAGCAGCGCGTAGTACGCGACATGGATGAGCGCCGACGCGACGAGATACGGCCACGCCCCGGCGGCGGGCACGGGAAGGAACGGCACGGCGACCAGCCCAATGGCCGTCCCGCCACCCGCGATGAGCGTGAACCCGACCAGTTTGTCGGTGACGCGGTGCGCGAGCGCGTTCCAGCAGGCGTGGGTGACGGCGGCGAGCAGGACGGCGGCGGTGACGACCGGGGTCACGAGGCCGCCGACTCGCGCACGTCCACGAGAGTCGCGCCGGCGTGGGCGATCAGGGCCTTCGGTTCCATGGGGAACACGGCGTACGGGGTGCCCGCGGCGGCCCAGACGATGTCGTGCGCCAGCAGCGAACGGTCCGCGAGCACCCGCGTCCTGGTCCTGTGCCCGAAGGGCGGCACGCCCCCGATGGCGTACCCGGTGGTCTGCCGTACGACGTCCACCTTGGCGCGGGTGACCTTCGCGGCGCAGAGCTCGCGCCGGACGAGGTCGACATCGACGCGGGAGGCGCCGTCCATGAGGACGAGGACCGGGACCCCGTCGGCGGAGAAGATCAGCGACTTGCAGATCTGGCTCAGCTCGCACCCGATCGCGGCGGCGGCCTCGGCGGCGGTACGGGTCTCGTCCGGGAACCGGCGGATACGGGCGTGGAGTTCACCGAGGCCCAGCTCATCGAGGGCCTCGGCGAAACGGGAGGAGGTCGTCATGCCTGGCACGCTAGCTGGCGGACAGACGCGTCACGAAACGAATTCCGGGCGGCGGGTGGATCGAGGGATCACGAGAGACCGCGATTGATCACGAAGGATGACGAGGGATGGCGAGGGATGGCGAGGGATGGCGAGGGATGGCGAGGCATCACGATTGATCACGAAGGATCGGGTGATTCAGACGACGTCGATGTTGGCCATCATGCCCATGTCCTCGTGCTCCGCGTTGTGGCAGTGGAAGAGGTAACGGCCCTTGTAGCCGGTGAACCGGGTGATGATCTCCGCTGATTCGCCGGGGCGCAGCGAGACCGTGTCCTTGAGGCCGGCGTCCTGGGGGCGCGGTGCCTTTCCGCCGCGCGAGAGCACGCGGAAGCCGACCAGGTGGAGGTGGACGGGGTGGTGCACATCGGCGGTGAGACGCCAGACCTCGGTGTCGCCGAGGTGGGTCGTGACGTCGGTGCGGGCCGGGTCGAACGGGCGTCCGCCGATCAGCCAGCCGTTGACTCCTTGCGTGCGTCCGGCGCGGAAGGAGAAGTCACGTACTCGGGCCGCGTCCGCCCTGCGCCAGGTCGGCAGGTCCCGGGAGAGGACGGCGGGGACCCGGCTGGGGTCGGCGGCCTTGCGGGCGACGCGGAAGGCCATCACGTCACGCGTGCGTCCCGAACCCAGCCGGTTGAGAAGCCTGACCCGGCCGCCGACAGGGACGCCGGAGAAGTCGACGACCATGTCGTAGCGCTCCGCCGGGGCGATCGGCAGGTACGAGTGGGTGACCGGCGCGGCCAGCAGCCCCTGGTCGGCGCCGACCTGGACGAGGTCGAGCCGCCGCCCGTCGTCGGTGACTGCCTCCAGCTCGTAGTGCCGGGCGTTGGAGGCGTTCAGGACGCGCAGCCGGTGGCGGACCGCGTCGACCTCGTGGACGGGCCAGGGGGCGCCGTTGACGAGGATCACGTCGCCGAGGACCCCGGCGAGGTAGGGACCGGAGACACCCGGTCGCGTGCGCAGGGTGGGGTCGAGGGACGGGTAGACGAGGCGGCCGTCGCCGTCGAACGCGCGGTCCGTGATCACCAGTGGCAGCTCATGGCGTCCGGCGGGCAGCCCGAGCGCGTCCTCCGCGTCGTCGCGGACGATGTGCGGTCCGAAGAGGCCCCGCCAGATCGCGGGGGCGGTGAAGGACATCCGGTGGTCGTGGTACCAGAGCAGCGCCGGACGCTGGTCCATCGGGAAGGTGTAGTCCCGAGTCACGCTCGTGACCACGGCCCGGGGATCGCCCATCGAACCCATCGAACCCACAGCACCCATGGCACCCATGGCA
>NZ_LIQQ01000465.1 GCF_001418565.1 Streptomyces graminilatus | reverse complement strand
GCCTGTGATCCGGCGCCGGATTCGGTGCGGGCGAGGACCAGGGCAATGCCTCGGTCCAGGCCGGTGCGGATGTAGCGCTCGGTGTGGCGGCATCCGGTGGCCGTAGTCGCGTCCCACACGGCGCGCTGGGGGAGGGAAGAGACCACCCTCCCCGGGGCGGGGGTGGTCTCTTCTCCTTCGACCAGGGCGCGGACGGCATCCGGCAGGTGGGTCATGGTGCCGGTGCCGGGTCCGAGCCAACGGGCGTACTGCCTGCGGGATTTGATGTCCACGCCGGGCTGTACGGCGTTGGCCGACGCCGTGGCTCCGAGGTAGATCCAGTGCTCACCCCGGGTGGTGGGCACGGTGCGGGTGGCGGGCAGGGTCGTACGGGCCCACGTGATGGCGGCCGGGTTGTCGAGGTCGACGACGGTGAGGCCGGTGCCGCCGGGGTGGTAGCCGACTCCGGCAGCGTGCCGCCATGCGGTGGCCCACTGGGGGGAGTTGAGGACGTTCGGGTCGCTGGTGGCGGCGGCCCAGGCGTGGCAGGGCGCCGGGCAAGTGCAGGGGCCCGGGGTCTTCATGTTCGGCCGGCCACCGCACACGTTCTTCGCGCACACGCGGCAGTTGCCGAACGGGACCTTCCCCGCCCGTAGGGGCAGCGGCGGAACACCGCGCGTGGCCAGACTGAGCGCGATCCGCAGATGAGCGGGTACTCGCGGAATGTCAGTGGGTTGGGTCATGCTGGGAGACCTCCACAGGTCTGTTGAGGGCACGTGGACAAGGGCGGCCCCGGTTCTTGGCGGAAGGGGGCCGCCCTTGGCGTATCTAGAAGGGCGGTTCGTCGCTGTAGCCGCCGGGGCCCCACGGGTCGCGGCCGTCGTGGTGTCGGCGCAGCCAGCGGGGGCGGTGGGGCAGGGGCAGCAGCACGCGGCGCCACTCTGTCCAGCAGGGGCAGGGCTCCCAGTGGGTGCCCTCGTACTCGCCGTCGTAGTGGTTGCCGTAGTCGTACTCGGTGCCGCCCGCCCCCTGGCAGTGCAGGCAGTTGGGGCGGGGTGTGTCGGTGAGCATCAGGGCGGGGCGGGGCCAGTCGGTGAGCTGGATTCGCAGTCGGAGCACAAGATCTCCTTTGTGGATCACTTCTTGGTGCGGGTGAGTTTGAGGGTGATGCCGCCGGCTCCGATGGGTCCGGTGGCGGCGGCGATGACGGTGACGGCGTGGGCGGCGGCGTCGAACAGGGCGCAGAGGGCGACGACCAGACCCCAGCAGCCGAGGGCGGCGGCGCCGGCGACGGCGAACGGGATCAGGATCCGCTGCCATGGGATGCCGTTGCGGTCGGTGCTCTGCACGACGATGACGATCGGGGTGCCGGTGGTTTGTGCGCGGTGCCAGTCGTCGGCGGGGATGTGCGGAGCGATGCCCGGCGGGTCACGGTGGTTCATGAAGGCTCCTTCCCACCCAGGGTGGACCGGTAGACCGGTCCACCCTGGGCGACAGTATGCGGATGTCAGGTGGGTGTGTCAGGGGTGTCAGCGGGTGGTGTCAGGAGTGCGTGACACTGCGGATGCCTAGGGGTTTGGGTGTCAGAGCCTCCTGACGGTGTCAGGCGTCACGCGGGTGTCAGGGCGGGAATGATCCGCCACCGGCCGGTCTGGTTCGTGGGCTCCAACCGTCCTTCCTTGTACGCGTCCTTGAGCCGGGCGGAGACCCACGGTCGGGAGAGGCCGTGCCGGTCGCACCACTCCATGAAGTCCTTCGGACCGACGACCATGCGGCCTTCCGCCTCGAACTGGGTGAGCGCGTCCGCGAACAGCCGGCGGGCTTCGTCCGGGGACGGCTTGTGTCCGGCTTCCTGCCCGAACAGCGGGGTGTCGTCGCCGTCCTCGGCGTCGGGGAGTTCGGCGTCGGGGTCGATGTCGACGTCTTCCGGGTCGACCAGCAGCCCGTACTCCTCCATGCCGTCGTCTCCCTCTGCGGCGGCGGCAGTGGTGCCCGCCGTCGGCTGGTCGTCGGTGTCGTTGCGGGTGGTGTAGGCGCGGCCGGCGACTGCGGCGGCGGCGCGGTCGGTGACCGGGTCGGGGGTGGCGCCGTTGCGGTGCGCCCACGTGGCGAGCAGTTCCATGGTCGGCACTGCCTTGTGCCCGAAGGCGCGGGTGCGGCCCGGGGAGGGGTAGCGGGCCTCGTCGATCCCCGGGGAGACGACGTAGCAGTAACCGGGGCGCCGGTTGCCCCACGCCCCCGGGTGCGCGCCCGCGTCGATGACCGTCTCCGGCAGCGAGAACCCCTCGTCGCGCGGGTCGCAGCCGAGCGCGATCACGGACGGCAGCGAGGCGCGGGTGCTGGTGGACATCTGGTCGTACGACGGACGCTGAAGCGACACGATCAGGGCGATGCCGGCGGAGCGGGCTTCCTGCGCGATGCCGGTGAACACGTCGTCACCGAGGGCGCGCAGGGTGTTGGCGGCTTCTTCCATCCACGCGACCAGGAAGGGCATCCCCGGGCACCTGCACGCGGTGCCGTCCTTGCGGCACGTGTGCGCGGGGTCGTTCTGCTGCTCGAAGCATTCCGGGGTCCACTGCCGGTAGCGGTGCGCCCCCAGCCATCCGGTGCGGGCGGGGATGGCGGCCTTGAGGGCTTCCACCATGACCTCGGTGGCCGCCCCGCCCTCAACAGCCCAGTCGATGCCAGGCAGCAGGGGCCGGAAGTCCTGGAAGGACTTCGGGTCCGACAGCCACAGCACCACATCCCGCCGGGAGAGGATCTCCGTCTGGACGTTCAGGGCGGTGTCGCCCTTGCCGGACCCGGTCCCGCCCGCGATCAGAATGTGCGTGGAGTTCCGCTTGGCGTCCGGGTCGCCGGGGAGCCAGAGCAGGAGCGGGGCACCGTCGTCGTAGCGGCCGAGGACCAGCGGTTCCGCGATCGAGCCCCCGACGTTGGAGGGGCCCTCCCACTCCACGACCTCGGACAGCATGTCCTCGGGCACGATGACCAACTGCCCGCGCCGTGCGGAGCCGGGGTCGGGCAGGTAGCGCACGGCCGACGTCGGCAGATCCAGCGCGGACGCGAGCTTGGACAGGCTCTTGGTGACGTCCTCGTTGGTCTGCTCCCCCGGCTCCAACGCCACGGAAGCGGTGACCCGGTTGGGTTCCACCTGCGTCGCACCGATCTGCGCCCTGGCCAGACCGACCTTGGCGAGCAGGCCCTTGTCGGCGCTTTCGCCGGTGGGGTCGTCGTTGCGGCGCATGATCATGCGCACGTTCCACGACAGGGCCAGTACCGGCCCGCCGATCAGGTACATGTCGTCGATCGGTCCGGCGGTCGGTCCGGCGAGGATGGCGGCGGTCAGCCACGCGGACCCGGCGGCCACCGTGATGGCGGAGTGCAGGCGGCGCTGCTGGCTGGTGCCCTTGCCAATCAGCCAGGTCGCACCGGTCAGGAAGCCGGATGCGAGGGTGAGGCCGACGCCGGCGGCGGCGCTGTCGCCCCACCGCCAGTTCCCCAGCGCGCCGGCCAGACCTACGCCCGCGACCCCGAACCAGGGCGGAAGGTGGGGCATCGCGCGGTTGAGCAGGTAAGTGCCGATGCGCCCTGCGGCGGCCTCACCGGGGAGGAGACCGGAGCCGCGATAGTCGGCGACGAGACCGTCGCCGAGGTAATCCGTGTGCCGTATGCGGCCGTTGCTGTGCCTTGCCATCAGTCAACCTCCTTACTGCTGTGCCCAGTTGATGACGGGCTGTTGCGGCTTGCGGGCGCGGTGACGCACGCGGTTGATCTCTTCCTCGTACTCCTGCTGGAACGTCGCGTAGCAGGACGCGGCGTTCTTCGCGGCGTCCCGCAGGGCGTCGGCGGCCTTGCGCATCTTGCGGGCGACCTTCCGGGCCCGGAGGCGGGAGCCGAACGCGCGTCCTTCGGGGTCGGGGACGACGGCGAGGATGCCTTCGAGGATCTCGGCGCCCATGGCCACCTCGATGGCCAGGGTCACGCCGGCCGCCCGGAGGCTGTTGCAGTAGTTGCGTACCTGAGCGGGGGAGGTGAACTCCGGGGCGGGCAGCAGCGATTCGGCATGCCCACGCCCGTGGCCACCGCCACCGCCGCCGGTGCGGGCCACGCTCTTGGCGTTGTTGACGGTGACGTTGATCGGCGGGACGAACGAGGAGCCCATCGCGCCGACGAAACCGCCGGCCGCCGCTCCGACGCCCGCGCCGACGTTGGTGAACTTGCTGGTCTTGGGGTCGTTCACGGGCCCGCTCGGACGCCGGCCGTTGGTGTTCTGTGCCATCAGACGATCTCCTCAGGTCAGTGGGTGCGGCGGACGATGAACCAGCCGGTCTGTGCCGGGATCAGCAGGAACAGCCACAGCAGCTCCAGCGGACCGGCCAGCGGACCGAACCCGGCGGCCAGAGCCGTCCAGGTGAGGGCGAGGGTGGCGAGGGCGGCGGTGGCGATGCGCCACGCAAGGGTGGTGCGGTGGGCGGGGTGGCGGCGCTGGACGACCAGCAGCCACACGGCCGGCGCGGCGATCGCGGGGGCGAGCACGAGAGCCGACCACCACGCGAGTGCGTGCAGGAGTGCGGTCACCGCGAATGCCGTGAGGGCGATGCCGGTGGGGGCGAGGGCGTGGCGGAAGCGCCACAGCAGACGGCCCGCCCAGCCGGCCACCTCGCGGGCGAGGGAGGGGCGTTCGGGGATGACGATCAGGAACGGCTGAGCGGAACGGCGCCCGCGCTGGCGCGGCAGACGCACGGTGGTGACGCCCGCAGCGGTCTTCACGCGGCGGGTCCGGGTACGGCTGGACACAGCGAACTCCCAGATGAGAGACGGATGGTGGGGTGGTTCAGGCGGCGCACTGTTCGTCGTCGGGAAAGGCGCAGGGCACGCAGACACCGAGCGAGGTGGGGATGACGTATCCGGCGTCCGTGCGGCACTGCGGGCACGTCCGGCGGGCGCGGTTGGCGCACTCCAGTGCCCGCCACTTCGCTGCCGTCATGGGCCGGACGGGCTTGGCCTGGTCGAGGCGGTAGAAGTAGGCGACCAGCGGCCCGCGCCGGAAGCGCGGGCGCAGCGCTTGAGCGGCGACCGGCTGACCCCCGGGGCGCAGACCGCGCGCCCGTAACTGCCGGTAGGTGGCGTAGCCGTCCGGGACACACCGCCAGGGGAAGGTGGGGATGCCGTAGCGGGCGCCGGTCGGGTCGAAGCACTTCGCGTACCCGATCGACATCACGCCACCGCCTCAGCCGCTACCGCCTCACGGGCGGTGCCGTGGTGGCCGGCGTCGCGCAGTTCCTGATAGCGGGTGGACACCCAGCCGACCGACCAGCCGCACAACTCGGCAGCGGCCCGCGTCGGCAACCCGGCCTCGAACGCGGCCTGGACGATCGGGCGGGCCCGGTCCTCGGCGAGCTTCGCGGTAGCCGGTCCGCCGGACAGCAGCGCGGCGCGTTCACGCTCGGCCCGTGCCACGTGTTCACGGCGTTCACGCTCTACCCGCGCCGCCCGCTCCACGTGTTCACGGCGTTCACGCTCGGCGTGCTGCTGCCGTGCCTGCTCGCGCTGCTCGGCTTCCGCTTGTTCGCGGCGTTCACGCTCACGCTGCTGCTGTTCACGCTCGCGCTCAGCGCGTTCACGCTGCTCACGCTCGGCCCGCTCACGGACCTCGGCACGCTCGACTTCCTCGCGCCGCGCCCGCTCCTCGCGCTCAGCCTGTTCACGGACCAAGCGGGCCTCGTGCTCACGCTGTTCACGCGCCAGCGCGGCAGTGTGCTCGCGCTCCTCGCGGGCCAGCCGTGCGGCCGTCTCGCGCCGTTCGGCCGCCGCCTGTTCCCGTGCCGCCCGCTCCGCCTGCTGCTCCTCGTTCAGGGCAGCGGTGGCGGCGGCGATGGCACGCCGGTAGGCGAGCCCGGTCTCTGCGGTGACGATCAGCAGGAGCGGCGCGACCGCGTGCACGGCCGCGCCGACCAGGTCTTTCCACAGGGCGGAGTCGGCGACGTTCAGGGCGAGGGTCATGCAGCCGGTCATCCACCGCAGGACAATCGGCCACTTCCCACCGTGGCCCCCGAGAGCGGCGAGCACGGCATCGAGGCGGACCACGATCACCACCGCCGCATCCACGACGAGCGGCAGGATCGGTGCCGTCCAGTCCCATTTGTCGGGGGTGTGCTTGGCGGCGAGCGGGGTGACGGTGAGGATCGAATACAGCATCGCGCCCGCCACGATCAGCCACGTGCCCACGGAGAGGGCGCGCTCGGCTGAACGGATCTGAACGGCGTTCACGCCCCCGCCTCCGTCCATGAACGCACCCGGATCGCGGCGATCAGGCAGACCGCAGAAGCGGGGTCGCCGGGGGTCTCGCTGTCCTCGGTCCACCTCCACTCGGCACCCGGCACAGGTTCGAACCCGAGCACGCTGAGCGCGTCCACGCGTTCCGTGAACGTCGGCACCGGCAGTGCCCGGTCGAAGGCGTACTCGGGCCACCTCGCGGTGGTGTTGAACAGCACCACGTACAGGCGCCACCGTCCCCGTTGAACGGACATCTGCGCGGTGAACTCCCCCGCCATCACGCCACGTCCGCGAACGCGTCGCCGTCCCGGTTCGCCAGCACGAGGCGGGCGACCAGCACCTTGCGGTGGGCCCGCCGCAGCCGGCGGGTGTCCGTCTCCGTGACCGGCCGGTCCAACAGGCTGATCTGAACGTCCAGCAACTCGATCTCAGCCTGGATGAGCGTCATTTCCGTCTCGATGGCGTCCAGTTCCCCGGACGTCGGCTCGCGGTCGGAGTCGTCGGCGGTAACGCCCGCCTGAACAGCACCGATGTGCTTCATGGGTCGTGTCTCCTTAGAGGGTGGAACGGCCCGAACAGCGGCACCGGTGTTCGAGCACCGGTGCCGCGCGCCGTTGTGGAGTCAGCAGATGTGCGGCTCCCCACGCCCCGCCCGTACGAGCACCGCATGCAGCAGTGCCCGGACGGGCAGGGGAGGCAACCGGCCGCCGCACCAGATGCGGCGGCGGAAGAAGGCGACCGGCGGGTGGTGTGCGGGCGCCGCCGGCCGGTCGATGCGGCGGCGCCCCGGAGATGTCGTCGGTACACACCGACCTCCCTCAACGAGAAGGGGAAAACGGCTTCACCGGTCGGCCCTTGCGGGGCGGACCGGTCCCGAGCCGGTGAATTCGGGTGCGTCATCGTCACTGCTCTGACGCCAGCAGGGCGGCTTGCACGAACGGTGCAGGTTGGCGTGCCGCCGACGACGTCACCCGGTCGTCTCGGGGGCGGTCTTCTCATCCCGCCACGTGCATTGGAGCCCGCTGTACCTCCCCACACCCGTCACCGGGTGGCGCCTGCCAGGCGCGTAGGGGGAGAGCTGCGTCCATCACGATGGTTTGCCCCCGGACTCTCGCCCTGGGCACCTGCCGTGACCGCCGCTCTCGCGTCAGCCCCGCACGATCACTGTTCAGTTCTCAATCAATGCGTGCTTCCTTCGTACTCACCCCTGCGGGCTTTCCTCCGGGCACATCCATAGCCTGGACCGGTGGACCGGTCCAGTCAAGTGGGGTGACGTCGGGTTTGTCGACATTGCAAGTGTCGCTGCTGGTCAGGGAGTTGATGGAGCATCAAAAAAGCCGGACCGGAGGACCGGTCCAGCTCTTCTGTGGGTAACTCAGACCTACATTGCATAGGTCTCCACCTGCTCATAGTGAGGGGAGGGCGTGACCCCCTCTTCGCATACGAGCGGGCGCCCATCCTGGTCGTACGCGGTGTGCAGGATGACGGCGACCGCCGTCGCCTCGGGCAAGGCGAGGTGGTGGGACTCATGCTCGGTTGCGAGTCGCACCGTGGTCACGTCCACCCCCTCTACCGGATGGCGGCCGGTCTGCCGACGAACGTACCGAGTCGTTCCCTCGGCGATGGGGGCCGTCTCCGCGAGCCGAGGGGAGGCTTCCGCGATCTCCGGCGGGAACCACGCTTCCGCGTAGCTGTGTGGACTCCCGTCGGGGAGTCGGTGGATTCGGGTGCGTCGGAGGGCGGCAACCCCTGAATCAATGCGCAGCGCGGCGGCCACGCGTACCGGGGGCTCGGCCCAATCCGGCTCGCCGACCCGTTCGAAGGGCATGCCTCCAGAGATGCGGGCGGAACCAGCACGTCGGGCGCCCGCAGGCCGCGCGACGGGCGTGTTCGTCACAACGAACCCCGTGCCCTGCTTGGCCACCACGACACCGTCGTTGCGCAGCACATCCAATGCCTTGATGGCGGTCGCGCGCGACACCGACCACTGTTCCGCGAGGTAGCGCCCGGACGGCAGCGGCTCATCCGGACCGAACTCGCCGGCGGCGATGCGCGCACGGAGAGATTCCGCGATCTCCTCGTACTTCAGTAGGGCCATAACTTTCCCTTCCGACGCTCCAGGGTGGACTGGTCCACCGGTACACACCATACTGCTGCTATGTCGAATCGCGATTTGGCCCCCTCTGTCCTGCGCTTTTACGGCGAGACTGTGAACGAGAGCAGCCGCCTACGTCGCTCGGCAGACGGTCGGCTCGAACTGGCCCGTACACAGGAACTCCTGCGCCGGTTCCTGCCGCCGGCCCCCGCGCGGGTGCTGGACGTCGGGGGCGGCACCGGAGTCCATGCGGAGTGGCTGGTGCAGGACGGGTACGACGTGTCCCTGGTAGACCCCATCCCCCGCCATGTTGAGCAGGCATCCGCTGTCTGCCCGGCATCGCTCGGGGACGCGCGAGACCTGAATGCGGCCGATGACAGCTATGACGTCGTCCAACTACTCGGCCCGCTCTATCACTTGCCCGACGCTGGTGATCGCCGCAAGGCACTCTCGGAAGCCCGGCGCGTGGTGAAGCCGGGTGGGTTGGTAGCCGCAGCGGCGATCAACCGGTATGCCTCACTGTTCGAGCACGTCACGTATGCGCACCTTCACACGGAGCCTATGCACGAGGCAGTCTCGAAGATCCTCCGAACTGCGGTGCACGACGGCGATCACTTCACCCTGGCGTACTTCCATCGGGGCGAGGAGCTTGCCGACGAGCTTCGGGAATCAGGGCTCATGGACGTGCAGGTGTTCGGCATCGAGGGTCCGGCGTGGTCGCTCGTGAAGGCGGTGGAGCAGCAGCCGGGCGACGGACCCACGGACGACCTGATCGCGTCCGCCATGGCGGCTGCGCGGATGGCTGAGCCTTACCCGGAGCTGCTCGCCGCAAGCTCTCATCTGCTCGCGGTGGGACGGGCGCCCGCCGACGCCAACGGCTGACGTCTCACCCGCAATCAGGGTGCTGCGGGCCATGTGCGGGCCAGCAGCCCGCCAACGACGCAAGAATCACGCTCCCCTGCAGGTCAGACATGGTTTCGTTCCTGATTCCGCGACGCTCTTGAAAACCGTCGTGGCAGCGATGTCACCGTGAGTTCGAATCTCACCGCTTCCGCCAGGTCGGAAACCTGCTGTACCGAAGGGGTGTCTCTCGCTGAGGGGCGCCCCTTTCGCATGGGGTGTCTCGCCTTGACCGCCGGTACGGCGTGGCTGCTGCTCTACCGCTCGGTGGTGCCGTCCTCGCCGTCGATCTCGTAGATCCGCTCTTGAAGCCGTTCACCGGCCCAGTCCAGCTCGACGCCCAGGTCGAACCAGTGCCGATCCTTGCGGACCTCGGGCTTTGAGAGGTTCACCGCCGCCCAGGAGAACACCCCCAGGAGGACGGAACGCCCGTGCCGCGTTGTACGCACGGACAACGCGAACGGCGCGGCGAGTGCCGCGCGGGTGACCAGCATGATCCGTTCGTCCTCGGAATGCTGGCGCCCACCCGTGAGGAACTGGGGCGTTTCAAGGATCTTGACCCACTCGACCACCGCGTCTGCCACCTGGGCGCGCAAGGACTCCTCGATCCCCTTCCGGATGGCCGCCGCGGGATCATCACCGAGCCAGCCAAGCCAGTGATCCGGATCAGTGAGCTTGGTGAAGTCGTCCTGTGGCACGCCGTGTCGGGGATTCTCCTCGTACTCACCCGTCAGTTTCCCGCCGCTGTCCACCAACCACGCGCCGCGGATCGCTTCGGGAGGTACGTAGCCGTTCGGGTCGTCGATGTACGTCCGGTCGATCTCGGCGACGCTGCCACCGGGATTCTCGGCGGCAGCAGCCAGCAGCGCCGGCTCGTTCGGTATGCCCTTGCGCCTGCTTCGTGAGCCAAAACGCCACACGTTTCCCCCCGCCGTTTCCCGCCCGGTCGACCGTGATTGTGCCGCACCGGTCGGGACCGCACGAGGGGTGTGCGCGTGACGGCGACCGGCGGGTGGGGTTTCTCGGCCTGCCCGTAGGCTCGGGTCCGACAATATGGCAAGGGCGGGGAGTTCATGCGATGGCGAAGCCGGTACGTGCGGCACTTGGGGATGTCTGGCTCAAGTGCCAGGTCTGCCAAGGAGATCTGTTCCGGGAGCGGGGCGTCCTGCTCAACAGCACCGGCATGGAGTTCATGAAGTTGGCCTGGGCCGACGAGAATGCCACGGGCCTGATCTGCTGGCGGTGCGGCTACGTTCACCTGTTCGCCAACAAGAACATCAAGCTCTACAAAGCTGACAAATAGCGCAGAGCGCAGAACTGGGTGGGTGTTGACCTGTGCGCTGAGTGGCGTCGTCGGCGCGTCCGCCGACCGGGGGCTCACCCCCGCCACCCCGACATCCGCGCCGCCGAAGCCACAGTAGCCCGTGCCTCGCGCTCCGTCAGGCCCGTCCGGACGGCCGCCTCCACAAGTGAGGCCAGGAGAGCGGGGCCGATGCCGTTCTCGTACGCCCTGCACGCTGCCCAGAAGAGGCGGGTGTTGCGTTGGCCCTCGTGGGCCGCGAGGACGAACTGGACCAAGCCCCGGCCGTGTTCGCCGTGGCTGTGTTCGTCCGGGCCATGGGATGTGGATGCGGGCGTGGAGCGGCGGGTGCTGGGCGGTGGTGGGAGGAGGAGGCGCAGGAGAGGTGGTGGGCAGGGGGCCGGGGTCAGATGGGCCGTGCCCGGTGCCGTGCCGTAGACGCCGTGTTCGGTGCGGGAGCCGGGGCCGACGAGGTAGCCGCCGGCCCCTCTGATGTCGATGCCGGGGGCCAGCCTGCTCGCGGAGTTGGGGACCACGGTGTCCGGCGGGCCGGTAAGCCAGAGGTGCCGGCCGCCGGACGGGGTCAGGACGACCACCGTCTCGGGGATCGTGAACAGGTGCCGCAGGGCCAGTTCGCGCAGAGCGGCCGAGGAGTCCGTACCCGACTTGGTGTCCAGGTCGACGCCGATGAGGTGGTGCGGGGGCAGGCCGCAGGCGATGCCGTAGCCGGTGGCCCAGGGGGCGGCGGCGAAGAGTTCGCGGATGCGGGACGGGTCGGTCGTGGCGTCGTACACGCCGTGGCCCATGCCTCCGCACTCGCCGTGGCACGGGGGCGGGAGCGGGGCGTCGCGGTGGGGGGAGCGCAGGGCCGGGAGTTTCGTCCGGGACAACGGGATGACGGCCAGGCCGCGTTCGGCGGCTGACAGGGCGTGTGCGAGGGCCAGCGTCGTGGCCTGCCGGGATGGGGTGGCCATGAATTCATTTTCGTACGCACGTTCGAAAATGGGAAGGGTGCGTCGACGCGTCGTGGCCCTTTGGGGTGAATGGCTGGAAATGTGCGGGAACGCTTCGGCCCTTGCGTCCCTTGGGGTCCCCCACTCCGGGTTGGCGTGAATCACCCGTACTTGCCTGACCTGCGACTTTCGTGGCGTGAAGAGGGTTTATCGACTTGTCCTCACGCTTCAGGGGGAATAAACGGTTCCGGGGTGGTTCGCCGGGGATTCGGTGGGCAATTCTGATCTTGCGACGCAGTGCACGGCGGCGACGCGACACCGGGGCGGGTGGCCAACCGCCTTGGGGGCCGCGGTAGTTCAGGCATCACAGCAATACGTGACTCGCAACTCGCAACTCGCATCACACGCACTTCGTACGGTCCGGCACTGGAGCCGGGGCGTACATGTTCTGGAGGAACAGACATGGCAAGCATCCGTACCGCCCGCGTTCTCGCCGCCGTCTCGGCCCTGCCCCTCGCTGCCGCGCTCTTCGGCGGCGTCGCGGCGGCGGACAACGGCGCCTTCGCGGACGACGGATCGAACTCGGCCGTCGCGGGCATCGTCGGCAGCGGCGTGGGCGGGAACAACAGCGGCAACTCGTCCACCTCGCAGCAGCAGGCGGTCGGCTCGGGCGCCTCGAACCAGAACAACACCGCGCAGGTCAACGGCTCCGCCTTCACGGCCATCGACCAGTCCAACGCCGTCG
The DNA here is from genome assembly GCF_001418565.1 of Streptomyces graminilatus. GTDB lineage: Bacteria > Actinomycetota > Actinomycetes > Streptomycetales > Streptomycetaceae > Streptomyces > Streptomyces graminilatus. The sequence continues at coordinate 922 of NZ_LIQQ01000465.1, read as the reverse complement.
TCCACTTCACGAACCTCTGGTGAGCCGTGGGCCGGCGGGGGTGTGGGTTCCCGGCGGTCCTGAACTCCCTTGTGGGGAGCGCTTCATGGGGTGGTAACGCGTCTGCGCGGCGGCACGTACTTCGTGTCGCCGCGCAGACGTTTTCCGGCCTTCTCCGGACCCCTCTCCGGTCCCTTGGCGTCCTATTGACACCCTCCGTCATCTGACGGACAGTCAGAAACCGTGAGCCACCTATCCGGTCAGCACCCCAGCCATCAGCCGCCCGGTCATCAGCCGCCCAGTCATCGGCCGCCCGGTCATCGGCCTGCCGGCCGGCCCGGTGATCCGTCCGGCGAGCAACTCTCCGAGCAACTTTCCGGGCAACTCGCCGGGCAACTCTCCGAGCGGCTCGCCGCGTTCGAAGGGCGTCCCGCCGTCAGCGACGGTGTCGGCAAGGATCCCGTCAACGAGGCGATGATCCGGCACTGGTGCGAAGCGCTGGGCGACACCAATGAGGCGTACGCCGGTCCGGACGCCGTCGCGCCGCCCGCCATGCTCCAGGTGTGGATCATGGGCGGCCTCTCCGGGAACGCGGGCCGGTCGGCCGCGTACGAGGAACTGCTCGGCCTGCTCGACGGCGCGGGCTGCACCTCGGTCGTCGCCACCGACTGCGAGCAGGAGTATCTGCGGCCCCTGCGGCCGGGGGACCGGGTCACCTTCGACTCGGTCGTCGAGTCCGTCACCGGGCCCAAGACCACCAAGCTCGGCACCGGGTACTTCGTCACGACCCGGACGGACGTACGAGTCGACGGTGAGCCGGTGGGCAACCATCGCTTCCGGATCCTCAAGTACGCGCCGGCGCGCGCGTACGCCCCCGCACGCGCCCCTGAGACACCCGAGGGGCGCGAACCCCAGGCCGCCTCCACCTCCACCCCCGCTCCCA
>NZ_LIQQ01000464.1 GCF_001418565.1 Streptomyces graminilatus | reverse complement strand
GGGTGGGCTGTACGGGTGGGCCTCGCTGGTTACGGTCGTGGTGTCAGCGTCAGCAGTGTCGCTTCCGGCGGGCAGGCGAACCGTACCGGCGTGTAGCGGTTGGTGCCGCAGCCGGCCGAGACGTGGAGGTACGACGTCCGGCCCTCCGCCGTGTGCGTGGAGAGGCCCTTCACGCGGTCCGTGTCCAGGTCGCAGTTGGTGACCAGGGCGCCGTAGAAGGGGATGCACAACTGGCCGCCGTGCGTGTGGCCGGCCAGGGTCAGCGGGTAGTCGTCCGCGGTGAACGCGTCCAGGACCCGGAGGTAGGGGGCGTGGACGACCGCCATCGAGAAGTCCGCCGTATCGGATGGGCCGCCCGCCACCTCCTCGTACCGGTCCCGCTTGATGTGCGGGTCGTCCAGGCCCGTCAGCTCCAGCGACATGCCGTCGATCTTCAGCGTGCCCCGGGTGTTCGTCAGGTTCAGCCAGCCCGCCGTGTCGAAGCCGTCGCGCAGTTCCTCCCACGGGTTGTGGATCACGTTGACCGCGGGCGGGTTGCCGTTGAGGCCGTGCTTGCCCTGGGCCCTCTCCAGCAGATAGCGGGCGGGGTTACGGGGCTTGGGGCCGTAGTAGTCGTTCGAGCCGAAGACGTACGCGCCCGGGAACTCCATCAGCGGGCCCAGCGCGTCCAGCACCTCGGGCACACCGTCCGGGTCGGACAGGTTGTCGCCCGTGTTGATCACGAAGTCGGGCCGCAGACCGGCCAGGGAGCGGAGCCAGCGCTGCTTCTTGTACTGCCCGCCGACCATGTGGATGTCGGAGACCTGGAGCACGCGCAGGGGGCGCATACCCGCGGGCAGCACCGGCACGGTCACCCGTCGGAGGCGGAAGAAGCGGGTCTCGAAACCCACCGAGTAGACGAGGCCGGCGGCGGCAACCGCCGTGATTCCCAGGGGTACTGCGTTTCGCGCGCGCATGCGCCCATCGTGTCAGGCGGGGAGGGGCGGCGGAAATCCGCGGGCGCCGGGCTTGCCGCACCTGCGACAATCGATCCCATGACCACGCTCAAGTCGAAGCTCAGGGAAGACCTCAACGCCGCCATCAAGGAGCGCGACGAGCTCCGCTCCTCGACGCTCCGGCTCACCCTCACCGCGATCACCCAGGAAGAGGTCTCCGGCAAGGAGAAGCGCGAACTCTCCGACGAGGAGATCATCAAGGTGATCACCCGTGAGGCGAAGAAGCGCCGCGAGGCCGCCGACGCCTTCGCCCAGGGCGACCGCCCCGAGCAGGCCGAGCGCGAGAAGGCCGAGGGCGAGATCCTCGCCGCGTACCTGCCCAAGCAACTCGACGACGAGGAACTGGACCGGATCGTCGCCCAGGCCGTCGAGGAGGCGAAGGCGGCCGGTGCCGAGGGGCCGCGTGCCATGGGCCAGGTCATGAAGATCGTGAACCCGAAGGTCGCGGGCCTCGCCGAGGGCGGCCGGGTCGCCGCCGCCGTGAAGAAGCTCCTCGCCGGCTGAGACATCGTCGACTGAAACGGGACCGCGCCGAGGGCATTCACCCCCGGTGCGGTCCCGTTTCGTGTCAGACCTTCGCCGTCAGACCTTCGTTGTCGGACGTTCGCCGTCAGACCTTCGTTGTCAGGTCCAGGCGTCAGCCCCTACCACCACCGTTGCCATTCCCGTTGCCCTGGCTCTGGCCCTGGAAGAGGTTCGCCGGGATGGAGAAGGACGGCGACGGGAAGGTGGTGTTGCCGCCGTTGTTGGCGCCGCCGCCATCGGCGCCGCCGATGATCAGGCCACCGTTGTTGTTGCCGTTGTCACCATTGCCGCCGATGACGCCGTTGCCGTTGCCATTGGTGTCGCCATTGCCGTTCCCGTTCCCGTCGCCGCCGGGCTTCTCCTTCTTGCGCTCCGGGATGTAGACGAGGTTGAACTTGGCGTCGGGCCAGCCCTGCAGGGCGCCGGTCATCATGTCCCGCCAGATCGGGCCGGGAACCTCACCACCGAAGACCTTCTCGTGCTCGATCCCGCCGATACGGATGTTCCGCATCTGGCGCTTGTGGGCGGGGTCACCGACCCACACGGCGCCGGCCATGTTCGGCGTGTAGCCCACGAACCAGGCCGCGTAACGGAAGTCCGTCGTACCGGTCTTACCGGCACTTTGACGGTCATCGAGGCCCGCCTTCGAGCCCGTACCGTCCTCGACCACGCCCTTGAGGAGGGTGTTGACGGTGTCGGCGGTGGTCTCGGACATCGCCCGCGAGCAGGTCGACTTCGGGACCTGGAGCGACTTCCGCTGGTCACCGACGCGCTGGGTGATCGACTCGATGGCCACGGGCGTGCAGTACATACCGCGCGAGGCGAAGGTGGCGTACGCGTTCGCCATCGTCAGCGGCGACATCTCCTGCGTGCCGAGAGCGATCGACGGAGCCTGCTGGAGCTTCCTGCCGTCGGCCCGCTCGACGCCCATCTTCTGCGCCATCTCGGTCACCGGGCAGATGCCGATCGCGCCGATCATCTCCACGTAGTAGGTGTTGACGGACTTGGCGGTCGCCTCACTCATCGAGTACGGGCCGTGCTCCGACTCGTTCTCGTTGGTGAGCTTGACCCCCTTCTCGTTCCAGGTCTTGCCGTCGCACGCCGCGACCGGGCTCGGGTACTCCATCTCGTACGGCGAGGGGTACTCCTGCGTCGCGGGCATGCCGCCCTCGATCGCCGCCGCCGCCACGATCGGCTTGAACGTCGAACCGGGCTGGTAGCCGGCGCCGCCGCCCATGTCCTGGTCGACGGAGAGGTTGATCGCCGTCTCGTTCGCCTTGTTGTCGATGCCGTACGGCCGTGACTGGCCCATCGCCAGGATCTTGCCGGTGCCGGGCTCGACGATGGTGGCGGCGGTGGCCACCTCGTCGCTCTGGTTGACGTGTTCCTTGATGGACGCCTGCACCGAGTTCTGCGCCTGCGGGTCCAGCGTCGTACGGATCGTGAGGCCGCCCTGGTTCCAGATCTTGGCCCGGGCCTCCTTGGTCTTGCCGAAGACCGGGTTGTTCAGGAAGACCTCGCGGACGTAGTCGCAGAAGAAGCCCGCGCCCTTGACCGCCGCGATGCAGCCGTTCTTGGGCCGGCTGACCTTCAGGCCGAGCGGCTTCTCCTGGGCGGCGGTGGCCTCCTGCTGGGAGATGTCACCGACCTCCGCCATGCGCTTGAGCACGGTGTTGCGGCGCTTGGTGGCCTCCGCCGGGTCGTTCACCGGGTCGTACCGGGTCGGCGACTGGACGATGCCCGCCAGCAGGGCAGCCTGCGGGAGGGTGAGGTTCTTCGCGGACTTGGAGAAGTAGCGGCGGGCGCCGGCCTCGACGCCGTAGGCCTGCTGGCCGAAGAACGTGATGTTCAGGTAGTTCTCGAGGATCTTCTTCTTGCCCAGCTGCTGCTCGACCTGGATCGCGTACTTCAGCTCCTTGATCTTGCGGCCGATCGTCTGCTGCTGGGCCTGCGCGACCTTCGTCGGGTCGTCGCCGGCCTCCTCCACGAACACGTTCTTCACCAACTGCTGCGTGAGCGTGGAGGCGCCTTCCGCGACGCCACCGCTCTGCGCGTTCTTGTTGAGGGCGCGCAGGACGCCCTTGAGGTCGACCGCGCCGTGCTCGTAGAACCGGGAGTCCTCGATCGCGACGATCGCCTTCTGCATGTACGGCGAGATGTCCTTGAGCTCGACGACCGTGCGGTCACGCGAGTAGATCGTCGCGATCGGGCCGCCCTTGGCGTCCAGGATCGTGGTGCGCTGGCTGAGCGGCGGGCGCTTCAGATTGGCCGGGATGTCGTCGAACCCCTCGACCGAACCCTTGGCCGCGAGGCCGAGCGCGCCGGCGGCGGGCAGGGCGATGCCCGCCATGACTGCTCCCGCGAGCACGCTGACACCGAGGAACTTGGCGGCCTGCTGCGTTGCTGACAGGCCACCGCCCGAGCGCTTGTTTGGCATGAGGGCAGCCTACGTTCTCATTCGCCGGACACACGTATAGGCCTTGGCCTAAGCTGTTCACAACTGTCACAGCAGTGAGGTCACGTATCAATACGTCCGTGAGACCCGAATCGTTTCGGATGTAGCCCAACTTTTTTGTGGATTTTTTTGTGCGGTACGTGCCCGGATTCGCCTTGTGTGTCACATGGTGTCCGCTGTGACCCAGCTGAAACATCCCGCTTTGTCGGGATGGTCGCGCATGTCGGTCGCTCACTCCCCCGGGTGATCTGCCGCTTACCCATAGTCCGTTCGGGCCATTCAAGATTGGGCCCGAAGGGGGTGTTGCGCTGTGCCCTCCTTCCGTAACGTCCTCAACTGGCGGCGGTGAATATGCCGCTGCCGCCGTGGGGGAGCCTCGATTCGGGAGAGGACGGCGCCGGTATGGGCTGGGTAACCGACTGGAGTGCGCAGGCGGCCTGCCGCACTACCGATCCGGATGAACTGTTCGTTCAAGGAGCAGCGCAGAACAGGGCCAAGGCGGTGTGCACCGGATGTCCGGTACGCACGGAATGCCTGGCTGACGCGCTCGACAACCGCGTCGAGTTCGGCGTGTGGGGAGGGATGACGGAGCGGGAGCGCCGCGCACTGCTGCGCAGGCGTCCCACCGTCACCTCGTGGCGTCGGCTGCTCGAAACCGCGCGTACGGAGTACGAGCGGGGGGCGGGAATCCTGCCCCTCGACGAGGAAGAGGTGTACGAGAACTACTTGGCGGTGAGCTGAACCGTCGCGGCCGGTCGTAGCCGCCCCGGTTCGTCGCCGTACCTGTCGGTCACCCGTCTCCGGAAGTGCCGGAAGCGCTGGAAGTGCCGGAGACGCCGGAAGTTGCCGGGACCGTCGGCAGCTCCGGCTGTTGGGTCGCGAGCCGGTTGCCGATGTTCCGCAGGCCCGCGAGGTCATGTACGTCGCCGGGCAGTGCGGCGACCTCGGTCACCGCCACTTCCGGGTGGCGCGCGGTGAAGCGGTCACGTGTGCGCTGCTCGCGGGAGAGCAGTTGCATACGGTCGGCGTGCAACCGGAGCAGGCCCGCGGTGAGTTGCTGGACGGTGGGTGCACTCCGGTCGGCGGTCGGGTCGCTGTCGGTGGCGGTGGGGGAGCCTTCGACGTGCCTTTCGACGTGCCGTCCGGCGCGGCCTTCGGCAGGTCCGATGTGTCCGATGGGTCCTTCGGCGTCTGGACGGTCCGGACGGTCTGGACGGTCCGGGTGGTCTGGATGGTCTGAACTGCCGTACGTGTCGGGAGAGTTACGAAGTCCAGCTTTCCCGTCCTCCTGATCGACAATGCGGGGCTCTTCAAGATTTTCCGCGGCGGCGAGCGCACGCTCGGCGGACAGTTGGGCGGCGCCGCTGCCGTGGACCCGGTTGAGCACCAGTCCGGCGAGCGGCATGTCCTCCGCGGCCAGCCGTTCCACGAAGTACGCGGCCTCACGCAGCGCGTCCCGCTCCGGGGCCGCCACCACCAGGAACGCCGTGCCGGGCGCCTGCAGCAGTTGGTACGTGGCGTCGGCGCGGGTACGGAAACCACCGAAGGTGGTGTCCATCGCGGCCACGAACGTCTGGACGTCCTTGAGGAGTTGGCTGCCCAGGAGCTTGCCCAGGGTGCCGGTCATCATCGACATCCCGACGTTCAGGAACTTCATTCCCGCGCGCCCGCCCAGCTTCGCCGGCGCCGTCAGCAGCCGGATCAGCCGGCCGTCGAGAAACGACCCGAGCCGCTTCGGGGCGTCCAGGAAATCCAGCGCGGACCGCGAGGGCGGAGTGTCGACGACGATGAGGTCCCACTCGTCGCGCGACCGCAGTTGCCCCAGCTTCTCCATCGCCATGTACTCCTGCGTGCCCGCGAAGCCCGCCGAGAGCGACTGGTAGAAGGGGTTGGCGAGGATCGCCGCGGCCCGCTCACGGTCGGCGTGCGCCTCGACGATCTCGTCGAACGTACGCTTCATGTCGAGCATCATGGCGTGCAGTTCGCCGCCCCCCTCGACCCCCTTCACCCGCCGCGGCACGTTGTCCAGCGAGTCGATGCCCATGGACTGGGCGAGCCTGCGGGCCGGGTCGATGGTGAGCACGACCACCTTCCGCCCCCGCTCGGCGGCACGCAGCCCGAGCGCCGCCGCGGTGGTCGTCTTGCCGACCCCGCCGGCCCCGCAGCACACCACGATCCGCGTCTTCGGATCGTCGATCAACGGATCCACCTCAAGCACGCGCGCGGGAGACAGCCCATGGCTCATGACACCCTCTGCTTCCGCAGTTCGTTGGCCAGTGCGTACAGACGGGCCAGATCCATGCCCTCGTTGAACAGCGGCAGTTCGTGCAACGACAACCCCAACTCGCCCAGCACGGCACGTTGTTCATGTTCCAGCGCGTACCGCTCCGCGTACTCCTCGGCCTGGGCAAGCAGCGGGTCCACCAGCTTCTCGGCGTTCCCGCCGCGCCGCGCCCCGCCGAGCCCGGCGGCCGACAGCGACCGCGCGAGACCGGTGCGCGGAGCCGCTCGTACGAGCTCCAGCTCCGCCTCGTCCAGCACCTCGGGCCGGACCATGTTGACGATGATCCGCCCCACTGGCAGTTTCGCCGCCCGCAGCTCGGCGATACCGTCCGCCGTCTCCTGGACGGGCATCTCCTCCAGCAGCGTCACCAGATGCACCGCCGTCTCCGGCGACTTGAGTACGCGCATCACCGCCTGCGCCTGATTGTGTATCGGGCCGATCTTCGCGAGGCCGGCCACCTCGTCGTTCACGTTCAGGAAGCGCGTGATGCGGCCGGTCGGCGGGGCGTCCATCACGACGTGGTCGTACGCGAACCGCCCGCTCTTGTCCTTCCGCCGGACCGCCTCGCACGCCTTGCCGGTCAGGAGTACGTCCCTGATCCCGGGGGCGACGGTGGTGGCGAAGTCGATCGCGCCGAGCTTCTTCAGGGCGCGGCCGGCGCTGCCGAGCTTGTAGAACATCTGGAGGTAGTCCAGCAGCGCCTGCTCGGGGTCGATGGCGAGGGCGAACACCTCCCCGCCCCCGGGAGCGACGGCGATCTTCCGCTCCTCATAAGGCAGCACTTCTGTCTCGAAGAGCTGCGCGATGCCCTGCCGGCCCTCGACCTCGACGAGAAGCGTGCGCTTCCCCTCGGTGGCGAGGGCGAGCGCGAGCGCTGCGGCGACCGTGGTCTTTCCGGTCCCGCCCTTACCGCTGACGACCTGGAACCTGCTCACGTATTCGAGGTTAACCAGTCCGGCCCGGACCTACGCCGGAGGCTGTGGACAACGTGGGCGCGGGATGCCCGGCGCCAGCGGATAAAGTCGCCCCCATGACCAAGTGGGAGTACTCAACTGTTCCGCTGCTCGTACACGCCACGAAGCAGATTCTGGACACCTGGGGCGAGGACGGCTGGGAGCTCGTCCAGGTCGTGCCCGGGCCGAACAACCCCGAGCAGCTCGTGGCCTACCTGAAGCGGCCGAAGGCATGAGCGCGGTGGAGGCACGCCTCGCCGAACTGGGGCTGACCCTGCCCGCGGTCGTACCGCCGCTGGCCGCGTACCAGCCGGCCGTACGGTCGGGGGTGTACGTGTACACCTCGGGCCAGCTTCCCATGGTGGACGGGAAGCTTCCGGTGACCGGCAAGGTGGGCGCGGAGGTGACGCCCGAGGAGGCCAAGCAACTGGCCCGTACGTGTGCGCTGAACGCGCTCGCGGCGGTCAAGTCGGTCGCCGGTGACCTCGACCTGGTCGCGCGCGTCGTGAAGGTCGTCGGCTTCGTCGCCTCGGCCCCCGACTTCACGGGCCAGCCCGGCGTGATCAACGGCGCGAGCGAACTCCTGGGCGAGGTACTGGGCGACAAGGGCGTCCACGCCCGCAGCGCGGTGGGCGTGGCGGTACTCCCGCTGGACGCCCCTGTCGAGGTCGAGATCCAGGTGGAGCTGACAGGGGTGTAACCCACCCCGAGCGGTGTCTCCCGCC
>NZ_LIQQ01000463.1 GCF_001418565.1 Streptomyces graminilatus | reverse complement strand
CGCCGGACGGGCTGGATGTGCGGGCCGGAGGATGTGTCGCCCCTTCCGCATTTACTTGGACGTCCTAGTATCCTGATTACTAGGACGTCCAAGTAAATGGGAAGGCCCCCATGACCATGAACGATCTCCACCGCCCCGTGCACCCCGTCCGGCTGGTCACGGCTTCCGCGCTGTTCGACGGGCATGACGCGTCGATCAACATCATGCGGCGGATCTTCCAGTCCCAGGGCGCCGAGGTGATCCATCTGGGGCACAACCGGTCGGTGCGGGAGGTCGTGGACGCGGCGCTGGAGGAGGACGCGCACGGCGTGGCCGTCTCGTCGTACCAGGGCGGGCATGTGGAGTACTTCGAGTATCTCGTCGAGTCGCTGCGTGGGCAGGGGGCCGAGCACATCCAGGTCGTCGGGGGTGGTGGCGGTGTCATCGTGCCTGACGAGATCGCTCGGCTTCGGCGCAGCGGCGTGACCATCTTCTCGCCGGAGGACGGGCAGCGGATGGGCCTCGCCGGGATGGTCAACTCGGTCGTCAAGGACTGTGATTTCGATCTGTGGGACAGCAAGGCCGTCGATGCCGCCGCCGTTCTCACCGGTGACCGGTTCGCCATCGCCCGCGCCGTCACCGGCGCCGAGCTGGGCAAACTGCCGGAGGAGCTGCTCGGGCAGGTGCGTGCCGCCGCCGCCGCGCGGGTCACTCCCGTGCTCGGCATCACCGGCACCGGCGGCTCCGGGAAGTCGTCGCTCACCGACGAACTCGTACGGCGGTTCCGTGTCGACCAGCAGGACAAGCTGCGGATCGCTGTCATCGCCGTCGACCCGACCCGGCGTCGCGGTGGTGGGGCGCTGCTCGGTGACCGGATCCGGATGAACTCCCTCGACGGCAGCCGGGTCTTCTTCCGCAGCCTCGCCACGCGCGGCAGCCGTGAGCTGCCCGAGCACCTGTCCGACGTGATCGATGTCGTCAAGGCCGCCGGGTTTGACCTGGTCATTGTCGAGACGCCGGGTATCGGGCAGGGCGACGCGGCCATCGTGCCGTACGTCGACACGTCGTTGTACGTGATGACGCCGGAGTTCGGCGCCGCCTCGCAGCTTGAGAAGATCGACATGCTCGACTTCGCCGACGTCGTGGCGATCAACAAGTTCGAGCGGCGCGGCGCCAAGGACGCGATGCGTGACGTGGGCCGCCAACTGGTGCGCAACCGCGAGGCGTTCGGGAAGCGGCCGGAGGACATGCCGGTGTACGGGACCTCGGCGGCCACGTTCAATGATGACGGGGTCACCGCGCTCTATCAGCATCTGCGGGCCGGATTGGGTGAGTTGGGGCTGCCGGTGGCCGACGGCGCCCTCGCGCCGGTCTCCGTACGGCACTCCTCCGGCATCCGGCGTGTGGTGCCCGCCGAGCGGGTGCGCTACCTCGCCGAGATCACGGAGACGGTCCGCGCCTATCACTCCCGTACGGACGTGCTGGCCGAGGCGGCCCGGCGCGTGCAGCGGCTCGATGCCGTCAAGGGTGAGCTGGTCGAGGCGGGCGCGGATGCGGAGGGTGTGGACGCGCTGCTCGGCGACGCCCGCCGGGAACTCCCGCACGACATCGGCGACCAGATCGCGAACTGGCCCGCGGTCGTGGCGTCGTACTCCGGCGACGAGCAGGTGGTGAAGGTACGGGACCGGGAGATCCGTACGAAGCTGAACCGCGAGTCCCTGTCGGGGAACCGGATTCCGCGCGTCGCGCTGCCCGGCTTCACCGACCACGGCGAGCTGGTCCGCTTCTGGCGCCGCGAGAACCTGCCCGGCCTCTTCCCGTTCACGGCCGGCGTGTTCCCCTTCAAGCGCGACGGTGAGGACCCGGCGCGGATGTTCGCGGGTGAGGGCGACCCGTTCCGTACGAACCGGCGCTTCAAGCTGCTCTCCGAGGGCCAGCCCGCGACCCGCCTGTCCACCGCCTTCGACTCCGTCACCCTCTACGGCCGTGACCCCGACGAACGCCCCGACATCTACGGCAAGGTCGGCACGTCCGGGGTCTCCGTGGCCACCCTCGACGACATGAAGGCGCTGTACGACGGGTTCGATCTCGTCGCGCCGACCACCTCCGTGTCCATGACGATCAACGGGCCCGCGCCGACCGTCCTGGCCTTCTTCCTCAACACCGTCATCGACCAGCAGATCGACAAGTTCCGGGAGGCGGAGGGACGCGACCCGTCGGCGGAGGAAGCCGCCGAGCTGCGGGCGCACGCGCTCGCGAACGTGCGCGGCACCGTCCAGGCCGACATCCTCAAGGAGGACCAGGGCCAGAACACCTGCCTGTTCTCCACTGAGTTCAGCCTGCGCATGATGGCTGACATCCAGGAGTGGTTCATCGAGCAGAAGGTCCGCAACTTCTACTCCGTGTCCATCTCCGGCTACCACATCGCCGAGGCCGGGGCGAACCCGATCAGCCAGCTCGCCTTCACCCTCGCCAACGGATTCACCTACGTCGAGGCCTACTTGGCGCGCGGTATGCGCATCGACGACTTCGCGCCCAATCTCTCCTTCTTCTTCTCCAACGGGATGGATCCCGAGTACTCCGTGCTCGGGCGGGTCGCCCGGCGGATCTGGGCCGTCGCCATGAAGGAGCGGTACGGGGCGGGGGAGCGGAGCCAGAAGCTGAAGTACCACGTCCAGACGTCCGGGCGCTCGCTGCACGCCCAGGAGATGGACTTCAACGACATCCGCACCACCCTCCAGGGTCTGATCGCCATCTACGACAACGCCAACTCCCTGCACACCAACGCCTACGACGAGGCCGTCACCACCCCGTCCGAGGAGTCCGTGCGGCGGGCGCTGGCGATCCAGCTCATCATCAACCGCGAGTGGGGCCTCGCCATGAACGAGAACCCGCTCCAGGGGTCGTTCATCATCGACCAGCTCACCGACCTGGTCGAGGAGGCCGTGCTCGCCGAGTTCGACCGCATCAACGAGCGCGGTGGGGTGCTGGGGGCCATGGAGACCGGGTACCAGCGCGGGCGCATCCAGGACGAGTCGATGCTGTACGAGCAGCGCAAGCACGACGGCACGCTGCCGATCATCGGCGTCAACACCTTCCGCCGGCCCGGTGGCGAGGGGGCGTCCCACGAGGTCGAACTCGCCCGCGCCACGGAGACGGAGAAGGAGTCCCAGCTCGCCCGCGTCCTCGACTTCCAGAACGCCCACGGGGCGGAGGCCACGCGGGCGCTCGCCCGGCTGAAGGAGGCGGCCGTGGGTGGCGACAACGCCTTCGAGGCGCTGATGGCCGCCGCCCGGGTGTGCACACTCCGACAGGTGACGGAGGCGTTCTTCGAGATCGGGGGGCAGTATCGGAGGAACGTCTGAGTACGTCATTGGCCGGCCGCCTCCCTGGCGGGTTCCGCCGGTCGGGTACGGCGGCTGGCCGTCATCGCGCCGGCCGCCATCGCCGTGGCGGCCAGCAGTACGGCGGCCACGACGAGCGCGTGTTCGGCGGCAGTGCGGGCGCCGCCGGTCGCGCCGAGGTAGACACCGCCGATGAGCGCGACGCCGAGGGTCCCGCCTAGCTGCTGGACGGCGTTGAGCAGCCCCGCCGCCGACCCGGTCTCCTGCGCGCCGACGACCCCCAGCGCCGTGGTGAAGAAGGGTGGCGTGAACAGGCCGGTGCCCAGCCCCGCCAGCGCGAGGGCGAACGGTACGGCCGTCGGGTAGGCGCCGGGGGCGGCGGCGCGGTAGGCGAGCGCGGCCGTGACCAGCGCGGCGGCGAAGACGGCGATTCCGGCGTGCATGACTCGGGTGCCGTACCGGGGGGTGAGGTGGGCTCCGGCGGCCCAGGAAGCCACGGCCAGCCCCGTGGACCAGGGCAGCAGGGTGAGTCCGGCGGCGAGCGGCCCGTAGTGGAGGCCGAGTTCGAGGTGGAGGACGACGGTGATCATGACGCCGTTCATGACCGCGAAGAACAGCGTCGAGGTGGCCAGCGCGGCGGGGAAGACCCGGCCGCGCAGCAGGGCCGGTTCGATCAGCGGGGCCTTGCCGAGGCGGGCGGTACGGCGCTGCTGCGCGACGAGCACCGCGAGGACCACGGCGCCGCCCGCCGAGGTCGCCCAGGCGACGGGCCCGGGATGCCCGGTGGCGATCGGGCACACCAGCAGCGCGATGCCGAGCATGGCCAGCGCGGTGCCCGCCGGGTCGAGTCGGGGGCGGACGGGGGCCCGGTCCTCACGCAGCCGGGGTGCCGCCGCCAGGACGGCGGCGGCGAGGGGCAGGTTCACGAGGAACACGGCACGCCAGGAGGTGCCGAGCAGGTCGGCGTGGGTGAGGACACCGCCGAGCGCGGGGCCGGCGACGGCGGACAGCCCCATGACAGGGCCGATCATGCCGAGGGCCTTGGACAGCTCGGCGCCGTCGAACATGGCGCGGATCAGCCCGAACGTCTGCGGGATGATCGCGGCGGCGGCGGCCCCTTGCAGGGCGCGCAGGGCGATGAGGACGGCGGCGGTGGGCGCGAACGCGCACGCCAGCGAGGTCACGGCGAAGGCGATGACCCCGGCGCGGAAGACCCGCTTGCGGCCGTGGATGTCCCCGAGCCGGGCACCGGTGAGCAGACCGAGGGCGAAGGCGAGGGTGTACGAGGCACTGAACCACGGGATGGTGGTGTCCGCTCCGCCGAGGGTGGTGTGGATGACGGGGGCGGCGACCTGGACGATCGTCGCGTCGAGGAGGTTCATCGCCTCGGCGGCGAGCAGCGCGGCGAGCGCGGTCCAGCGCCATCGGTAGGGCGCGGGCGCGGACACGTCGGTGGTTCGGGACATGTGGTCGCCTCCAGGGAAACGGGTCCAGGGACACGGCCCAGGGATACGGGTGGTCGTGGCGGGCCGGTGACCACCGTGCCCGCGCACCCGCATCGGCTTCCATTTCTCCTCTATGGATAGGTGATTACTTCCATCGGAGTCGGCTAGTTTGCTGGACATGCTCGTACTGGATGACTTGGACCGGGGTCTGATCCATGCCCTACAGGTGGACGCGAGGGCACCCTTCACGCTCATCGCCGAGGTGCTCGGCTCCTCGACGCAGACTGTCGTACGCCGCTACCGGCGCATGTACGCGCAGGCCGGTCTGCGGGTGGTGACGCTGCCGACGCCGCACAGCTCGGGCGCGCACCAGTGGTTCGTACGGCTGACGGCCGTGACGCGCAGCGCGCACGACATCGCGGTGGCGCTCGCCCGGCGGCCGGACACCTCGTGGGTACGGCTGACGTCCGGCGGTACGGAGATCGTGGCGATCATCCACACGGCACCGTCCGGCCCGGACGCGCACGCGCTGCTGCTGCGCGACATCCCGCGCACCGCCGGGATCACCTCGGTCTCCGCGCACTACCTGCTGCACACCTACCTCGGCGGGCCGACCGCGTGGCGGGGCCGGGTGAACGTCCTCGACGAGGACCAGCAGGCCCGGCTGCGCGCCGAACGGGACGCGACCGGAAACGGAGCAGACAGTGGCGTCCCGGCCCCCGGCGAAGAGCCGTACCTGCTGACCGACACGGACCGGGTGCTGCTGGACGCGTTGCGCGAGGACGCGCGGCTCAGCTACGCGGAACTGGCGGCGGCGACCGGCACGACGGCGTCGACGGCGGCCCGAAGACTCGCCGAACTGCGGGCGCGCGGCGCGTTTTTCTTCGATGTGGACGTCGACCCGGCACTGCTGGGCATCACGGTGTCGGCGCTGTTGTGGATGCATGTCGCGCCGGCCCACCTGGACGCGGTGGCGACCGCGTTGGCCGACCACGAGGAACTCGCGCTGGTCGCGGCGACGACCGGGCCGACGAACCTGGTCGCGCACGCGCTGTGCCCGGACGCGGAGGCGCTCCACGCGTACCTGACGCGGCGCGTGGCATGGGAGGCGGTGACACGCATCGAAACGGCCCCGGTGCTGCGCACGTACAAGTCGGCCACGACCCTGCGGACCCCCTGACGCGGGAGTGCTTCCGAGTACGGGTGGGCGCGGCCGAATAGTGTCCGGCGGCCTCCGGATCCTTGACCGCCGCTCGGCGCTCCCCGATGCTGTGTTGCGGCACATGAGATGTGTGCCGTAATGAGCAACATCCAGGTTTGAATCAGCCGAGGAGTGGCCATGACTCACCAGGTCCGTGCTGTCGTCGCGCGGGGGAAGGGTGCCCCCGTCAGCCTGGAGACGATCCTCGTGCCGGATCCCGGACCGGGCGAGGCGCTGGTGAAGATCCAGGCCTGCGGGGTGTGCCACACCGATCTGCACTACCGCGAGGGCGGGATCAACGACGACTTCCCGTTCCTGCTCGGCCATGAGGCGGCCGGGGTCGTGGAGTCGGTGGGGGAGGGTGTCACGGATGTCGCCCCCGGTGACTTCGTGATCCTCAACTGGCGTGCGGTGTGCGGGAGTTGCCGGGCGTGTCTGCGTGGGCGCCCGTGGTACTGCTTCAACACGCACAACGCCAGGCAGAGGATGACCCTGCTGGATGGGACCGAGCTGTCGCCGGCCCTCGGGATCGGTGCCTTCGCCGAGAAGACCCTGGTCGCGGCCGGTCAGTGCACCAAGGTCGACCCGGCCGCCTCGGCCGCTGTCGCCGGGCTGCTGGGGTGCGGGGTGATGGCGGGTATCGGTGCCGCCATCAACACCGGGAACGTCGGACGCGGCGACTCCGTCGCGGTCATCGGGTGCGGTGGCGTCGGGGACGCGGC
>NZ_LIQQ01000462.1 GCF_001418565.1 Streptomyces graminilatus | reverse complement strand
GTGGGTGGGAAGCAGGTCGATAAGGTCGCTGGCATGGACTCCCTGCCTACCCCCATGACGCAGGCCGGTCGTGACGGACTGGATGCCGTGCTCGCGGATCCCGCCCGAGCCGTCGTCGTCCTCGACTTCGACGGCACCCTCGCACCGATCGTCGCCGACCCCGAGCAGGCCCGCGCCCACTCCGAAGCGCTTCCGGCCCTCGCCGCCCTCGCGCCCCGCGTCGCCGCCGTGGCCGTCCTCACCGGGCGCCCGGCTGGTGTCGCGGTCCGGTACGGCGGGTTCGCGGGCGTACCCGGGCTGGAGCACCTCGTCGTCCTGGGCCACTACGGCACCGAACGCTGGGACGCCGTGACCGGCACGGTCAGCGCCCCCGCCCCGCACCCCGGCGTCGCCTCCGTCCGCGCCGAACTGCCGGGATTCCTTGAGCGGTTCGGTGCCTGGCAGGGCACCTGGATCGAGGAGAAGGGCCGGGCCGTCGCCGTCCACACCCGGCGCGCCGCCGATCCGCAGGCCTCGTTCGAGGCCCTGCGGGAACCCCTCGCCGACCTCGCCACCAGGCACGGCCTGATCGTCGAGCCGGGGCGCCTGGTGCTGGAGCTGCGCCCGCCCGGCATGGACAAGGGCGTCGCCCTGGAGAAGTACGTCCGGGAGACCGGCGCCACCTCGGTCCTCTACGCCGGCGACGACCTCGGCGACCTCCCGGCGTTCGCGGCTGTGGAGAAGCTCCGCCAGAACGGCGTCCCCGGCCTGCTGGTGTGCAGCGGCAACGGCACCGAGGCCGTAACGGAGCTCGCGGAGCGCGCCGACCTGGTCGTCGACGGCCCCGCGGGCGTCGTCCACCTGCTCCACGCCCTCGGGCGGTCCGTCGTCAGTCGCTGAGGTCGCCGAAGTCGCTGAGCGCGTTCAGCTGGTCCAGGAACCACTGGGCCGGTGGCAGTGCCGTCGCCGCCGCCGCCAGGCGTTTCGTGCGCTCCGCCCGTTCCCCGGCCCCCATGCCCAGCGCCTCCTCCAGCGCCCGCGCCGTTTCCATCACGTCGTACGGGTTCACCACGATCGCGTCGTCGCCCAGTTCCTCGTACGCCCCCGCCTCCCGTGACAGCACCAGGGCGCACCCGTTGTCCGAGACCACCGGGATCTCCTTGGCGACGAGGTTCATGCCGTCCCGGATGGGGTTGACGAGGGCCACGTCGGCGAGGCGGTAGGCGGCGAGGGAGCGGGCGAAGTCGTCCTTGACGTGGAGGACGACCGGGGTCCAGCCCTCGGTCCCGTAGGCCGAGTTGATGTCGTCCGCGACGCGCCGCACCTCGGCCGTGTAGTCGCGGTAGACCGCCAGGTCCTGGCGGGAGGGGTAGGCGAACGCCACGTGCACCACCCGCTCGCGCCACTCCGGGCGGTCCGCGAGGAGCTGCCGGTATGCCAGCAGGCCCCGCACGATGTTCTTCGACAGCTCGGTACGGTCGACTCGGACGATGGTCCTTCGGTCGTCCCCGCCGATTTCCGCCCGCAGCGCCGTCATCCGCTCGGCCACGTCCGGTTCGTGCGCGCGCCTGCGCAGGAAGTCAGCGTCGGCGCCCAGCCCGTGCACCCCGATCCGCGTGTCCCCGAGGCCGCCGACCAGGTCCGTACAGCAGGCGGTGAACGCGTCCGCCCAGCGCCGGGTGAGGAAGCCGAGGCGGTCCGCGCCGAGCATGCCGCGCAGGAGCTGCTCGGAGATGTCGTACGGCAGCATCCGGAAGTAGTCCGCCGGTGCCCACGGCGTGTGCGAGAAGTGCCCGATGCGCAGGTCGGGGCGCAGCTCGCGCAGCATCCCGGGCACCAGGCACAGGTGGTAGTCCTGGACCACCACCGACGCGCCCTGTCCCGCCTCCGCCGCCAGGGCCTCGGCGAACGCGTGGTTGTAGGCCTCGTACGACGCCCACTGCCGCCGGAACTCCGCGTCGAAGACCGGCTCCAGCGGGGTCTGGTACAGCATGTGGTTCACGAACCACAGCACCGAGTTGGCGATGCCGTTGTACGCGTCCTCGTGCACGTCCGCCGGGATGGCGAGCATCCGTACGCCCGCCTCGGCCTCCCCGCGCCGTACCGCCTCGCGGTCGCCGTCGCCGAGGGCGGAGCAGACCCACAGGGAGTCCGCGTCCGCCCCGATCGCCGAAAGACCGGAGACCAGCCCGCCGCCGCCGCGCCGGGCGTGCAGCGAGCCGTCCGCACGGAGGTCGTACGTGACCGGGCCCCGGTTGGACGCCACCAGCACCCGGTAGTCGCCCGGACCGGCCTGCTCACCCGTCGTGCCCTGCGTACCCTGCGTGCCCTCCATGGAAGCCATACGCCTCAACCTAGCCCGGCCCGCAAACAATCAAACGTACGCATGTACGTGTCGTGTATGCGCGTGCGCGCCGGTCGTATACAACCGCCCGCCAGACCTGCGTCGGGGCCTCCGCCGGGGCCTCCGCCGGGCTATGCCGCCTTCCGCCTCGCGTACTCCGCCACGTCCGCCATCGGGGGGCGTTCCTCCGTGTCCACCGAGTACGTGCGCGGCTCGAAGCCGTCCTCCCCGCGTTCGAACTGGGTGATCGACGGGCGGATCAGATGGCCCCGGGCCAGCCGGAGCTGCGCGGTGCGGTAGATCGCGGCGGACATCCGGCCCAGGGCCTGGCCGTCCTGGTGGCGGTGCTTGCGCACACCCACGTCGACCTGCGCCAACGCGTCCAGGCCCACCAGGTGCAGGGCGTCGATCAGCATGCCGAGCTCCACGCCGTAGCCGACGGGGAACGGGAGCTGTTCGAGGAGTGAGCGGCGGGCCGCGTACTCGCCGCCGAGCGGCTGGACGAAGCCGGCCAGTTGCGGCCAGTGCATGTTGAGGAGGGGCCTGGCCATCAGCTCGGTCACCCGGCCGCCCTGGCCCGCCGCCTCGCCGAGCGGGCGGTCGTACATCGCCTTGACGAGGTCGATCCCGGGGTCGGTGAGCAGCGGGCCCACGATCCCGGAGACGAAGTCCGACGAGAACTCCTTCAGGTCCGCGTCGACGAAGCAGACGATGTCCCCGCTGGTGACCAGGAGCGACCGCCAGAGGACCTCGCCCTTGCCCGGTACGGCCGGGAGGCGCGGCAGGATGTCGTCGCGGTGGACGACCCGGGCGCCCGCCGCCGCGGCCACCTCGGACGTACGGTCGGTCGATCCCGAGTCGACGACCACGATCTCGTCGACCAGCGGGACCTTCAGCATCAGGTCACGGCGGATGACGGCGACGATCTCACCGACCGTCGCCTCCTCGTTGAGCGCGGGCAGTACGACACTCACCGTGGCGTTCGAGGAACGCTTCGCGGCGACTATCTTCTTCAGCGGACGGTCGTCGACGGACCAGGAGCGAGTGTTCAGCCAGCGCTCGACGTCTTCCAGCACGTGCGGCTCTCCCTTACGTTGCCTGGGGGGAAGCGCGATCTTCTATCTCGCGGTTCGGACGGCTCCCACCACCATCCAAGCCTTCGGTTACAGTCTTGAACAACGCGGGTGACCATCGCATGTCCACGTGTGCGAGGGGTCACCGGCGGTCATAACCTCACAAGCTCACAAACTCACAACTTCATACCGCTCATCCAGAGGGGCAGAGGGATACGGCCCGATGAAGCCCCGGCAACCCTCCAGCCGGTCTTGTCGCATGTTCATGTGGCGAGGCTGCCGGCTCGGGAAGGTGCCAAATCCGTCTCACGGCGAGATGCGCCGTGAGGAAGATGAGGAGAAAGGGCCTCGCCTCCATGGCTGCGCAAACTCACACCGTCGCGAGCACCACTGCCGACACCGCCGTCACCGCCGCGACTGCCGGTACCGGCTCCGCCGCCCCCGTTGATCTCGGTCCCGCCGCCGCGCTCTCCTGCCGCGAATGCGGTCACCAGGTCCCCCTCGGTCCGGTGTTCGCCTGCGAGGAGTGTTTCGGCCCGCTGGAGATCGCCTACGACTTCGCCGTCCATACGGTGGCCGACACCGAGGAGCTCCGCAAGCGCATCGAAGCGGGCCCCGCGAACATCTGGCGCTACGCGCCCCTCCTGCCCGTCCCCGCCGACGTGGCCACCAAGCCGAACATCAACCCCGGCTGGACCCACCTCGTCAAGGCCGACAACCTCGCCCGCGAGCTGGGCGTCGACGCCGGCAAGCTGTTCATCAAGGACGACTCCGGCAACCCGACCCACTCCTTCAAGGACCGGGTCGTCGCCCAGGCCATCGAGGCCGCCCGCGCCTTCGGCTTCACCACCCTGTCCTGCTCCTCCACGGGCAACCTGGCCGGTGCCGTCGGCGCCGCCGCCGCCCGCGCCGGCTTCCGCTCCTGCGTGTTCATCCCGCACGACCTGGAGCAGGGCAAGGTCGTCATGGCCGCGGTGTACGGCGGCGAGCTCGTCGGCATCGAGGGCAACTACGACGACGTGAACCGTTTCTGCTCCGAGCTGATCGGCGACCCGGCCGGCGAGGGCTGGGGCTTCGTCAACGTCAACCTGCGCCCGTACTACGCGGAGGGCAGCAAGACCCTCGCGTACGAGATCTGCGAGCAGCTCGGGTGGCAGCTCCCCGACCAGCTCGTGGTGCCCATCGCCTCCGGGTCGCAGCTCACGAAGATCGACAAGGGTCTCCAGGAGCTGATCAAGCTGGGGCTCGTCGAGGACAAGCCGTACAAGATCTTCGGTGCGCAGGCGGAGGGGTGCTCGCCGGTGTCCGTCGCGTTCAAGGCGGGCCACGACGTCGTACGGCCGCAGAAGCCGAACACCATCGCCAAGTCGCTGGCGATCGGGAACCCGGCGGACGGGCCCTACGTCCTCGACATCGCCCGGCGTACCGGCGGTGCGGTGGAGGACGTCAACGACGAGCAGGTCGTCGATGCGATCCGGCTGCTCGCGCGGACGGAAGGGATCTTCGCGGAGACCGCCGGTGGGGTGACCGTGGGGGTCACCAAGAAGCTGATCGAGAGTGGGCTTCTCGACCCGACGCTCACGACTGTTGTGCTGAACACCGGGGACGGCCTCAAGACGCTGGACGCCGTGGCCGATATCGGGCTTACCGCGACGATCCGGCCCAGCCTTGAGTCGTTCCGCGACGCGGGTCTCGTGTAACCCGTTTTCGTCTGCGGGCCGTGGGGGCTGGTCGCGCAGTTCCCCGCGCCCCTAGGTATGTCATCTGACCGGAGGTTCCATCGTGAGCGTTAATGTCCGCATCCCTACCATCCTCCGTACCTACACGGGTGGTCAGGCCGAAGTGACCGCCGAAGGGGGGACCCTCGGGGAGGTCATCGCCGATCTTGAGGCGAACCACACCGGGATCGCCGCCCGTGTGCTCGACGATCAGGGCAAGCTGCGTCGCTTCGTCAATGTGTACGTCAACGACGACGACGTCCGCTTCGAGCAGGGGCTGGAGACGGCGACGCCCGACGGCGCCGGCGTGTCGATCATTCCCGCGGTCGCGGGCGGCTGCTGATACCCGCGCCGTACCCGCGCCGCACCCGCGCCGTACCCGCGAGTAGTAACGGTCGGTAATTTATATTACCGAGAGTTCATCGAATTGCCCCCTCCGCGAGAGAAGCGGAGGGGGCAATTCTGTATGGTTGAGCGCGGTACAGTTGGGGAAGCCGCACCATTTCGCTCACCGCACGCGTATTGATTCCTGCCGCGGACCCTATGAGAAGTAGCCAAAGTGTGCAGGCCTTTTGCGTTATTTGTTCTCTTTGTCGGGCCCGGCTTGCCCTGAATCCGCGTGAATTCTCCGCATATTTGCTGACCTGGTATGCCCGGATTTCTCGTCCGATTGACCTGTTGCAGAGGGCAGTTGGACAGATACATTCGGCCGCGGTCGACGCGTTCCGGCGCACACCCCCACCGGTTGGGGGGTGAGGTCTGACCCGGATCCGCGAAGTGCGGGTCCGTGCAAGGGCCAGTAATAGGGGAGTTAGGCATGGCTCAGGGCACCGTCAAGTGGTTCAACGCGGAGAAGGGGTACGGCTTCATCGCGGTCGACGGTGGTGCGGATGTATTCGTCCACTACAGCGCGATTCAGATGGACGGCTACCGCACCCTCGAAGAAGGTCAGCGGGTCGATTTCGAGATCTCGCAGGGCCAGAAGGGGCCGCAGGCGGACATGGTCCGCCTGGCGACCAGCTGAAGCAACGCGCCGGCGCACCGCAGCGACGTTCTTCTTCCTTCGTTGAAGGATTCGAAGGGCTCGTACCCCGTGGGACCTCACGGGGTACGAGCCCTTCGGCATGTCCAAACATGTCCCGGCGGTGTCTGCCGACCCGTCGACACCCCCATGTTCACCTGCGGATCTTTGAGAGCCGCTTGCACTCGGCAGGGGCGAGTGCTAATCATTGGCGTTAGCACTCTGAAGGTGAGAGTGACAACTAAGGACCGGGTGGGTGAGGCCCGCAGGCCATGTGGTGCAAGGAACCACAGGGCAGGCAGGCCGTCCGTCGCGGGCGCCAGCGCGGTCCGGAGCAATCCACCCCAGTCCGGGAGGACCACTTCACATGGCCAAGATCATCGCGTTCGACGAGGAGGCACGGCGCGGTCTCGAGCGCGGGATGAACCAGCTCGCCGACGCCGTCAAGGTCACCCTCGGCCCCAAGGGCCGCAACGTCGTCCTCGAGAAGAAGTGGGGCGCGCCCACGATCACCAACGATGGTGTTTCCATCGCCAAGGAGATCGAGCTCGAGGACCCGTACGAGAAGATCGGCGCCGAGCTGGTCAAGGAAGTCGCGAAGAAGACGGACGACGTCGCCGGTGACGGCACGACGACCGCGACTGTCCTCGCCCAGGCGCTGGTCCGCGAAGGACTTCGCAACGTCGCCGCGGGTGCGAACCCGATGGCGCTGAAGCGCGGTATCGAGAAGGCCGTCGAGGCCGTCTCCGGTGCCCTGCTCGACCAGGCGAAGGAGGTCGAGACCAAGGAGCAGATCGCTTCGACCGCCTCCATCTCCGCCGCCGACACGCAGATCGGCGAGCTCATCGCCGAGGCGATGGACAAGGTCGGCAAGGAAGGCGTCATCACCGTCGAGGAGTCCCAGACCTTCGGTCTGGAGCTGGAACTCACCGAGGGCATGCGCTTCGACAAGGGCTACATCTCGGCGTACTTCGCGACCGACATGGAGCGCATGGAGTCGTCGCTCGAGGACCCCTACATCCTCATCGCCAACTCCAAGATCTCCTCGGTCAAGGACCTGCTCCCGCTCCTGGAGAAGGTCATGCAGTCGGGCAAGCCGCTGCTGATCATCGCCGAGGACGTGGAGGGCGAGGCCCTCTCGACCCTGGTCGTCAACAAGATCCGCGGGACCTTCAAGTCCGTCGCGGTCAAGGCCCCGGGCTTCGGCGACCGCCGCAAGGCGATGCTGAACGACATCGCGATCCTCACGGGTGGCGAGGTCATCTCCGAGGAGGTCGGTCTCAAGCTCGAGAACACCTCCCTGGACCTCCTGGGCCGTGCGCGCAAGGTCGTCATCACCAAGGACGAGACCACGATCGTCGACGGCGGCGGCTCCGCCGACCAGGTCGCCGGCCGGGTCAACCAGATCCGCGCCGAGATCGAGAACTCGGACAGCGACTACGACCGCGAGAAGCTGCAGGAGCGCCTGGCGAAGCTCGCCGGCGGTGTTGCGGTCATCAAGGCCGGTGCCGCGACCGAGGTCGAGCTCAAGGAGCGCAAGCACCGCATCGAGGACGCCGTTCGCAACGCGAAGGCGGCCGTCGAGGAGGGCATCGTCGCCGGTGGTGGCGTGGCCCTGCTCCAGGCTTCCTCGGTCTTCGAGAAGCTGGAGCTGACGGGTGACGAGGCGACCGGCGCGAACGCCGTGCGGCTCGCCCTGGAGGCCCCGCTCAAGCAGATCGCCGTCAACGGTGGCCTCGAGGGTGGCGTCATCGTCGAGAAGGTCCGCAACCTTCCCGTCGGCCACGGCCTCAACGCCGCGACCGGTGAGTACGTCGACATGATCGCCGAGGGCATCATCGACCCGGCGAAGGTGACGCGCTCCGCGCTCCAGAACGCCGCGTCGATCGCCGCGCTGTTCCTCACCACCGAGGCCGTCATCGCCGACAAGCCGGAGAAGGCGTCCGCGCCGGCCGGCGGCGGCATGCCGGGCGGTGACATGGACTTCTGATCGACCTCTGGTTGATCACCGTCCTTCGTACCGAGGGCGGCACTCCCTGGAAACAGGGGGTGCCGCCCTCGGGCGTTTCCCGGGCTCCCGACGCGTGTCCGTGCGCGCAGTGGCGGGGATCACAGCAGACCTCCCCGGTCGGCCGGAATGGTGGGCCGCACGGCCGTAGTTGATGCATGCGCAAGCAACTGCACCGTTGCCCATTTCCTGCCACCCCCCTTCCGAGGAGCCCCCACGTGACAGCCCCCGCCCAGACCTCGCGCGCGGCCCAGATCCTCTCCCGTCCGGTCACGCTGAACGGCCTGACCGTGCCGAACCGGATAGTGATGGCGCCCATGACGCGCCAGTTCTCGCCGGGTGGCGTTCCCGGTGAGGACGTGGCCTCGTACTACTCGCGGCGCGCGGGCGCCGGAGTCGGTCTGATCGTCACCGAGGGCACCTACGTCGGACACGACTCCGCCGGTGGCAGCGACAGCGTCCCGCGTTTCCACGGCGAGGAGCAGCTCGCGGGCTGGGCGAAGGTCGCCGCCGACGTGCACGCGGCGGGCGGGACGATCGTGCCGCAGTTGTGGCACATCGGCATGGCCAGGGAGGCCGGGCAGGGCCCGTACGTCGACGCCCCGCCGGTCGGCCCGTCCGGCCTGCGGCTCGACGGCACCGCCGGTGCGGGCAAGGAGATGACGCAGGAGGACCTGGACGACGTCATCGACGCGTTCGTCGAGGCCGCGGTGGCCGCCGAGCGCATCGGCTTCGACGGGGTCGAACTGCACGGCGCCCACGGCTACCTGATCGACCAGTTCCTGTGGTCCGGCACCAACCGCCGCACGGACGCGTACGGGGGTGACCTGGTCGCCCGTACGAAGTTCGCGGCGGAGATCGTGGCCGCCGTACGCGAGGCCGTGTCCGCGTCGTTCCCGATCATCTTCCGGTACTCGCAGTGGAAGATGAGCAACTTCGACGCGCGCCTCGCCGAGACCCCCGAGGAGCTGGAGTCGATCCTGACCCCGCTCGCGGCGGCCGGTGTCGACGCCTTCCACGCGTCCACGCGCCGCTACTGGGTCCCGGAGTTCGACGGCTCGGACCTCAACCTGGCCGGCTGGACGAAGAAGCTCACCGGCAAGCCGGCCATCACCGTCGGTTCGGTCGGTCTCGACGGCGAGTTCGTCAGGAGCTTCGCGGGCGAGGGCGCACCGCTGAAGAGCATCGACGACCTCCTGGACCGCCTGGAGAACGACGAGTTCGACCTCGTCGCGGTCGGCCGCGCGCTGCTCCAGGACCCGGAGTGGGCGGCGAAGGTCCTCGACGACAGGACGTCGGAACTGAAGGCGTACGACGCGGCTGCGCTGGGGTCACTCAGCTGAGGTGATCTGATCTGATCTGAGCTGAGCTTGGGCTGAGTGACGGCGACTGCTGGGGGCGGCTCCTTTTGGGGCCGCCCTCCCGCATGCCGGTCGGCCGCTGCTCAGTCGGCGTAGTCCTTGAGCTTCTCCGTATTGAGGGTGACGTTAACGGGAGCGGGCAGCTCGACTACGGCTCCGTACGGGTACGAAGGGTTCTGCTGGTAGATCCCGTTCTTCGGCTCGCTGTACACGACCAGGGTGTCGTTGTCCCGGTCGATCAGCAGGTACACGGGGATGCTCGCCTCCGCGTAGCCGCGCACTTTGTCGACGCGGTCGCGTCGGCCGGCGTCACGGTCGCGGGAGGTGACTTCGACAACCATGAGGACGCCTTCCGGATCGGCCCACTCCCCGTCTTGGTCCACGAAGTGGTCGAGCGGGGCCAGCGCCGCGTCCGCCTTTGCGTGGCCTTTCCGGTAGCTGCCGACCTTGAGCCCCTGTTCGGGGTACAGGCGGCACTCGGGGCGTTGCTGAAGAGACTCGACCAGGAGCCACATGACGACGGCTCCGTGACGCTGGTCCGGCAACGGCTTGACCTCTAGTTTTCCGTCGATGAGTTCGAGCTTCACGCCCTCCGGCGCCCTGCGGGCGAGCTCCTCGAAGTCCTCGACCTCGATGTGGTCGCCCTTGACGTACAGCCGTCCGTCAAGGAATTCGAGCTGTACGTTCGCGGGGGCGTTGTCGGCCAGTTCTTCGAAGTCCTCGCGGGACATCTGCGGGCGCCTGGTGCCAAAGGTCATGGTGGGCTCGCCTCCTTCCCACCATGGTGCCCCGGCCGTGTGCCTCCGGACCGTTGGAGCGGTCATAGGTGTCGCCTTTCGCGTCGGTGGGACGGTGGCCGGGTCATGGTGCGGTGCTCCGCTCCATGTACCTCTTCAGCCTCGCGGTGTTCAGCGCTACGGCCACCGGGGAGGGGAGCTGGACGGTCGTCCCCCAGGCGTGCGAGGCGAGCAGGTGGTAGCGACCGTCCCTGGGCTCGCTGGAGACGGTGACGGTGTTGTCGTCGCGGTCGACGAGGACGTGGACAGGGATGGCGGCGGACGCGTAGCCGGTGCGTTTGGCGTCGTGGTCGCGGTGGTCCTTGCCCGAGGAGCGGTGGACGATTTCCACGACCGCCGAGACGATGTCCGGGCTCGCCCAGTGGCCGCGCCCCAGGCGATGCTCCTTCCGCACGAAAATGGCATCAGGCAGATACCGGCCCGCCAGCGAAGCCTCCGTGCACAGCCCGGCGTACGGGTACAGGTCCCACGTCCTGTCCTCCGAGGCGAACTGCCTCAGCAGCGACACCAGGATTTCGCTGTGATTGCCGTCCGACGGCGGTTTCACCTCCACCCTGCCCCGACGAACTCCAGCCAGACGGTCTCGGGCGCTCCGCAGGCCAGGTCCTCGAAGTCGTCGAGCGGCATCTGCGGAACGTGCGGGTGCGTTCTGGTCACCTACGGCTCTCTTCACGACGTCGGGACATCTCGGCGCGGATTCCGGCCGCGCGGGAGTGGATCGCGGCGGCGGGCAGGGGCGAGGCGGAACGGGGCGGAGCCTCTCCCTGGCAGGTGCCGCAGATGCCGCCGGGCAGCGCCTCCGCCCGCCCCGGCACGCCGCATTTCGCGCACTCCAGCATCCGCAGTGGTTGCCGTACGTGAGCGGGTTCTGGGGGGAGTTTGCTGGTCAGGCGCGCGCGGATCAGGGCGGCCGGTGGTGGACCCGATGTCCTCAGGCTGCGGAGTGGCCGATGAAGGTGACTTCCTCGTGGTCGTCGTCCAGGGCGATGTTCAAGGAGGCATCGAGCGCCAGGGCCAGCCGGCGCAACAGGGGGAGGGTCGGCACGGCGTCGGCGCCTTCGATGCGGGAGACCTTGGCCTGGTTGAGGCCGGCTCGCTCGGCGAGTTGTGTCTGAGTCAGCCCCAGTTGTGTACGGCGGTCGTACACGGCCTTGGCGAAGGCCATGGCCAGCCGGATCTCCGCGCGCTCGGCCCTGACCTCCGGGGACTCGTTGTCTCCCTCGGTCAGCTTCCTTTCTCGGGCCAGCTTCCATCGGGTGTGGTTCATGCGCTCTCTCCTTCCTGGCCTCGGGTGTACACGATGTGGGCAGGTCCATGCGCGTCGGCACACACCTTGCGGGCGGACACGGCGCGGTCGACCTGGGCGGCCTCGTGCATCCGGGTCTTGCGGAAGACGGTGAGCAGCACGATGCGCCGCTCCGGCGCGAACCAGTATGTGATCCGTGTGTTCACGCCGTTGAGTGTGGGGCGCAGCTCGTACACACCGTCCTCCAGCGGGCGGGCGAACGGCATAGGCGTTCGCGGGCCCAGGGTGGCCAATACCTCTGCGTACTCCTCGACTTTCCGGTGGTGCTTGTCGGGGAGCAGCTCAAGCCATGACTGCACCTCGGGCTCCAACTCGATCACGTACAGGTCGTCCATGCGGCGACCGTATTATGTCGCCAGAAGCATACTGGTGCTGTTGGGAAACGGTCACTCGACGGAGTGAATTGGCCCGGGAGCTCGGACCCGAGTCAGGGCTCCCGGCTGCGTCAGTTGGCCCGGGACTGCTTGACGTCCTCGACGAACGCTCCCCACGCCTCCGCCCGGAACGCGAGCTTCGGGCCTTGGGGGTTCTTGGAGTCGCGGACGGGGATGAGGGTGGGGTGGGTGTCAGCTATTTCGAGGCAGTCGACGCCATCCGGACCGCTGTAGGTGGACTTGTACCAGGTGGTCGAATTCGGGTCGTACTCACGGATGTTGTTCTTCATGCTCGTAAGCCTGCGCCACGGCCTCGATGAAGGCCAGCGAGTCCTGGGGTGGCAGTGCCGCCGCCTGAAGGAGGCTGAACGTGAGGTTGTGGCGGGCGATCTTGGCCGGGTCGTCCATCAGTTTCCCCGTGTCCATACCCTCGATGAAGCAGAGTGGGGGCGCGTCCGCGAACTCCATGAGTTTCAGCGAGCCACCCATCCCGGCGTGTGCTCCGGCGCTGAACGGCAACACCTGCACGATGATCCGGTGACGGCGGGCCATGTTCCGCCACGTGGCGAAGCTGCTTCGCCATTGTTGCCGCTCCGCCGACCGGCCGACGGAGCCCTGCTTCGTCCAGGATCGCCCAAAACAACGGCGTTGTTGGATCGTCGAGGACGTGGGTACGTTCCATGCGGAACGCCACCAACTCCTCGATATCGGCTTCCGAAGCCATCGGTCGGTACCTGCGGAACAGCGCTGCCGCGTATTCCGGCGTTTGCAGCAGGCCGGGGATCAGTAGCGGGAGGTAGTGCCTGATCGTCGTCGCGACGGCCTCCGCTTCCGCTGCCTCCTCGAAGTTCTCGGGGTACTTCGACTTGGCGAGAGCCGCGCAGTTGCGCTCGAAGAAGTCCTTCGTGTTCAGGATTTCGTCGAACTTGACGGCGTAGTCGTGCCGCATCCGCCTTGTCCCGGCCTCCAGTTGGCCGATGAACGAACCGCTGAGGAAGAGCGGCTCGCCCAGTTGCTCCTGGCTCAGGCCCGCTGCCTCGGGGGCATGACGCAGTTCGGCGCCCAGGAAGGCCCGGGGCGAGGCTGCCGGGTTGAGGTTCTTACGTACCGCCATGGCAACTCCCTCTCTCTCACATGGGGTTGTTGGACTCCGGTTGTGGCCAGATTAGACATCCGGCCGCCACGCTGTGTGCAGAACCCGAACACTCAGAGTGGAGAGAGATGGGCATGACGGAGCTGATGTCCGACGGGCGGCTGCTGACGACCGACGAGATCGTGGCGCGGTTGCGGGCGGCGCTGGACGGGGTCGGTGTGGCCCTGCCCTCGCTGGGCGTCGACCCGGTCACCGGTGCGAGCAGCGAGCCGTTCGCCCTGGTGAGCCTCGGTCGCTGCAACGTCCGTACGGCGATGCGGCTGGTCGCCGTGCTGGAGGGCGTGGCCGCGGGCGGCGATGGCGGTGCGTGAGGTGACGTACGCCCTCGATGTGCGTGACGGGCGCATCGGGGAGGTCATAGGGCACGAGGGCGGGCGCGTGCAGTTGCGGCCCGTGGGCGGGGGGTGCGAGTGGGACTGTCCGCCGGAGGCGCTGGGGGAGGCGGCGCCGGGGGACGTGCTGCGGGCACGGGTGCGGAGGGTCAACCAAGAGAGTCGGCTGCCGTGAGGTGGGCCGAGGCAAGGGTGGAGATGGACGCGGGTATGTACAGTGACAGGGAAGACGGTGACCTTTTATGTACATCGCGGGAGGCTCGGATGTCCCTGACGCACATCGAGATCGATGACGAGGCGCTGGAGACGGCGAAGCGCCTGGGCGGGCACAAGACCAAGACCGCCGCGGTGGCGAAGGCGCTGGAGGAGTACAACAAGCGGCTGAACCGGGCGGCTGCCTACGACAGGTTCATCGCCCTCGCTCCAGACTGGGACGTCGAAGGCGCCGAGGCCGCGCATCGTGCTGAAGAGGAGGGTCGCGCCGAGTGACACGCTATCTGCTGGATTCCTCCGCGCTCTGGCGCACCATGCGGGACGGATCGCTGGCTGAGGCCTGGCGCGAGGTGGCGGCCGACGGCGACATCCGTTCGTGCTACCCGCAGCGCGCCGAGTTCCTGATGTCGGCGCGGAACCTCGACCAGTACGAGCAGTTCCGGGTTCTGTTCGAGGAGATCTACGAGGACGTCGCCATCCCCAAGAGTGCCTCTCAGTGGATCGGCCGAGTTCAACTGCGCGCTGCTGAGAAGGGCGCCCACCGCGCACTGTCAGCAGTCGATCTCCAGATCTGTGCCACCGCCGCTCACCACGGTCTGG
>NZ_LIQQ01000461.1 GCF_001418565.1 Streptomyces graminilatus | reverse complement strand
AGTCACCGTCCTGCTTCACCCTGATGGGACCGGCGTAGGCCGCGGTCTGCATGCTGCCGTCGGGCAGCGCGTACGTCGTCGAGTCCGTCGTCCGCTCCGGCAGGATCTCGATCCTCCGGTTCTGCAACCGGGCCATCAGCAGAGCAGAGGTGACGTCCTTGGCCTCGGCCGGCCCGTACTTGACGGCCTGCGACGCCGGGGCTGACGCCGACGCGGAGCCCTCCGGCAGGGCCACGGCCGTCCCCGTACCGGCGACCGTCATCGCCGCCTCGATGACAAGCGCTGCGGCAGCGATCATCCCGATCGCACATATTCGGGACCGGGACCAGACGGGACGGCTTGGTCGTCTGGTTCTGCCGGATCTGCCTGACTCTGATCTGCTGCGCACGGACAATCCCCCGTGATCTTTCCATTGGTGAATGGCTATGGGCAGCAGATCTTTACATCACCCACACACGGGTTCATGTAACGGGCACTCATATCGCCAAGAGGGGGCAAAAGGGGCCTCAGGAATCAACCGGGCAGGCTCCGAAGGGGCGAACTTAAAGATCGTCTCAAATGCTGACATTCACCCCGAGCGTGCGATCGCCTTTGGCGACCAACCCGCGTTCCCGGGCGGGTGTCTTTTTGGTCGGCCCTTTATGGAAAATCATCTCAAGTCGCAATAAGCCAGTCGCATGGAGTGGAGGGCTGGCGTTACGTCGTGCCAGTGCTCGGATCAGCACTCGGAGGAATTGCCACTCGACAGATCGATCAACTCGGTCTCAGTGGTGGCGACTTGAGTGACCGGCGATGTCTGGTGCGACGACTCGCAACGCTGAAGGCCGGCTTCCTCGACGAGCTTCGGTTCGCTTCGGCCCCCGTGCGGACCGACCCGGGGCAAGCGCGATCAACGTTCGTCCAGCCGAACCGGGGAGTACCGCGAAGTCTTCGGGACCTCGTGCACCGGCCCCGCTACCGGTTTCGTTCCTGGTGAGCGATGACGTCGGACGCTGCCGGCGCGCAGATGTACGACCAGAAACGCGCCCAACAGCCCGCGAGCCAGCCCCGGGGTTCTGCCGAGCGGCGGCGGCCGGGGCTGGAGCCTCTGGTTCCGCCGGACGAACAGGACAGGATCGTCCGGCGTCTCCAGCACGCCAGCAACACGTTCGGCGACACCCCGCTCAAGTCGCTGGAAGAGGCCGAGAGCGCCTACGACGAAGCCGTCGCCCAGCTCGTGAACGCCCTCGCGGAACGCCGGAGCCTTCTCCGCGCCGGCTGGCAGGACCAGGGGCGGGGTCAGGGTCAGGGGCAGGGGCAGACCTCTGAAGTGCCGTCCGGCGCGTCACAGGCCGACGAGTTCCGGCTCGCACTGCGGCAGGACCGGGAGATCACCCAACGAAACCTTCTAGTCCCGCCCGGGACCGCGGCCTTCCGTTACGGCTACGACCGGTGCTTCATCGGCCCGCGCCTCGTCGAGTGGACCGTTCACGGCGCGGCGGTCAGAACCGTTTTTCACGAAGCCTCATCAGGGTGTGCTGCCGACCCTTCGGGGCCAGATTTCTCCCAGGATTCTCCCAAACGATCTTTGGGAGAGCTCAGATAGCCAGCTGAGCTGCACAGACGCTCTCAGCGTTGACGCCTGGCCATTGCTGATAAGGATGAGGCCACAGGTTCAAATCCTGTTGGCCCCACAGTGAAAATAACCCCAACCAGTGATGGTTGGGGTTCTTTCGTTTGTTCTCCTGGTGTTTCTCCGTGTGGCTTTGTACGCAAGTTCGCCGCTACATGGGGAGGGGGTCACATGGGGGATCACATGAGGGTCGCGTGGGGGATCACGCGAGGCGTCACGCCAGAGTGTCCGCGAAGGGGCCCGCGAGGGAGCTCGCCAGCGGGGTCAGGATGGTGGCTGGGCCGCCGTGTCCGCGTCCGTGTCGGTCTGGTCGCCGGTTTCCGTCTCGGCGTCCGTGTCCGCCGGCGAGCGGTGGCGGCAACTCGGGGATGAGCCGTGGGCCTCGGCCCGGATGCGCTGCTTCATCGTGGGTGGCAGGGAGCGGGCGTAGGACCAGGCCCAGGCGGCTGTGGCAGGTGCCGTCGCGGGGGCGGTGGAGTTGCGCGCCGGGCTGCTCTCGGCTACCGCCGCGGTGGCCGTGGTCGTGATCAGGCCGAGCGCCGTGCACAGCGCCAGGAAGGCGGTGACGACGACGGTCCACAGCTTCGAGACCTTGTTCTGGGCCATGGCCCCTCACTTTCGGGTCGGACGATTTGCGTACTTTCCTCATGATGTGTACGAGGGTGCCGAAGTGGTGGACCGACGCCCGCGGCGCGTCGATCTTCCGATGAACACCACTCGGATGGGTGCAAGTAGTGCCGAAAGAGAAGAATAGGGGGCGATTGATGGCCTAGCGGGGCGAATAGTCACGGTACGTGGAGATGTGATCACCCTCCGATCGGAGTGGTGCCGTCCGCTTCTACTGCTGTGTGCCGGGCGGGAGTTGGGGGTCGGTGCAGGTCACCGATCGGTCTCGGCCGAAGGGTATAGTCGGGCGCCAGAGGTCCCTTACGTCAAGGAAAGACGAGGTCGCGCGGTGAAGAAGCTTCTCCTGGTCGCACTGGCCGCCATCGGCGGGCTCCTCGTGTACCGCCAGATCCAGGCGGATCGCGCCGAGCAGGATCTGTGGACGGAGGCGACCGACTCCGTGCCCACGGGTTCCTGAGTATCGACAGAGTCAGCGAACAGACCCCGGCCGCCGACGCGGTCGGGGTTTTGTGTTGTCCGGAGCGGCGTCGTCCGGGGCCGGCGGGCGATTCGCCGTCGTGAACGAAATGATTGCCGAGGCAAATTGAGTGCCCCAGGGTGGGTCGTTTCGGGCGCACGTACGAATTACATGCGTGGCGGGCCGGTCGACGGGGCAGGATGGGCGACGGTCCGGGCAGAGACGGTGCCCGGGTGCGGCGGGGGCGCGAACGGTTCGGGCAGCGGTGGGCACGGTGAGGGGTGGCGCGTGATGGGGCGGCGCACGGTGCGGGGCGCGGTCGTGGCGGCGGTGCTGTGCGCCGTGGCGGGTGCCTGGGCGGGCCCGGGGGCCGGTTCTGAGGCGGTCGCCGCGCCGGACCCGTACACCTACGACTTCGCCGAGGGCGCCCGGACCGTCGAGGGAGCCGCGAGCACCACGGACGCCGTGCGGCTGGATCCCGGCGGCATCTATCGCAGCACCCTCCCGGTCAACGGCAGGCTCTACTTCCGCCTCGCGCTCGACGCCACGTCGAACGCGTACGTCTCCGCCACCGCCGTTCCCCGGCAGGGCGCGACGGTGGCCTCCTCCGACGGCGTCAAGGTGGCCGTGCAGGACGCCGACGCCCGTTCCTGCTCCTACGACAGCACCCGCTTCGGAGCGTCCCGCAGCCCGCGTCCGGTCGCCGCCTGGGCGTCACGCGTGACCGACGGCGAGACGACGGCGTGTCAGGGGGCCGGAACGTACTACGTGGTGGTGGACCGCGTCGACTCGGCGGGCTCGTCGTCGGACGACTGGGATCTCGAACTGACGTACGTGTCCGAGCCGGGCCTCGTCAACGAGGTCGCGGCGACCCCGCCCGCGTCCCCCGAATCCCCCTGGGCCGCCGACTCGCCCGAGCCGCTCACCGGTGACGCCGTCCCCCGCGAGGGCGGCGCGGGCTTCGCCACCGCCGCCCCGGTGGGGCAGGGAGTCTGGCAGGACGAGATCACGCCCGGTCGGACACGGTTCTACCGGGTGCCGGTCGACTGGGGGCAGCGGCTCCACGCGGTTGTCGAACTGGGCAGCGCCGGCGGTGCTGCCGGCGGCGGCCGGTACGTCAGCAGCGCGCTCGCCGTGTCGCTCTACAACCCCGCGCGCGGGTACGTCGACGACGAGGGCCTCGGTTACGGCGGCCGCCAGAGCTCGGCGGCCCTCGATCCGCTGCCACCCGTCGCCTACGCCAACCGGTACGGCGTCGGTGACCGGACGAGCGGGATGCGGTTCGCCGGCTCGTACTACCTCGTCGTACATCTCGCCGAGCAGGTGACGGAACGATTCGGCCCGGGGCCGTACGGACTGACGCTGCGGGTGCAGGTGAGCGGTACCGCGCAGGACGCGCCCGGATACCTGGGGCGGTCCGTGCCCCGGGACGCGTTCGCGGTCACGGAGCAGGACCGGGTGGCGGCCGGCGGGTGGACGTCCGGTGGGCTCCTGGGCGGTACGGGAGCCGGCGGGACGGACCGGGACGGCGGACGTGATGTCGCCGCGATGCGGGTCGTCGCGGTGAGCGGCATCGGCGCGGGGAGCCTGCTGACGCTGACGCTCGGGCTGTGGACGCTCCTCGCCCGGCGGCGGGCCGGCCGCGCCCAGATGTATTGACCCGCACCTGGCTGACGCCTGGCTCAGATGCGGAACAGGGCCCAGAAACCCACCGCGTAGCAGGCCAGGGCCAGGAACAGGACCGGTATCGCCACCTTCGCGGGCGGACCGGGGCGACGCGGACGACGTCGGCCACGGTGCTGCGGT
This sequence comes from Streptomyces graminilatus, assembly GCF_001418565.1. Lineage (GTDB taxonomy): Bacteria > Actinomycetota > Actinomycetes > Streptomycetales > Streptomycetaceae > Streptomyces > Streptomyces graminilatus. The sequence continues at coordinate 319 of NZ_LIQQ01000461.1, read as the reverse complement.
ACCGCCTGCGGAGGGAGAGCGACCTCCGGGGACCCATCGGCGTACGAGGAGGACGAGGCGTACGTGTCCTGCCGAAGCGTCCGAGTGGGGGTCGCCGTCACGGTCGGGACCGGAGTCGGGGCCGGGGACCGGGCGGCTGTTCCGGGCGGGTACGGCTCGGGGGAGTGCACGCGCGCGTGCGCGAAGGACGGGGTGCCGAAGGTCGGGGCTTCGAGCGGCGCGGGTACGTGGAGCGCGCCCGGAGCAGGGAGCGGGACAGCCGCGGGGGGAGTGGAGGGCAGCATCGACGGGAGCCCGGAGGCGAGCGCGACCTGGGGAG
>NZ_LIQQ01000460.1 GCF_001418565.1 Streptomyces graminilatus | reverse complement strand
TCCCCCACGCTCATGCAGCCGGCTGCGGCCGCGACGGCCACAACCGTGGCAGCCAGTCGGACAGGTACAGGCAAGGGGCGCACGGGCAGCCACCTCCGGTGGGGAGTCAGGGAGTCAACGTGCTCAACTCCCGTCGCCCACAAGAAGACACGCGCCCCTCAACACCCCCCGCACGCCCGGCCCACTGACCCCACGCACCCCCCGAGCCCCTCAGCCGTAGCCGAGGGCGTGCAGCCTCTCGTCGTCGATCCCGAAATGGTGAGCGATCTCATGTACGACGGTCACCTCGGTCTCGGCGATCACGTCGTCCCGCGTCTCGCACATCCGCAGTGTCGGCCCCCGGTAGATCGTGATCCGGTCCGGCAGCACCCCCGCGTACCACTCCCCGCGATCGGTCAGCGGCGTCCCCTCGTACAGCCCGAGCAGTTCGGGATCGTCGGCCGGCGGCTCGTCCTCGACGAACACCGCGACGTTGTCCATCAGCCTCGTCAGCTCCGCCGGAATCCGGTCGAGGGACTCGGCGACCAGTTCCTCGAACTCCTCGCGCGTCATCTCCAGCACACGCCCATTGTCCGGTACGGACCGCCCGTACGGGGTTCGCGGACCCGCGCTCCACGGAAAGCCGTACGCCGTACGACCCCGCTTAGCCGCGCCGCGCTCTGGGCATACGGGACCAATGGCACGCGTACCCGCCAACACCCCGCACACCGGAAGTTCCCGCACCACCCCCGGCCGCCTCGCCCGCCCCCTGGCCGCCCTCACCGGGCCTTATCGCGCCCGGCGCGCGCATCCGGCAGCCGAGCTGGTCCACCAGCCGCACCCCTGGACCCGCGCCCTGGGCCTGGTCGCGGTGGTCCTTCTGGGTGCTTGGCTGGGACTGCTGATCGTCGGTGACGTACGCGAGCCGGTCGGCCCGATGAACACCACGATGACCCTGCGTCCGTCCCTCAGCGGCGGCACGAAGATCAACATCTCCCCGCTGGGCGCCCTGGAGCTGAACAGCCACACGGCCCCCGTACGCCTCGACGTGAACGTCGACCAGCTCGACCCGGACCGCGCCGGGGCCCTCGTCGACCACCCCGAGCGCCTCTCCGGCCTCCAGGACGAGGTCACCAAGGACGTCGGGCACGGCACCCTCGACCTGGCCGTCCGCTCCTGTGTGGCGGTCGTCTCCGGGGCCACCGCGCTCGGCCTCGCTGTCTACCGCCGCCCCCGCCGCGCCCTCGCGGCCGGCGGCCTCGCCCTCACCCTGCTCATCGCGTCGGGAGCCACGGCGTACGCGACCTGGAACCCCAAGTCGGTCCTGGAACCGAGGTTCTCCGGACTCCTGTCCTCGGCCCCGTCCCTGGTGGGCAACGCGCGCAACATCGTCACCGAGTTCGACGTCTACCAGAAGGAACTGGCGCGCCTGGTGACGAACGTGACGAAGCTGTACGACGTCACGTCCACGCTCCCGACCTACCAGCCCGACCCGGCCACGATCCGGGTCCTGCACGTCTCGGACATCCACCTCAACCCGGCGAGCTGGAAGATCATCGCGTCACTGGTGAAGCAGTACGACATCGACGTCATCGTCGACACCGGCGATGACATGGACCACGGCACGGCGGCCGAGAACGGCTTCCTGGACCCGATCAGGGACCTGGGCACCCCGTACGTCTGGGTGCGCGGCAACCACGACTCGGGGCTCACCCAGCGCTATTTGCAGCGCATGAAGAACGTGCGCGTCCTGGACGACGGCCAGTCCGTCAACGTCGGCGGGCTGCGTTTCGCGGGCATCGGCGACCCGGCGTTCACCCCGGACCGCTCGGCGGGCGAGCAGGACGACGACCAGGAACAGGAGCAGCGCCAGGAGCGGGCGGGCGACCGGCTGGCCGCCGCCATCCGCGACCAGCGGACCCTGGGTACGCCGGTCGACATCGCGATGGTCCACGAGCCGGACGCGGCCCGGCGGACCGACGGCGCGGTGCCCCTCGTACTCGCCGGGCACCTCCACCACGCCGAGATGGAGGTCATGCCGAAGGGCACCCGGCTGCGCCTCGAAGGCTCGACGGGCGGCAGCGGGCTGCGCGCCCTGGAGAAGCGGAACCCGGACCAGATCGAGGCGTCCGTCCTCTACCTGGACCGCGACACGCGCCGTCTCCAGGCCTGGGACGAGATCAAGCTCGGCGGCCTCGGGCTGACCACCGCCGAGGTGAGCCGCCATCTGCCCCAGGAGAACCAGCCGGGCGCCTCACCAGCTCCCTCACCGGCCCCCTCGCCGTCGCCTTCACCCCTGTCCCCAGGACCGTCGTCACCCCTGGCTTCACCCCCGACTTCAGCTCCGGGTTCACGCCCGTCCACGCCCTCGCCGTCCCCCGTTCGGAGCCCGTAAACCGTTTTGGCGAACCTCCCCGGCATCACCTATGCTTCTCACGTCCTCGCCCCCATCGTCTAGCGGCCCAGGACGCTGCCCTTTCAAGGCGGTAGCACGGGTTCGAATCCCGTTGGGGGCACAGAACAAGTTCGTACGGTTGGCGGCATCCCGAGTCGGGGTGGCCGCCATTTCGTGCGTCAGGGCTGGTTGCGGAAACCGGACGGCATGCCCTTCCACCTGCACTGTCGTGTGCGCGGCGCATCGTCCGGGGTCTGATACGCTTTTCCAGCGACATCGGCAGGTCTGGGGTCGCAGTCCAGGTCCAGCTCGCGGCGGAAACCCCGTTGGGAGCATCGGACACGGTGTGCGAGACTTACTTCGCACAACAGCAAGGTCCTGTGGAGCAGTTTGGANNTTCAAATCCCGTCAGGACCGCTGAGGTTACATGTTTCACGTGAAACCTCGTGGCTGGGTAGCTCAGTTGGTACGAGCGATCGCCTGAAAAGCGATAGGTCGCCGGTTCGACCCCGGCCCCAGCCACAACCCGAAGGCCCCGTCCGCTTGGACGGGGCCTTCGTCGTGCACTCCTGAACCCAAGGCCCGCGCTTGGCATGGGCATGTGTGCGGCGCTACGTTCTGGCGGTCGGCGGAGCCTAGGGCAGGGGTAGGGGCGAGGATGACGGGCCGGAGCAAGGCTGCCGCCAGGCAGGATCATGACGCGCTGGAGACGAGCCGTGCGCGGTACGGACTCCTGGCCGTGATCACCAGCAACGTCGCGATCGCCTGCGTGGCGATCTTCGGCGTGTGGCGTCTGCACGGCGACTCGGCCGTGGTCGTCGGCATCCTGACCGCCGCGTTCACCGCGGTCAGCACGATGACGACCGCCTATCTGGGCATCAAGGCGGTGTCCAACACCGCGAAGTCGATCGCCCTGGGCGACACGAGCGCACGCACCACGCCCCAGGCGTCCCCGCTGCCCCCGGTCTCGGAGCCGCAGCCGCTCCCCGTCCCGGCGCAGCCCGGCCCGTCCACCGCGTCCACCGACCCGTCCGACCCGTCCGGCGGTTGAGACGAGGCAAAAGGGTTCGCCAGTAATTTGGCCGAGGTGAGATCCTGGATCGCGTATGTCTACGCATCCCGCCTCCGCCCCCGGCCCCGGTGTCAGTGCCCCCGGCGCTCCCGCCC
>NZ_LIQQ01000046.1 GCF_001418565.1 Streptomyces graminilatus | reverse complement strand
GTCCCCACCCCTTCGATCGGGCGGGAGCCGCTCTGGGCCTCCTCCACATACACACCCGGGGACAGGTACGTGGGCATCTTCGCGCTCCTCTTCGGCTTCGGACGACTGCGGACAGGCGAGCAGTGTCATTCGCGGGCGGGAGGGCGGGGTACGGCCACTCGCGCCGCGCGAGGGGACGCGTGGGGTGCGCGATCGGGCACCCCATGGGTACCCGCGGGGCGCCTGGCACGCCGGGTCGGCTTCAGTCAACGCATTTCGTATTTGAAGGTACTCGAATGGGCCTTTGCCAGCGTAAACGCCAGCATTTGACATCCCTGTTCGAAGTCTTTCATCTGCGTCGGGTCAACACCGTTCGCGCGGAGGAGACCGGCGACAGCATCATATTCCCTTACGGCCTGCTCACGGAATTCCTGGGCATCCGTTTCGACGTCGGTATCCCGGTGGAACTGGGACTGCTTCGATCCCGCATCGGTCGGCCCGAAAAGCGTAGATTTGTATATGGCTTCGGCAATATCCACCTCACCATTCGTGGAAATCACATGATTCAATGCGGCGATTGCTGCCACCGAGTTGAAAGCGGCGCGGCGGAACTCTGGCCCCTGAAACAGTGAGACCATTTTCAGACACTGACTGATAGCCGACGCATTCATACCGGCGAAAGCTTTCGCGTCTCCACCCAAATACGCTATGAATCGTTTGGCAAGGTCGACATCTGTCAATCCGGAGTGGATTTTCGCATTCTTGGCCAGCTCACGATAGCTGTGCCCTGCCCCTGCTCCACCCAACAGCCAGTTTCCGGTATGGCCGATGGTGTAGGTCGGATTCTGCCCCTCATGGTCACTGGCAAGGGGAACGAAGGATGTGACCATGCGGGACCGGTCGCGGAAATCGTGAAGGGTTTCGGGGACGGCCAGAGATGCCGTGCGGCGCACCTGCGCGAGGCGCTCGACCTTTTCCTGGTCGGTGAGTTGTCCCCCTCCGGAGCCGGACGAACTCGACGCGGACGAACTGGACGAGGAGAAACTGTACGAGCCAGACGCGGATGTACTGGACGCGGCGGAGCTTGATGCTGCAGAGCTCGATGTGGCGAAAGCGCTGGTCCTGATCGTCATGGAGGTGACTTGAGGTAGATTCTTCGCCTCTTGCGCACGGTGATGTGTGAGCGCCGCATTGATGAGATTCTCGTAATTCGCAAACCGTCCGTAGTCCTCCTCACCGTCCGCCATGGCTCGTATCCGCTCCACGATATGGCCGTGGGTCTTCGCGTCATATCTCCGCTGTGCCGCAGAGGCTTTCGCGAACACCTTTTCCTCATCAATTTCGTGGACGTTGCCCGAGTTGTAGACCTTGTTCGCCATCATGAAGGTGCGCTGGACGGGTGCCGGCCCTGCCTGCCCCGTGGCGTCCGGTGACGGCGGGGCACCGGAGTCGCAGCCGGTCTCCCGCCGCACCGGAACCGGCCCGGCCAGCACCCGCCGGGCGTTGGCCTCCGCTGCCCGCTCGAACACGTCCGACGGATCGCTGACGCGCAGCCCGGTCCCGGTGTCCGTTCCGGCGACGGGCCCCTGACGTTGCTGGATCACATGGGTGAGTTCGTGGGCGAGGGTGTGCCTGTCCCCACCGCCGGCACCGATGACCACATGGTTGCGTGAGGTGTACGCGCGGGCGTGGACGCCCTGGGCGGAGCGTTGGGCGACGGTGTCGGTGTGCAGGCGTACGTCCGAGAAGTCCGCCCCGAGGCGGGCCTCCATCTCGGTACGCAGGGCGTCCGGCATCGGACTGCCGGACGTGCTCAGTACCTGGCGGCACTGCGCGCCGGGGTCCGTCGCCGCTGTCTGCCGGTCCGCGTCGGCCTGCCGTTGCAGCATCGCGACGACGGCGGCGTTCCCGGCGCTCCGTTGCAGGGCCAGGACCGCGGCAGGCGTCAGCCGGCCGGCCGCACCGAGCGCCGCCGCGACGTGGGCCGGGACTGCCTGTCCACCCTGCTCTCCACCGTGCGACGCGGCGCGGTGGAGTCGCTCCGGGTGGTCCGGTTCTTCCAGCATTCTCATGCGAGGTGTCCTCACAATTCGGCTTCGGTGAAGGTGGAAGGGCGCTGCGGCCCGGGCGGCCTCAGCCGTCCCGCCGGGGCCCACCGCCCGCCCCGCCCAGGGGCGGCGTGAACTCGTGGTCCAGGACCAGCCGGCCGAGCTTGCGGTACTCCTGCTTGACGGCGCCGACCAGATCCGCCGTGGAGACCGGCCGCCCGCTCTCCGCCGCCAGATACGCGGCCGTGATCACGCAGGCCCTGATCGAGCCGCCGGCCAGTTCGAAGCGGGCGCAGAAGTCCAGGTCGAGCCCGTCGTCACGGGGGATCGCGGGGCCCAGGCAGCGGTCCCACAGGTCGCGGCGGAGCGAGGCCGCCGGCACGGGGAAGTCGACGATCACGTCGAGCCGGCGGATGAACGCCTCGTCGAGGTTGGACCGCAGGTTGGTGGTGAGGACGGCGATGCCGTCGAAGGACTCCATGCGCTGGAGCAGATAGGCGCTCTCCATGTTCGCGTTGCGGTCGTGGGAGTCCTTCACCTCGGAGCGCTTGCTGAAGATCGCGTCGGCCTCGTCGAAGAGCAGGATGCCGTTCACCCCGGCAGCCTCGGTGAAGATCCGTTCGAGGTTCTTCTCCGTCTCGCCGATGTACTTGTCGACGACCGAGGAGAGGTCGACGACGTAGAGGTCCAGGCCCAGGTCCCCGGCGATCACCTCCGCCGACATCGTCTTGCCGGTGCCGGACTCCCCCGCGAGCAGCGCCATCACGCCCCGGCCCCGGCCACCGCCCGGACGCATGCCCCACTGCCCGAGCACCCGCTCCCGGTGCCGAGCCCGGCGCGCGAGTTCGCCGAGCTGCTCGCTCACCGCCTCCGGCACGACAAGGTCCGCCCAGCCGACGGCCGGTTCGATACGGCGGGCGAGACGGTCGAGCCCGGTGGCGTTCTGCGCCCGGACCGCCGTGCTCAACTGGGCCCGGGTGACACGTCCGCCGGTGGCCGCCGCCAGACCGCGCGCCGTCACGGCGGCACGCCGGATCTGCTCGGGCGTCAGCACGTAGGCGGACATGAGGTCCACGACGACTTCGTCCTCGCTGCCCTCGCCGTCCGCGAGGCCCCCGGCCGGGGCAAGCGCCTCGCGCCACAGGGCCGCGCGCTGGTCGGCGTCCAGCCCGGGAACGGTGAGGGCCAACGGGCTCGCCGGGGCCCACTGGGGGTCCCAGCCGCGGCGCCCGGTGAAGACGACCGGCACGGGCAGCGCGGCCAGAGTACGCAGCAGCAGCCGGTGTTCCGGGTGGGCGACGGGCTCCAGCGCCTCCAGCGGTCCCACGACGAGTCCACCGCCGCGCAGCCGCGCCTCCCGGACCGCGACCGGCACCAGATGTTCCGGGTGGGGCAGCGCCGCCAGCGCCGAGAGGTCGAGCGCCAGCGCCGCAAGCCCGGCCCGCCGCAGGCCCGTGGCCGCCGTACCGGTCGCCGACCCGCCCTGCTCCTGGTGCAGATGAACCAGCCGTACGCCGGCCCGGAGCGCGGCGGCGAGGGAGGCGACGGGGGCGGCCACAGAGGTATCGGCCGCCTGCCATGGAGCCGGGTCACCCTCCTGCGAGAGGTCCGGCGGATCCAGGACGCGGAGTACGGCGTCGGTGCGCGGGTCGGGGTTGTCGTCGCCCAGCAGATACGCGGCCACCCGGTCCGGCACGCGCAGTCCCCGGGCGAGGAAGGGCCTGCCGGTGTCCTCGATCTCCAGCAGCCCGCCCCCCACCAGCGGGCCGCCCTCGGAGAACCGGGCGCGGACACCGGGATGCCGGGCGTCGGCGCCGAGCACGTCCAGGGCGAGCCCGATACCGGCCCGCCGCCGGGTGACGTCGTCGTTGAGATAGCCGTACAGCTGCTCGTAGCCGGTGTCGAGATCCGGGAGGAGGGCGACGAGGATGACGTCGACATCGAAGGAGCTCAGCCCGAAGCGCCGGGCGAGCGACTCCACAGGCGCAACAGCCCCGGCCCCCCGACTCCCGGTCGACTCCGCACCGGGCTCGGCACCGGGGTCGGCACCGGAGTCGGCACCTGGCTCCGGCGCACCAGCCGGTGGTGACCCCTCACGCGGGCCGGAGCCGATGCCGTCCGGCCGCTCCAGCAGGCGGCCGATGTACTCCTCGGACAGGTACAGGCCGCGCAGCGGATCGTCCGGATGCGGGTCGGTGCCACGCCGACGGTCCACCGCCGCGCGCACCAGCTCCTCGACGACACCGAGGCGGGCGAGCGGCGCCCGGTGGGCCGGGGCGGGACCGGGTTCGGCGGCGGGACGTGGCTTCGCGGACGGCCTCGCCGCGGATTCCGCAGAGGTCTCCGCAGAGGTCTCCACTGACGTTCCGTTCACCGTCGTACCGTCCCCGGCGCCGTACCGCCCGCTCCCGGGCCACGGACCCGGCGGGCGCCCAGCATCGGCGCGGCGTCCGGTCTGGGCTCGGGGGGCTGCCCGTCGGGCATGGCCTCGTCCACGCCCCTGTGCACGCCACCGTGCTCACCCTGATGGCGCGAGCGCCTTCTCTCGCTGCGGCGGGTCCCGTCCGGGCCGCCGCTCCTGTCCAGGATGTGCACTTCCATGCCGTCCGTGACCAGGGGGCCGACCGGTCGGGTGAGGGGTACCAGGGGAGCGGCCACGACCAGGTCGAGGGAGGGCTTGAGTTCGCCGCCGAGTGCCGACCAGACGTCGGCCAGCGCGCGGTGCCCGGCGGGCGGGTGGGCGACGACCAGCGGGACGGCCAGGTTCAGCTCGGCCAGTGAACCGGTGAGCCGCTCGGGTGCCAGGCTGCCCGCGCCCACCAGGCCCGCCAGCAGCAGCGACAGCAGCCGGTGCTCGTCCTGGGGCCGTTGGGTCCAGGCGGTGACCAGGTAGGAGAGGCTGTACCAGCGGGGCGGTTCGCTCCGCCGTACGGTCCGGCCCTGGTCGTCGACCTCGTCGCGGAGGCCCGCCTGCCGTCGGTCGAGGTCCTCGCGTACGTCGTAGAGGAAGACGTTGACGGCGGGGGCGCCGGAGCGTCTGGCCACCCATTCCCGGGTGGGGGCCTCGAAGACCACCTCGGCGCCGGTCTCCCCGAGGATCTCCTCGGCCAGCAGGCCCCGCAGGGCCTCGTCCACCTCATGGATCACGGTCGCCGCCCGCCCGACGAAGGCCGGACGGGCGCCGCGCCCGCACCCGGGTTCGCGCCGACCGGCGTACCTACGGGCGCACCGGCCGACGTACCGGCCGGCCGGCCGCCGTCCGTGACGGCCTGCCACAGCGGTGGCAGCAACTGGTCCCTCGTCACCAGGAAGGGGGCCGTGACCGGCCCGAACCCGGTGCCCGAGGCGGTGACCGTCCGGTGGCCGGTGCTGTCGCCCTTCAGGATCAGCATCTGCGCGACGAACGTCCCGTCGGCCCCGGGGACGGCGGGGTTGGCCGCCGCCGTGATGCCCGGGTTCCAGGCGAGCCGTACCGGTAGCCCGGGCGGGAAGTCCGTCCCCCGGACCAGCGTGACCGTGCCCGGTCGGCCGACCGGCGGCCCCGCGGTGATCACCGGCTGACGTACCGCCAGGTCCGTGTGGGCCCGTACCGCACCGCCCGCCGCCGGCCGCGAGGTCGCGCTCACCGAGGCGCCGAGACGGTAGCGGCCGGCCGCCGTCAAGGTCAGTACTGCCTGTACGACGGCGGAGCCGCCCGGCGGCAGGGCCGCGAGCGCGCACCCGGCGGCGGTCCGGCAGGCGTCGGGCAGCCCGCTCACCGTGAAGGTTTCGGGGAGTACGGCGGCCAGTGACAGTCCCTCGACGGCCCGGCGGCCGGGGTTGGTCACCGTGTACGTCACCGTGACCGCGCCGCCGACGTAGGCGGTACCCGTGCCGGTGCCGGGGGTCGCCACGACGGTCAGTACGGGCGGGGCCGCCGGTGGGGCCGGGGGCGGCGTCGGCGGCGGCGTGGGTGCCGCGCCGACCGTGAGCTGCGCGGTCGCGTGGTTGTCGGCCGTGTCGGGGTCCTGTACGGAGCCGGACACGGTCCAGACGAGGAGCGCGGAGCCCTCTGCCACGGCCGTGAGGTGGAGTGTCACCGGGACCTGTGCCGCCACGGTCAGCGCGCCGAGGTCGCAGGTGAACCGGGCGACGTCACAGCTGCCCGTACTCGGATCCGGGCCCGGCTCCATGGCGGTCAGGCGCAGGCCCGCCGGTACCGAGACGACCAGCCGCGCGGCCGGTTCCGCCACCGGGCCGAGGTTGCGTACGGCGACCGTGACGGTCGTCCTGTCGCCGGGTTTCAGTTCTCCCGGGAGGGAGAGCGGCGAGGTGTCGAGGTCGGCGGTCGGCTGCCAGGCCGGGGACTCCTGGAAGCCGCCGTCGGCGCGCGATCCCGAGTACCCCAGGGGCAGCAGGACCGTGCGGGTGCCCGTGGCGAGGTCCACCGTGTTGATCCGGCGCTGTTCCAGGTACCGGCCGGTGAAGGCGATCCGTGATCCGTCGGGGGACCAGGCCGGGGCGGTCCGGTCGGAGGTGCCGTCCGGGAGCGGGCGGCGGTCGGTGCCGTCCGCGTCCATCAGCCAGACGCCCTCCGCGCTGACGAAGGCGATCGTGGAACCGTCCGGCGAGAGCGCGGGCGCCGCGTCGCGCCGTTCGTTCTTGTCCGGTACGGAGACCGCGGTCAGGTCGGTCGCTCCGCCGCCGTCAAAGGCGCGTACCGACCAGATCGCCGTCCAGTCCCGCTCGTTCTCGTTGTTCCCTTCGGTGATACGGGTGAACAGCAGCGTGCGGCCGTCCGGCGCGAACGACGGGTCCAGGTCCAGTTCGCCCGCCGCCTGGTCGACGCCGAAGACCTCCTGCCCCGAGGCGACGTCGATCACGGAGATCCAGATCCGGTGCCGGTCCGCGACGTAGCCGTCCCGCACGACCGCGATCCGGCGGCCGTCCGGCGACCAGGCCGGGGAGGTCTCCCTGGGGTCGGCCGGAGACAGGGTGCGCAGCGGGCGGGCGGCGGATCCGTCGGCGTTCGCGATCCAGATCCGGGGCTTGAACTCGTCGCTGCTCACCCGCTCGATCCGGGCGAAGGCGATCCGGCGTCCGTCGGGCGAGTACACGGGTCCCCTGCCGGTCCAGCCGTTGTTGGAGGCGGGGGCGGCGGCCGACAGACCCAGGTCGCGGGGGTCGGATCCGTCGGGCAGCATGTCCGAGAGCTCGGGATCGCGGGACGCCTCCGCCGAGTCGCGGGCGACGAGCAGCTCGGTGTCGCCTCCGGCCGGGGTGTACCAACTGGGGCCGCTGACCTCCCGGTTCTCCGTCAGCCGCAGGACGGGGGCCGCCGCTCCGCCGGCCGACGCCGTGTAGACGAGGTCCCGCCAGTCGTTGTTGCCCGGCTCGCCGTGGGTGATGAAGGCCAGGCTCGTGCCGTCCGCCGACCAACTGCCCTCCCGGCCCTGCCAGTTCGCCGGAAGCGCCGGGGACTGGGCCCCGTTCGGGGACCGCAGCACCAGGTGCGTTCCGTCCTCGGCCGGATATCCCCCCGGCCGCCCCTCGCAGGTGTAGACGAGCGTGCCGGCGCCGGTCGGCGACCAGGCGGGCTCGGTCGCGCCGGGGCCGTCGGCGCAGTCCTCCGCCGTGGTGAGCTGCCGTACGGGCCCGCCGCCGCCCGCCGCCGGGGCGGTGAAGAGCTGGTACGAGGAGGCGTCGCCGAGCCGGGCGCTGAACGCCAGCTGTCCGCCGTCCGCCGACCAGGCGGGCCAGGTGTTGTCGCCGGAGTGGGTGATCCGTGACGTGCGGCCGTCCTCGACCCGCGCGACCCAGATGTCGTGCTGCCCGTCGGTACGGCCGGTGGTGGCGGCGAAGGCCACCTGTTTGCCGTCCGGGGAGAGCCGTGGGTGCTGTACGCCGGTCGCCCCGGTGGTGACCCTGATGACGGGGCCGTCGCCGCGCTGGATGAAGACCTGGGCCTCGGCGGAGTCCCGCAGACTCGTCCAGACGACGGCGTCGCCCTGCGCCGAGGCGTCGTCGTCGTAGTGCTGCGGGCCGGGGAAGAGCGGCACGCTGGCCGTGGCGCTCCCGGCACCGAGGGCGACCGTGCCGAGGCTGCGGTGCTGCGTGCCGTAGAACGCGACCCGCCCCGGGGCCGCGGTGTCGGTCGGCGCCGCGTTACCGCTTCCCTCCGGGGTGACGATGCCCAGCAGCGTCCCCAGCAGCAGGAGCGGGAGCGCCCTGACGGCAAGGCGCCTGCTCCTCCCGTGGCTCCCGTGAGCACGCGGCATGCGAACGCTAGGGCGCACCGGCTCGTTCCCTCCCGATTCCTCGGCACCGGGGCAGGAGCCAGCGCTCGCCCCCGGACGGTCAGACGGCCGATCCTGGTCGCCCGCCGGTGGGCGCACCCCGTACGGCAGCGCAGAGAAGGACGCAGAACCCGTTACCCCATCGGGCAGCGGACGCCCGTACGGCGAGCGGCGGACGGTGGGGTAAGGGCCGGGGTTCGAGGAGCCCCTGGAACTCCCCCGCGAAGAGCCTCAGATGAGGCCCTGCCGCAGTGCGTACGCGACCGCGTGGGTCCGGTTGCGCAACTGGAGCCGGCTGGTGACGTCGTGCAGGATGTTCTTCACGGTGCGCTCCGAGTAGGAGAGGCTCTCGGCGATCTCCCGGGTGTCGAAGCCGTCGGCGACAAGCTTGAGCACGCCGATCTCCCGCGTGCTCATCCCGGAGTACGACAGCCCGCGCGGGTCGAGCAGTTGCTGGTGCATCTTGCCGACCTGGGCCAGCAGCCGGGCCAGCAGGTCGGACGGCATGCTGCTCTCGCCCCGGGCCGCGAGCAGGGCCACCTGGACGATCCGGTCCGGGGTGGCCTCCGAGCGGCGCACCACGCCCAGGACCCCGCACTCGGCCGCCGTGACGAGGCCGGCGTCGTCGACCCGCGAGGCGATCAGCACGACGCGGGCGGCGGACGTACGGCCGAGGCGGCGCAGCAGGACCACGGTGTGGTCGTCGACGCATTCGGAGACCACGAACACGACCGCCGCCCGCGCGTGTTCGGATTCCTGGAGTACCCACAGTTCAGGACGCTGCTTGAGCTGGCTGACCACGCCCGACCTGGAGATCTGGTCTTCCGCGAGGACCAAGACGGCAACACGTTCCACTTCGCGCTCCTGCGTTCCCGGCCATGACCGGGTGAGGACCGGCCGGCCAGGTGTCGATGTCGAATCAGGTGTCGATGTCGAATGTCAAGTATCGAATGTCGAAACCAAGGGAGCACCGAGCATGCACTTACGGACTTTGCGTGCACTTAATGTGAAGCTAATGGGAAGGGATGTTGCCTCGGGTTCTTCCCGATCGGGTCCTGGCGCGGAGCGGTGATCTTCCTACAGTCAGGGGCCATGACAGCAACTGCGCGGTTGGCTCCCCCGTCCCTCTCGGTCGAGCCCGGAGGAAGTCAGCAGGTCACGCTGCACGTCCGCAACGGCGGTGACATCGTCGAGGCGTACCGGTTCGAGGTGGTCGGCGCGCCGGCGGCCTGGTCCGTGGTGGAACCGGCCGAGCTGTCGCTCTACCCCGGCACCGGCGACACGGTGACCCTGACCTTCCAGCCCCCTCGGACGCCCGAGGCCCCTGTCGGGCAACTGCCTTTCGCGGTACGGGTCGTGCCCTCCGAACGACCGCAGGAGGTGACGGTCCCGGAAGGAGCGGTGGAGGTTCTGCCGTTCCACGAGGTCGAGGCGGCGCTGCTCCCGCGCTCGAACCGGGGACGGCTCCGCGCGGGGTTCCAGGTGGCGGTGCGCAACCGGGGCAACATGCCGGCCGAGGTGTCGCTCGCGACCTGGGACACCGACGAGAAGCTGCGGTACCGGGTCCACCCCGAGCAGGCCGAACTCGCGCCCGGGGAGGAGGGCCACCTCAAGCTGACGGTACGGCCGCGCCACCGCATCCTGCGCGGGGCGGAGAAACGGCACGCCTTCCAGGTCCGTGTCGTCCAGGCCGGTGAGCCGGGCGAACCCATCGACGGCGCGTACGAGCAGCGCCCGCTGATGCCGGCGATGCTGCCCAAGGTGCTGGCGCTGACCGCCGCGGCTGCCGCTGCCCTGGCGGCGGCGTGGTTCGGCCTGCTCAAGCCGGCCATCACCTCGACGGCGGGCGCGGCTGTCAGCTCCCAGGCGAGCCAGGCCGTGCAGTCGGCGGTCAAGGAGCAGCAGCAGAAGGTCGACTCGGTGGCGTCGGCCGCCGCGAGCCAGAGCGCGGCGGCGGCAG
>NZ_LIQQ01000459.1 GCF_001418565.1 Streptomyces graminilatus | reverse complement strand
GTCAGCCAACGTGACAGTGCCCGAGGATCTCGATGTCCTTGCCATGGTCGCTCATCAGCAGCGGGCGCAGCAGGGCGAACACGTTGGTCACAGCGAGGTCCGGCAAGCACAACGGTAGGGCTCTCATGATCGGGGATACCCACCCGATCGCCGACGACCGCCGTGCAGCAACGGGCCTGTCAAGGCTCAGGAATTCCAGCCGGGCCGCCCACACCCATCGACGGAAGCTCCTACCGCGGCGAGTCGCGACAGGCTCGCAGATCAGGGTGGCCATGGGGAGGACTACTGGCTAGTTGCCGAACGCAACGGCGACAACGCTCCCGCCATAGAGCCGTCAAACGGTGACAGGAATGTGAGATACGAGCCCCCACGGGGAGCAATAAAGACCCTCTGACCTGGGCATTTAGCTTGATCAGTAGAATCCGGTCACGGATTCTACTGGCGCTTCGTGCAGGTCGGCGCCAGGGATGAGTTCGGTGGAACCTACGAGACCTGGGTCACGCCAGTCTTGCGCGCCGGGGCGGCGGCCGGTCGTGCCGCCCTCTGGGGGCAATGCGGCGCGACTCGGGTGGGCGATGAGTCGTACGCAGCGTCGGTGACGCGACCAGCACCTTCTGGCTGGCCCCCTCCGGTACCACGACGTTCGCCGCCGGCCCCACGATGACGAAGGCGGCCGGGGACGCGACGAGCATCAACGTCCCGATCTAGTTCCCCACCGGCTCTGAGCCGGCCACGAAGTGAGTACGGCCTCCCTGTGCTTGAGCAGGGAGGCCGTACTGCGCTGTGCCGAAACGCCGACGCGTTCGTGAGGGCCGTCAGGCCGGCGCCGTCACACTCCTACGGGCTGCCACTCCTGGTTGTCGCCGCCGCCCGTGGGCCACTGGATGATCTTCGCCCCGTCGGCCGTCGAGCCGCCGTTCACGTCGGCGCAGAGGCCGCTCTTGAGGTTGATCAGGCGGTAGTAGCCACCGGATGTGGGGACGAGTTTCCACCACTGGTTGTTGCTGTTGCCGTCCGACCACTGGTCGAGCGCCGTTCCGTTGGCGGTCGAGCCGCCCGGATTGTCCAGCACCTTGCCGCTGTTGACGTTGGACAGGCGGAACGAGCCGTCGTAGTCGGGCAGCAGCTTCCACTTCTGGTTGGCGCTGCCGGAGTACGTGAACTGGATGGCCGCGCCGCCGTTGGCCGTTGAGGCGCCGGAGATGTCGATGACCTTGCCGCTGCGGCGGTTGACCAGCTTGAAGACTCCGGTGAGCAGACCGATCGTGATCGTGGTGCTCGTACCGGCGCTCAGTGACACCTTCCGGGCGTGGCTGCCCAGCGAGGACGTCGTCACCGTGGCGGCCGTGCTGATGGACGTGATGCCGCGCCGGCAGATGAAGGTGATGTCCTGGTCGATGTCCGAGGTGAGCTTGACGGTGGCCGTACGGGCCACGGTGTCCCAGGTCAGGGACTGGATGCTGATGCGGTTGCGGCCACGGACGCCCTTGATGGTGCCCTGGGCGAGCTGGTCGGGGAGCGCGGGGAGGATCTCCAGGACGCCGGGGCGGCTGTAGACGAGTGCCTCGGCCACGATGGCGGGGATGGAGTTGGCCGCGTCGCAGTTGTAGATGTCCAGGTTGGGGTTGTGGGAGGTCATCAGCGACCGCCAGACCATGTTCTTGCCGTAGATCTTCAGCAGGTTGGCGTACACCCCGGGCCCGTCCTTGAGGCGGGCGCGGGACAACGCGCGGTGAATGCTGCCGTGGGCCGAGAAGTTCGCGTCGCCGCGCTTGTCCAGGGCCTTGGCCGCGAATTTGACGAGGTCGGGATTGTCCTCGGGGTTGATCTCGTGCAGCGGCCAGGCGCCGTACATGTGCTGTACGTGCCGGTGGTCGTAGCGGTCGGTCAGGCCCGGCCAGGACCACTCGGCCAGCGCTCCGTCACCGTTGACCGTGTAGTCGGGCAGCTTGGCGAGCAGGGCGGTCCAGCGGGCCACGCCCTTGCCGCTGCCCTGTTCCAGACCGAGTTCGTTGGCGGCGTCGATGGCGGCCTGAAGGGCGTGCCGGCCGGCCATGATGTCGCCGGTGGCGTTGACGCAGAAGGACTGGCCCGTGCTGGCCGGGGTGTTCTCCATGGAGAAGGAGGGGACGAACACCGCCTTGCCGCCCGAGTCGGTGCGGGTGAGGAAGTCCTCGTAGAACAGGGCCAGTTCCATCAGGGCGGGGCCGAGCTTGTTCTTCAGGAAGGCGGTGTCACCGGTGACCTGGTAGTACTCCAGCAGCGGGTAGAGCATCCAGTCGGCGCCGCCGGTCCATGCCTGGCCGGGGAAGCTGCCGTTGTTGAAGTGCAGCATGTGCCCGTACTCGCCGTCGGTGCGGGACGGGGCCAGGAAACCGCGGGCGTTGTAGAACCGTCTCGCGTTGTCGCGCCAGTCGGCCAACTGGCCGAGCACGAGGTCGAAGTAGCCCTGCATGGCGTCGGTGAGGTCGAGGATGTTGCCGCCCGCGACCTGGAAGTTGATGTTGGCGTCGGTGGTGAAGTCATCGGCCCAGGAGCCGGCCCAGGTGCCGGTCCAGATGCCGGTCAGGCGGGGCGGCAGGATGCCGGTCGAGCTGACGAACAGATAGCGGCCGGAGTCGTACATCCGCTCCAGCAGCGCGATGTCGACCGCGCCGCTGTTGGACTTCTGACGGGCGATGAGGTCGCTGGTGGCCAACTGGCGGTCGGCGGCGGAGACGTTCAGGTCGATGCTGGAACGGTCGTACATCGCCTGGTGCTTGGGAGCGTGTCTGCCCAGCAGGGTGGCGTAGTCGGTGGTCAGCGCGGCCAGCGCGGCCTGCAACGGCTTGGCGTCCCAGGCGGTGGAGGTCTCGTAGCGGCCGAGCTTGGTCAGCAGCAGAACCCTGGTGGCCTTGGCGACCACGAGGGTGTTTCCGCTGGCGGTGACCGAGGCGCCGGATCCGGAGACGACGACCCGGGTGACCCCCTCGTAGCCGAACGCGCCCTTCCCGGCGGGGTAGGTGCCGCGCATGTTCAGGTAGCCGTCGCCGTTGGAGATGGTGGCGGTGGTGGCGAAGGAGACGCTGGTCGGCGTGGAGTCCAGCGCGGTGTTGACGCTCAGGGTGGTGTCGACGGTGCGGCCGGTGGCGGGCAGCAGCTCGTGCACGATGACCTGGTCGGCGCGGGAGACGAAGACGTGCCGCTTCCAGACGCCGAAGGAGTCGGTCCAGGTGTGGGTGACCTCACCGGTGCGGAAGTCGGTGATACGGGCGTAGTCGTTGACCGTAGTCATGCCCGGGGTGCTGAGCTGGAGCTCGTAGCCCGGGTGGAACGTCTGCGTCCACTTCAGGCTCCAGCCGTTGGCGAAGGTCGACGCGGCCCCTGAGTAGTCGCCCGCCAGCGCCTTGTTCCGGGCCGGCTCCAGTACGGAGGTCAGGTCCGGGGGCATCGTGCTCCGGGTGCCGTTCGGCAGCACGAGCTTGTGGTAGTTGACGATCATTTTCTCGAGCGTGGGCGCGCCGTAGTACACGGTGCCGTACTCGCCGTTGCCGCTCAGGAAACCGTCGGTCCACGCCGAGGCGGTGGCGTTGTCCCAGGTGCCGCGCGCCGGGAGGGTGACCTGGGGCGGGACGACCGCGGCGGCCCGGTTGGCGAACACGAAGCCCGGCAGGGCCGAGGCGCCGACCGTCAGCGCGGTGGCGGCGAGGAAGCGCCGGCGGTCCAGGGGGAGGTCGGGCAGTTGCACGATGAGACTCCGTTGTCTGCTGATGCGTGACTGTGGTGCGGCCGGGCATGGCGGTGCGCCGGATCCGGTACGGGTGGGGTGGCTTCTGCCGGAAGCCTCACGTTTCCGTCCCATGTCCGTGGTGTAACGCTCACCAAGGACATGGGATGGATTAGCAGGGACGGCACCTGGTTGTGTCTAGAGCTCGGCGCAAAAAATCTCGAAAAGCCAGCTAAATCTAGCGATTTGAGAGGATCGATACTTTCGTTCAGTCGATGCCGAGGACTGAGCAATACTCAGATGTGGGATGTCTCGCTGGTTTGGGTCGGCCGTCAGCCCTCGTACGGCAGCAGTTCCGCGCGCTTCGGCGGCAGCCCGTCCCCCGACGAACGCCCCGTCAGCCGGCGGCCGATCCACGGCAGCAGGTACTGCCGGGCGAAGCGGGCGTCCGCGACCCGGCGGGCGCCCCAGCCGGGCGGCGCGGTGGCGGGCATCGGCGTACGCCACTGAGGGTCCTCCGCCTCGTACCCGAGGGTCTGCCAGACCGCCTCCGCGACCCTGCGGTGGCCCTCGGCCGACAGGTGCAGCCGGTCCACGTCCCACAGGCGCGGGTCGCCGAGCGAGGGGGCGCCGTACAGGTCGACGACGAGCGCGCCGTGCCGGGACGCGAGGTCGTCGACACAGGCGAACAGCTCCTCCATGCGCGGCCGGAAGCGCTCCAGGACCGGGCCCTGGCGGCCGGGGCTGCGCATCAGCACCAGTTGCTCGCACGCGGGGGCGAGGCGTTCGACGGACTCCTCCAGCAGGCCCCGCACCCGGGCCATGTCGCACTTGGGGCGCAGCGTGTCGTTCAGCCCGCCCACCAGTGTGATCACGTCCGGCTTCATGGCGGCCGCGACGGGCACCTGCTCGGCGGCGATCTGCCCGATCAGCTTGCCGCGCACGGCCAGGTTCGCGTACCGGAAACCGGGTGTGCGGGCGGCCATCCGGGCGGCGAGGAGGTCGGCCCAGCCCCGGTACGTACCGTCCGGCAGCCGGTCCGACATGCCCTCGGTGAAGGAGTCGCCGACCGCGACAAGGCTGGTGTACGAGGCGTTCGTCTGCATGGCGACAGAGATGATAGCCCGTTCACATACCCGGCGGTCGGTCGGCCTCCTCGGCGCGTCGGGGGTGAGGCTCGGTGGGTCGGGGGTTTTCTTCGCCCCCGCCGCCCTTACCCGTTCCCGTCCCGTTCCTGGGGGCTCCGCCCCCAG